>JBDTAW010000087.1:0-28541 GCA_039924445.1 Gemmatimonadaceae bacterium
CATCGCCGCACCCAGTGGAACGAATAGCCAAGTGAGAACGGGAAAAAACATTACCAGGATAAAAAAGAGTTCGATGACGCCCGTGAGAATTGCCAGCACCGAGAGTACATCCGGATGGCTGGCTAAAAGAAGTCCCATGTGGCGCGACTGATTCATACCATCATCTATGAGGTAGTACCGAAGCGTAGAGGGGTAGTACCAGCCCACACCGCCGGCCATGGATTTCGACAATGCGGCCGAGAGATAAATGAGACAGACAAACCATTGCGCGACACGCAGTGGCCACAGAGCGAATTGATCGGTCCGCGGCGCCGCGTCTCGCATCGGGGTAAAATGCATGCTCGCGACTGCATCGTTCAACCGCACTCTGACCGCTTCAATCGAGAGCGCCTGGTAACACGGTGAAAGCGCAAGCAACCAGAGGCAGATGACGATCACTGCCTCGGGATGATGCACCGATCCGTACGAGTATGAGTGCGCGTTCAGGACAGTCGTTGACCATGCAAACAGGAACAACGCAGGGCGACCGAGTACGCCGATCAAGGCAAAAACGCCCGCACAGACGCCCACCGACCAGACGACTATTAAAAGCTCTTGCGACGGGCGTGAGCCCCACGGAACAAACGGGAGCAACAAAACTTTCAGCGCCGGAAGCGGGACGAACTGGTGACCTGTCTGTCTGGACATTGCGAGTTGGCCGGACAGCGCCGGGAAGTACAGAACCAGTTCGCTGGCCACGAGTGCAAGACGGAACGCAGCAAGATCGAGAAGGCGACCCGGCGAGAACCAATACGCATTCCAGCCACGTATCACCGCACGCTCCATTCGCGACCGACGATGGGCGCCGGCAGACTGTCGGTCCAATTATAGGTACCGACGAGCACCGACCTGACAAGAATTCGGCCGCGGCAGGCGCGCGAATAGCGCGACAGAATATCTGCGTCAAGTGTTGCAGTAGCCGCGCTCGAGCCATTGTCCACAGCCTTGAGCAATTCGGGAAAGCTCAACTTGGGGATTCCCAGGGAATCCGGAACTGGGAAAAAACGGTCAGGGGCGCTGCAGGTGGCGAGTGCCAATCTCAGAATCTCCACCGAATCAGACGCGTGATGCGCGACTGAATACATCGGGTAGGAGAGGAATGGCCAGTACCATCCGCCACGGTGAGTCGACGGGATCATTACCCATATCTGAAGCGCAAGGACTCCGACAATCACTGCCGAAATGGCCAGTTTCTTCAAACGATTAATGGCTATGGCTGGGCGCGGCATAATCCTGTCCGTTGAAACGAATTTTCTGATTCCGCGCGGCCCTTCTCGCGCCTATCGCTACCGCTGCTCCAAGCCGATCCAGCCTCGAATCGATCGGGTCGATCGATGCCACCCCACAGTTCTCGACAATAGGTTCGCTATAATGGCTGCTTGGCGCCATAATATAAGCGTGGCCCGCACGAGTGCCGCATCTGGATCTGGATCATGGCGTTGCAACACACAGACAGGGCCAACTTATGAATCCGATTCGCTTTTTGACGGTGGCAATACCCACTCACAATCGTGCAGCCAGCCTCCGTGAATCACTGGAGCAACTAGCGTCGCTGCGCGTCCCTGCAGATGTCGAATGGGAATTGCTGGTCGTCGAAAATGCATGCAGGGATGCAACTGTTGACGTCACGACCGAGTTCCGTCAAAGATTGCCGATACGCTGCGTCACCGAGCCCCGTCTTGGTGTGAGCAACGCTCGAAACATGGCTGTTGAGTCGGCTCGCGGCCAGTACATAATCTTCACAGACGACGACACGCTCGTCGACGCCATGTGGCTCACCGCATACATGGATGCGTTCGTCGCATACCCGGAAGCGGCTGTCTTTGGTGGCCCAATCGTCGCACGCTTCACAACAGCGCCCCCGGACTGGTTGAAGCGGACATTTTCCCTCGTAGCCACCGCCTACGGGCAAAATCTGCCGGAGATGCTGGATGCGGGAATTGGGAAAGGAATCCTGCCGTTCGGAGCCAACATGGCGTTTCGAGCGGACATCCTTCGAGATCACTCGTTCAACCCCAAATATGGGCCAATCGGAACAAAGCGCATAAACGGTTCTGAAACAGACCTGATCTGCCGACTGCTATCAGCTGGTCAGACCGGCCGTTGGGTCAGCGGCGCAACAGTCGAACATCGAATTCATGCGAGACAGATGACCACGCGCTTCCTCCGCTGGTATTACGCAGGATGCGGGGCAGCGATGGCGGCACAACCCATTCATGGCTCGACGCCGCCAATGCTCCTGGGTCGTCCCAGATGGATGTGGCGTACTGCTTCGACAACAGAGATCCGGTATCGGTGCCGGCGATTGTATGCCACCCCGGAGGTCTGGGTTCAGGATCTGAAGGAAGCCAGCATTGCACGCGGTCAGCTTCGGTGCCGGGCGACACTTGCTTCGTAGCCTCCGGAGGACGAGAGGACTTCACGCCTTACAAGTCGAAGCTACCAAAACGTGGTCTGGACGGCCGGCTTGAAGGTCGTGCCGTTCCGGCCCTGTCGCTGCGCTACGACTCGCCCTGCGCCTTGCTGAAGCCGTCCTTGCCATCGAATCGCTGCAGCTTCTCGATGTGCACCCACCGATAGCTGTTCGAGATGCGTTGCAACAAATCCAGAATCTGCGCATCTGTCACATCTGCCCCTACAGCACCCGATCCAACGAACCGGCACTGGTATGCATCAACCAGCGACGTGCCGTGTCCGAGTTCCGGCCAGACGGCGGTGCCTCGATTCGAGATGACCTTGAGGTCCACGCCCGTGCCCTCGGCGTGGCGCTGCAACACCGGGCCGATCTTCGAGGGAAACTCGAGTGATTCGATGAATACATCAACGCCCACGACGGATCTGCTTGCGACGGTCACGTGACCAACTTCCTTGCTCGCCTGGGGCACGTTGATGCGCTTGAATTCGCGCGGCTTTGCAAGCTGGGATTTCTTGCCGAGGTTGCTGATGATCGCGTCGGTGAACTCGGTCGTCGACGATGCCGCGCGCGGCCCTTCCATATCTCCGGTGCGCACGCCGCTCTCGAGTGTGACCAATACCGCATGCTCGATCTCGGACGCGGCCTTCCCTTCTCCAACATGACGCAGCAGCATGAGCGCGCTCAGGATCAATGCCGTCGGGTTGGCGAGGTTTTTTCCGGCGATGTCTGGCGCCGATCCGTGCACCGCTTCGAACATGGCAACATCGCTTCCGATATTCGCTGACGGGGCGAAGCCGAGTCCGCCAGTCAGTCCCGAGGTGAGGTCGCTAAGGATGTCACCATTCATGTTGGTAGTCAGAATGATGTCGAACTGCTCGGGGTGCATCGCGAGTTGATGCGCAGCGTTGTCAACGAGAATGTGACGAGCTTCAATCGAAGCGTATTCCTTTGAAATGTCTTCGAACGTGTGCTGCACCAGGCCTTCTGTGAACTTCATGATGTTGGCCTTGGTGGCGCAGTGAATCTTGTGGCGCCCCTCAGCCATTGCGTACTCGAATGCAAATCGCGTGATCTTTTCGCAGCCTGGCCGAGTGATGATCTTGAGGCACTGGGCGACTGCCGGCGTTTCCATGTGCTCGATGCCCGCGTAGAGATCCTCGACGTTTTCGCGGACAACGACGATGTCGATGTGCCGGCCCGCGTACGGTGTCTTCACCCCCGGCAGCTCACGGACCGGACGGACATTCGCGAAGGTCTCGAACAGTTTCCGGAGAGTGACGTTCGCACTCTTGTTGCCGAAGCCGATCGGGGTCTCCAATGGCCCCTTGAGGACGAGCTGGGTGCGTTCGATCGAGGCGATGGTGTCAGCCGGCACTCCGGACTCGACGCCGCCCTGAAATGCCTGTGCGCCGGCGACCTGGACGTCTGGCTCAAGCCTGACACCCGCCGCAGATATGATTTTGAGGGCGGATGAGACCACTTCGGGGCCGATCCCGTCGCCCGGGAGAACCGTGAGCTTGATTGCAGATGAAGTCATGCGACAAATCTATCCGGGAGTGACGCCAACTTCACAAACCAGTTCCCGACACAGATCACAACACGGACTCGCTGCGAGGCGTAGGCCGGATGTGTAGGTTTTATCTCTGTGGAACCCGGGATTCCCCCCGGGACTTCCTGATTGCGTGTGGCAGTACATAAATGGAGGAGTGCTCGTGAAGGTCAGCAGATTCCTGGGTGGGCTCGCGTTCGTCGCCTGTTGGCTCGCGCCCGTCGGCGCAGCTCAAGCCCAGTCCCCGACTTACGACAGTCTCGCTTTTACCGCTCTCAAGTGGCGTGAGCTTGGCCCGTTCATCGGTGGCCGCTCGGTCGCTGTAGCGGGCTCCGACGCGCGACCGCGCGAATACTACCTCGGCACCACGGGCGGCGGCGTCCAGAAGACAACGGACGGCGGCATCACCTGGAAAGCGGTGACCGACAAGTACTTCGGCGGAACGATCGGTTCGATTGCCGTGAGCAAGTCGAACCCGGACATCGTTTATGTCGGGACCGGCGAATCACCGATTCGCGGCAACGTCTCGAACGGTGATGGCGTGTTCAAGTCGACCGATGCCGGCAAGACATGGACGTATGTCGGCCTCAAGGAAACGCAGCAGATATCGCGCGTCCGGATCGACCCAAAAAATCCCGACATCGTGTACGTAGGTGCCCAGGGACACGTGTGGGGTCCAAACCCGGAGCGCGGAGTCTACAAGACTGTCGATGGTGGCAAGACGTGGAAGAAGATTCTCTTCCGGAACGATTCCACAGGGATCACCGACCTCGAAATCGATCCGTTCGATTCGCAAACGATCTACGCGGCATTCTGGCAAGCGTATCGCCAGCCATGGAAGCTTGTCTCTGGTGGCGCGGGGAGCGGGATCTTCAAGTCGACCGACGGCGGAGACCACTGGACGGAGATCACGCGTAACAAGGGGTTGCCGGAGGGAATCATTGGCAACATCGGAATCACGGCGTCGCCGGTAAAACAGGGACGTCTCTGGGCAATTATCGAAGCCGATTCAGGCGGTGTGTTCCGCTCTGACGATGCTGGCGCAACCTGGACAAAACTGAACACCGAACGCACGCTCCGTCAGCGTGCATGGTACTACACGCGCATCTTCGCAGATCCGAAGAATGCCGACGAAGTCTACGTCACCAACGTTGGTTTCTATCGCTCGCTCGACGGCGGCAAGACGTTCAAGTCGATCAGCGTCCCGCACGGTGACAATCACGATCTGTGGATCGCATCGAACGATACGCAACGCATGATCGAATCGAATGATGGCGGTGCGACCGTTACGATTGATGGCGGTGCAACATGGACGCCAGAGTATCAGGCGACTGGCCAGTTCTATCACGTTGAGACGACGACACATTTCCCCTACCGTGTGTGCGGCGCGCAGCAGGATCGCTCCACGCTGTGCGGGCCGAGCAGAAAGGAAGGCGGAATCGGCGTCGCAGACTGGTATGACGTAGGCGGCGGTGAAAGCGGTTACATCGCCGTGCGACCGGATTCGCCAAATGTTGTTTTTGCTGGCTCATACGGTGGTCTGCTTACGCGCTTCGATGCCAATACCGGGTTGAGCCGCGACGTGAATCCGTGGCCGGATAATCCGATGGGTCACGACGCGAAGGACGCCAAGTACCGCTTCCAGTGGACGTTCCCGATCGTGCTGTCACCCCATAATCCGAACATCATGTACATGGGCAGCAGCGTGGTCTTCAAGACGACAGACGAGGGCCAGCGCTGGACTGCGATCAGTCCGGATCTTACGCGACACGACCCCAGTACACTCGGCGCGTCTGGCGGACCGTTGACCAAGGATCAAACCTCGGTCGAGTACTACGGCACTGTCTTCGCGATTGCAGAGTCGCCGGTTCAGGCCGGCGTGATCTGGACAGGTTCGGATGACGGACTGATCTACGTCACGCGCGATGCCGGAAAGGCATGGACGAACGTGACGCCAAAGGGCTTGCCGGAATGGACGCGTATCTCCATCATCGAGCCATCGCACTATACAGCAGGTACTGCGTATGTAGCGGCGAATCGTTATCAGCTTGATGATATGCAGCCGTATCTCTACAAGACTACGGATTACGGCAAGACCTGGACGAAGATCGTCAACGGCATTTCCAACACCGAGTTTACGCGTACGATCCGTGAAGACCCCGTACGCCGCGGTCTTTTGTTCGCGGGTACGGAGCGTGATGTCTGGGTTTCATTCAACGATGGTGCAAACTGGCAATCACTGCGACGAAACCTGCCGTTTGTGCCGGTGCATGATCTCGCGATAAAGGACGGCGATCTGATTGCGGCGACGCATGGTCGCGGCTTCTGGATCATGGATGACATTTCCACACTCAGGCAGATCACGCCTGCGATCATGGCGTCGAGCGCTCACTTGTTCGCGCCCCGCAAGGTATATCGCACGAATTTCTACGGTGGTGGAAACAGCGGCGCGACCGGCAATCCGCCGAGTGCAGCTAACCCGGTGTCTGGCGCAGTAGTGTATTACTGGCTCAAGTCGCCGAAGCAGGTTGTGACGCTCGATTTCCTGGATCCCAAGGGAAACGTGATCCGTCACTTTACGAGCGAACAGGACTCAACGCAGCGCGCAGACAGTATCGATGCCGCGGCCAAGCGCGTTACGATGCGTGATAGTCTCGAGAAAGCCGGCGTCAACCGCGACAGTATTGCGAAGTTGATGCGCGCCGGTGCGACCGGACAACCGGCGAGAGGTGGTCGCCGCGGCGGTCCGCAAACCGCTCGTGTTGCGAACAAAACCGGCCTCAACACATTCGACTGGAACCTGCGCTATCCCGACGCGGTCTCATTCAAGGGGCTGGTATTCTGGGGTGGCGGCGTGACGGGCCCGATGGCACCTCCGGGGACGTACACGGTGCGAATGACGACAGGTGGCGTGACTGAGACGCAGAAATTTGAACTGCTCAAGGATCCGCGCGCGAGCGCGACGCAGCATGATCTCGATGAACAGTTCGCATTCCTCATCAAGATCCGCGACACCTTGAGTGCAGCGAACAACGCTGTCCGGACCGTGCGCAACGTTCGATACCAGGTGGGCGAAGCTGCGAAGGGGCTCTCCAGTGCTGACCGTGCTGCATTTGATCAGGAGAGCAAGCCTTTCATGCAGAAGCTGACCACGATAGAAGAGGCGATCTATCAAACGCAGAGTCATGCCAGCGAGGATCCGCTCAACTTCCCGATCCGGATCAACAACAAGATTGCGGCACTGGGCAGTGATGTTGGTGGCGCGGCTTCTCGACCGACGGATCAGGCTTTCGAGGTCTATAAAATCCTGTCGGCGCAGCTCGACGTTCAGCTACGCGCGCTTCACACGACGTTGGGTGAGTTGAAAGGTGTGAATGGCTTCCTCTCGTCACACGGCGGAAAGGCGATCGTGCCGAGTACTGCCGAGGTCAAGGGCGAGGACAGTCCGCCGCTGGATGATGGAGAGGCGGATATGGATGCCGATACGGATCGGTAGACTGGAGCGATTCAAAGCTGAGAATGGATCGAAAGGCGCCATCCCCGCGAATGCGGGGGTGGCGCCTTTTGGTGCGACTGATACTCGTCCGTGGATCCCGTCCTTCGGCGGGATGACTTACGTCGGCGGGACTCGGCTTCCGGCGGGACTCGGCTTCCGGCGGGACTCAGCTTCCGGCGGGACTCAGCTTCCGGCGGGACTCAGCTTCCGGCGGGACGGCGGCTTGGGGTGGGACGACCGCTTCCGTCGGGATGACAGATTTCGGCGCCCATTTGACCGCCGGGCGGTTATTTTACATGGTCGATAGATAGTTGCGCGCGTAGCTCAGCTGGATAGAGCGTCGGCCTCCGGAGCCGAAGGTCGTGGGTTCGAATCCCGCCGCGCGCACTGAATTCCCCGCCCGTCCCTGCAGTAGCACAACGTGTCCTTCGCAGGCCCGACCCCGGCACCCCTCCCCGCCGCATGCCCCGCGCCGAAAACTGGTCTCAGCTAAAAGTTGGAATTTTTGTATTCATCGGGATCGCCGCAATCGTATTCGCGGTGATGCGGTTTGCCCGCATCGGAGCCCTGCGTGGCGACACATCCCGCATCTATATGGTGACCGATATCGCCGCCGGCGTCCTGAATGGCACCGAGGTCCGCCTCGCTGGTCAGAAGGTAGGATTGGTGGAATCGGTCGAGCTCCGGCCACCTTCTTCGGACACAACGGAGCGCGTCGCGATCAGCATGGACGTTCTGGATACTTATCTGCGATACATTCGGCGCAATTCGGATGTTCAGATCCAACCAAGTGGTCGGGTCGTTGGTAGCCCGGTGATCGCGATAACGATGGGAACTACACAATCTCCCCCGATAAAGGCGGGGGACACGCTACGCGCGCGGACCCAGATCGAGGCGCATTCAGGGATCGCGGACGCATCTTCGCTTGCGGACAGCGTGACCGGAATTGCAGCGAGCATCTCGACGTTGAAGACCGAATTCGATACGACACTCCGCAATGTGGCATCGCTTCGCAAGTTGTCGCTGAAGCAAGCCGAGGCTGTTCACGTCGCCATGGACAATTTTGCTGATCGCGCACTGGCATCGCAGGGGACAATTGCGAGCCTGGTCCGTGACAGCGCCAGTCTCCGGAAGCAGACCAGCCGAGTAAGCGCGCTCGCCGATTCGATCGGCACTGCGGCGTCAACTGGCAGTGGCGAATTCGGTCGATTCAGACGAGACTCTACACTCGTAGTTCAGGCCCGGAGTACAATGGCCGCTGTAGCGCAATTACGGGCAACTATAGCACGTTACGCCGGCAAATCGAGTGAAGGGGCCGCGCTCGCGAAACAGCTTGATATCGCGAACGTAAAGCTCGATTCAATCGTAATGGATGCGAAGAGACATCCGTTGCGCTACATCGCCTTCTGACAGCGCCCGGCAACAACATCAATGCACAAATAGCGACTTCTGTGGAGATAGCGGAACTAAAGCGACAGACCGTCACCGAGCTGCAACACATGGCCGACGGGCTTCAGATGGATCATCCTGAAGGGATGACCAAGCCCGAGCTGATTCTCAAGATCGGCCAGAGCTTGCTTGATGCCGGAGTGTCATTGCGCGCAGAGGGAGTGCTCGAAATTCTCCCTGAAGGCTACGGATTTCTGCGCAGTCAGGACTGGAGTTATCTGGCCGGACCCGACGACGTTTACGTGTCGCCGTCGCAAATCAAACGATTTGATTTGCGAACGGGCGATGAAATTTTTGGTGAAGTTCGACCGCCCAAGCCGTGGGAGAAATATCTCGCCCTCCTACGCGTCGAGCAGATAAACGGCCTGGAGCCGGACACGACCAGGACGCGCATACCATTCGACTCCTTGCGACCGCAGTATCCCGATACACGTTTGCGGTTGGAAACAGCGGATGGCGATCTCAGCATGCGCGTTGTCGATATCATGACGCCGATCGGCAAGGGTCAGCGAGGACTCATCGTCGCACCCCCGCGCGCAGGAAAGACGATCCTGCTGACCAAGATGGCCAACGCAATTTCCGAGAATCATCCGGAAGTTCGGATCATCATATTGCTCATTGATGAACGGCCGGAAGAGGTAACCGAGATCAAGGCGACGGTACCCGGTGCAGAGATCATAAGCTCTACATTCGACGAAGACGCCGCGCGCCACGTGCAGGTCTCGGAAATGGTGCTTCAGAAGGCTAAAAGACTCGTTGAAGCTGGTCACGATGTTGTGATCCTTCTCGATTCAATCACGCGGTTTGCCAGAGCTCACAATACTGTCGCGCCTACAACTGGAAAGATTCTCTCCGGCGGTGTAGAGGCTACAGCGCTCCAGAAGCCGAAGGCGTTTTTCGGCACTGCCCGCAACATCGACGGCGGCGGTTCGCTCACGATAATCGCGACTGCTCTCATCGAAACGGGCTCGCGAATGGACGACGTTATCTTCGAAGAGTTCAAGGGCACCGGCAACATGGAACTCGTGCTCGACCGCAAGATCGCGGATCGACGTATTTATCCGGCGATAGACGTCTTCAAATCGGGAACCCGGAAAGAAGAGCTCCTGCTGGACCAGAGTGAGATCAATCGCACGACTCTGCTTCGCCAGTTCCTTGCTGACATGCCGGAGACTGATGCGATCGACTTTCTTCTCAAGCAGTTGGGGCGAACCAGGAACAATGCCGAATTTTTCCGAAAGATGGCGGAAGGGTGATGGCTGGTTCACGCGGTCGGCTGATGGCGGTTGATTATGGTGACAAGAGAGTCGGGCTCGCGATAAGCGATCCGACGGGCACAATCGCATCACCGGCGGGTTTCATAGAGCGCCGCGCCGGCAAGCGGCCACCGGTCGCGGAACTCATCCGTCGGGCCGAGGCGTTGGAAGCCGAGGGCTTTGTGTTGGGTTTACCGTTGGACGGTGCCGGCGAGGAAACTCCAAGATGCGCGGAAGTACGCGTGGTCGGTGCAGCCCTTGCGCAGCGAACTGGGTTGCCGGTGCGGTACGTCGATGAGCGATATACAACGTCTGCTGCTCTGCGGAGCGTGCGTGACATGGGCGGATCCACCAGGGGACGCAAGGGAGACGTCGATGCGATGGCCGCCGCGTTGCTTTTACAGCATGCATTGAGTCTTCCTGGCTAGTACAATGCGCCACCTTTCCCTATCCAGATCATTGCAGTGCACGGCGATCTCGGCTGCCCTGTTAGTCAGCGGCTGTGCGGGACCGTCCGGAAATCCCGTGCGCGTGATCATCCCGCGTGGCGCGACATTCCGCGTCGCGGCGGACTCGATGTCTTCGGCCGGAATTATCGGATCGCCTCTCGCGTTCCGGATATATGCACGCGCGTTAGGGCGGGACAGGAAGATTCAGGCTGGGACCTACCTCCTCAGACACGGAACACGCTGGCAGGATCTCTTGCGTGCAATGAACGGCGGCGTCGGGGTCATCAATCGCGTGACAATCCCTGAGGGTTTCACGATCGCGCAGATCACGCCCGTGCTGGTTCGCGCGCTCAGCACCTCTCCCGATTCCATTGATACCGCCGTCCGTGATTCCGCGCTTCGCGCGCGAGTCGCCGATCCAGCCGCCACGCTTGAGGGTTATCTCTTCCCCGACACCTACGTATTCGCGCCAGGAACGTCGGCGCGCGACGCGATAACGGAGATGGTGAAGCGTTTCGAGCGCGAATGGAAGCCGGAGTATGATGCGCAAGCCGCCACTCTGGGTTACAGCCGGCACCAGATTGTCACGATGGCCTCCATCGTCGAAAAGGAAGCTCGCGTGCCAGCTGAACGACCCGTGATCGCGGCCGTGTATTACAATCGGTTGAAGGACGGCATGCTGCTCCAGGCAGATCCGACGATTCAGTACGTGCTGGGGCGACACACCGATCGCGTGCTGTATCGCGATCTTACGATCAATTCACCGTACAATACCTATCTATACGCGGGCCTTCCGCCTGGCCCGATTGCCTCGCCCGGCGGTGCGAGTCTGCGCGCCGCACTCGCGCCCGCCAGCGTCCCGTATCTGTACTTCGTTGCCGCGCCAGATGGTCACCACGAGTTCCGGACTTCGCTTGCTCAACACGAACAGGCCAAACGAGAGATCAAGGCCGAGCGGGGCGCCGACAGCACTGCAAGGCTGCGAGAGTCACGAGGGCTGTAAAGGCTCGGAAGGTCGTTCGACTACTCAGCGCGCTCACCTCCGCATTCTGTCCAGCGATGTCTGTCTTGGTGAGGTCTCCCGCCACCTGAAGCTTATATCCGGAACGTCGATGTCTTCGCCGTGTGGCGACCGGCGTCGCCGCTTCGGAGCGCGTTCAAGTGAAGCCGCGGCGCGCATCTCGTCGCGGATGCGAGCGATTACCGGCGGCGCGAGAAACAGGTCAACGAGTTCCGGATCGAACTGCGTCCCACGCCCTTCACCGATGGCCGTCAAGCCAACTTCCAGACTCTTGCCGGGTCGATATCGCCGCGAGTGCGTAATAGCGTCGAACGTATCTGCGATGGCGACGATCCGCGCCGAGAGAGGGATCGCCGTTTTCTTGAGGCGACGCGGATAGCCAGATCCGTCCCAGCGCTCGTGATGCGCGATGACGCCTTTCGAAAGGTCGGGATAAAACGCCGCAAGGGGCGCGAGCACTTTAGCGCCGCGTATCGGATGGGTACGAATCTCGCGGCGCTCGTGAGGATCCAGCTTTCCGTCGTCATGAATCACGTCGAAGAGCGCCTCGTGGATCTTGCCAACGTCATGGAAGAGCGCCACGCGCTCAACTACGTGACAGGTGTGAGCGTCGGCCCCCATGGCGTCGGCCAGAACCAGCGCATACCTCGCGACCCGCCTGACATGCGCGCCGGTAACAGGGTCATTGGCATCGATGGCGTTGAGGAGGGCTTCCATCGCAGCGGCACCCAGTCTCTCGAACTTCCCGGAGATCGTGCGCTGGCGCAAAGTCGCCACAGCGACGGCAGTCAGAGCCGCTACAATGGGCACCGCTCCTGCAATGGTCGCGGCAGAGCGTTTGTGAGTGATTTTCATCTGTGCCTCTCCTATCGCAAGAATCGTGTACTTTGCGCCATGTCAGCTAGCGAACGTCGACCTGCAGCGACCGTATCCAGCCGCGGCGCCCGTCGATGGGACTCCGGGCATCCGTGGATTTTCCGGAGCGACATCGTGAAGCCGCCGGATTCCACAGCCGGTTGCGTCGAAGTGCAGGACCAGCGCGGCCGCGCACTCGGCGTTGCACTCTGGAGCCCGAAGTCGGAAATATCGCTGAGGCTGCTCACGCGCGATACGGACGCGGCAATTGACCGCGCCTGGTGGAAGGCGCGCATCGAGGCAGCAGCTGCCCGGAGAACAGCACTTACCCCGGTTACCAACGCGTGGCGCATCGTCCATGGCGAGGGCGATGGCCTCCCATCGCTCGTAATCGACCGATACGGCGATTATATCGTGCTGCAGCTGTCCAGTGCAGGCATCGAGGCGTTCCGCGACCAGATCGTGACCGCGCTGATCGAACTGTTCGAGCCGGCTGGAATCCTCGCACGCAACGATGCAGGATCGCGGGAGAGAGAGGGACTCGTCCGAGAGACAGTCCTCCTTCACGGGGAGGTTCCCGAGGAGATCGAAGTGACGGAATATGGCATTCACTATTTCGCCGCCCCGTGGACAGGACAGAAGACCGGAGCGTTTCTGGACCAGCGCGAGAACAGACACATGATCGGGGAGTTGGCACGAGGTGCCGCGCTCGACTGCTTCAGTTATCACGGATCTTTCGCCCTGCACCTGGCGCGTGGAGCCGATCGTGTAACGTCACTGGATTCCTCGGCAGCTGCGCTCGATCGCGCCGGACAGAATGCGAAACGGAACGATCTGAGCAACATCGACTTCGTGACAGCCGACGCTTTCGATTTTCTCCGGGATCGTGAGAAGGATGGCACAATGTACGACACCATTGTGCTGGACCCGCCTGCGTTCGCCAAGAACAAGCCGTCGTTGCCGGGCGCGGTCCGCGGTTACAAGGACATCAACATGCGCGCAATGAGGCTGCTTGCGCCCGGCGGGCTTCTGTTTACCGCGAGCTGCAGCTTTCATCTGACGCGGCCGCTGTTCCTCGACATGCTCCGCGATGCGGCCGCGGACAGCGGCAGACGAATCGTGCTTCGAGAATTGACTGGACAGGCGATCGACCATCCGGAGGTCGTTACGATCCCGGAGACTGGTTATCTGAAAGGCGCGCTGCTTGAAGCAGCAGATTGAGTGCTCCCGAACAGACAGCGTAGCGTCGACACATGAGCATGACGACTGCGAACGACGGTCACGCCGTCATTGGCATTCGTGTGCAGCCCCTTGCGCGCTGCGGCTCGTACTCTAGCTTCCAGTGCTCATGACCAATCGCCCGCAGCGATCACTCCGTCACGAATATGAACTGTACGTCGAGGACGAAATTGAGGCGTACAAGGAATCGTTGCCGCGCCGCACTATCCTCAAGCTCGGGGATGAGGCCGTAGGCGCGTTGCGTGATGAGCCACAGCTCGCCTTGACGGAACTGGTCGTGTGGGAAGAGGTCGACCGAATCATCTTCAAGAGGCTGCGCCTCGTGAGCTACGAGACCTGGCGCCGAAAGCGACTCAAGGAACAGCGCGAGCGGCAGCGGCCGGAACATTGGGGCTTTGCGCCAGACTGCGCGCTCGCTCGAGAGATACGCCCGCCAGCGGAATCCAACGTACTTGTCAGCGGTGACGACTGCGAAGCCGTCGCATGCTATCTGGCCGCGCACGGGTACGAGGTGTTTGCCGTTGGCAGCGAGCGGAACTCGATTCAGCGAATCGTCAACGCGGCAGAAGAAGCAGGCTTGATCGATCGGGTGCATGGCTACATCGCAGACCTCCGCGAGTGGTCGCGCGAGGTGAAGCTCAGTGCGGTGGTTTGTTCACCAAGCGCCTTCTCCGGATTGTCGAAGGAGGAGCGCCAGGAAGTCTTCGAGCTGTTGAAGGAAGTCACGCGGGACGGTGGTGTGCACCTTGTGAGTTCACTTGGCGATAGCGAACCTGCAATGGCAGAACTGTCCGCACAGTATCACGGTTGGCAGGTGTCAGTGGAGCATCACGGCTCAGTTCCGACGAGTTTCGTAGCGAGAAAAGGCGCTGCGTAACGGCCGTTGCTCCCGGTGAATGATCTGAAATGCCTGTGTCAGTTTGACACGGGCATTTTCTATTTGCGTGTCTATTCGTATCGACTGCTCGGTAAGCGCACGCGACAGCCGAACGCCTAAACCGTTGCAGTAACACGACTTGAGGATTCCCTCGTCCAGCCAACCGGATGGCCCTTGCTGTGCGTTATGTGTACGCATGACGGAGGTATCCAGAATGACAAAGACTTCAGAAACGAAGCGGTCGGACGAACCGCTCGGCATCATCATATCTCGCGGATCGCGTGACGAGCCAACCCCCATTTTTTCAACCTATGTCTGGGGACCGGCACCTGACCCAGCAGACGGCGCGTCGAAAGCCGCGTAGGTGATGCTGGCCATTTGAAGAGCCCCGCGATACCGCGGGGCTCTTCATTATTAGTAGACGTGCGCGCCCGTGGCTGAGCACAGTTGCGGGTAACAAAAAAGCCGGCTCATCGCCGGCTTTTTTGTTTGGAGCAACTCCTTACATCGCTGCTGCTGCGCCGGCTGCACCAGCGCTGCTAGCTTTGCGGCGAGAGCTGGACTTACGGCGTGAGCTCTTACGAGCCGCTTTCTTGCGCGTTGCCTTCTTACGCGTGGTCTTCTTACGCGCAGAGGACTTGCGGCCGGAGCTCTTCCGAGCCGAGCTCTTGCGGGTGGACTTTTTGCGCGTGCTCTTCTTGCGCGCTGCGCCCTTACGGGCTGAGCTCTTGCGAGCCGTCTTCTTGCGCGTGGTCTTCTTCCGCGCTCCGCCCTTGCGGGCTGCCTTACGCGCGCCGCCCTTGCGAGCGGTTTTCTTGCGAGCACCTGCTTTCTTACGACCACCCTTCTTCGCTGCTGCCATGATTGCATCTCCTATCGGAGTTCACCTTCCCGGCGTACCCCCGGTGGGACGCCTGGGCACAGCACGCGGACTAAAACTTCCTGCCCGCGCTGTTACGAATTCAGCACATTTCGCGCTATACGAATTCGTAACTACAAGAGAATATAGGTGTCACGTATTTGCAAGGCAATACTTTAGTTACAGATTTCGGAAGTACCACTTTCCAAACCGGTTGCCAAACCAGTCGTATAGAACCACCGCACCACTCACAATGTTTCGGAGTTGAACGCGTGAAAGCGCTTGTCAAAGAGGTTGCAGGTCCGGGTTTCACCATGCGCGATGTCCCTGTTCCGGAGATCCGCGACGACGAAGTTCTGATCCGTGTTCGCCGTGCCGGCGTATGTGGAACCGACGTACATATCTACGATTGGGATGATTGGGCCAAGGGTCGTTGCCACCCGCCGTTCACTGTCGGACACGAATTTTCGGGTGACGTAGTTAGTGTCGGCAAGTTCGTCACAGACGTTCACGAGGGCGATCGCGTAACAGCCGAGGGCCACATCGTCGATGGTCGTTGCCTGCTCTGCCGCACGGGAAATTCGCACGTCTGTCCTCACACGAAAATCATCGGCGTGGATCGCGATGGCTGCTTCGCGGAGTACATCGCGATGCCCGCGACCAACGTCTGGCACCTCGATGATTCCACGTCTTACGAGATCGGCGGAATCATGGATCCCATGGGGAACGCCTTCCATACGGCACTCACCGCGGACATTCCGGGATCGGTTGTTTTCATCACGGGGTGCGGCCCCATCGGCATCTTCGCCGTCGGCATTTGCAAGGCAGCTGGCGCGTCGAGAATCATCGCATCCGACATCAATGAGACGCGGCTCGCGCTCGCCAAAAAAATGGGCGCGGACGATGTGGTTCATCCTTCCGAAGCCGAGGCGGCAGTCAAGAACGCGACCAACGGATTGGGTGCTGACGTGGCGCTCGAGATGTCCGGAGTTCCATCTGCAATCCATCAGGCGCTGGCGCTCGTTCGCGTTGGCGGGCGCGTGCAGATGCTCGGGATTCCGGCCAAACCCATCGACATCAACTTCGCCACCGAAGTGATCTTCAAGGGGATTACGATCTACGGAGTCGTCGGTCGTCGGATGTATGACACATGGATTCAAATGACCCGTTTTCTACGGTCCGGCGAGTTTGATCCGACTCCAGTTATCACCCATCGTTTCCCGCTCGCGGACTTTGACGCGGCCATCGAAGCGATCAAATCCGGCCACGCCGGAAAGGTAGTTTTCGAGATCGCGGACTGAAATCCAATCGTCGTCATGCCCCGGAAAGGACGGGCGAAAGAAGCCCCTTCTTCCTTCTTATTCAGGTGATATAAAATGATCAACAAGAACTTTGTATCGTCGCTCCAGGCGTCGATCCAGCAATTGAAGGACGACAAGGTCTACAAGCGACTCAACTACCTCTCGTCTCCTCAGTCCGCGCACGTGAAGATGGAAGGTCGCGGGGACGTGCTCATTCTCTCGTCCAACAATTATCTCGGTCTGTGTGACGAGCCCGACGTGGTTGATGCCGGAATCAAGGGCCTGCAGACCTTTGGCGCCGGCACGGGTAGCGTACGATTCATCTGCGGCACGTTCACGGTTCATCGGGAACTGGAGAAGGCACTCGCGGGCTTCGCGGGAACGGAGTCGGCACTCAGTTATGTCTCCTGCTGGAATGCCAACGAGGGCCTCACCGCATCGATCGCTGAAGAAGGCGACGTCGTCCTCTCCGACGCGCTCAACCACGCATCTATCATCGATTCGATGCGGCTCGCCAAGGCAATCACCAAGTGTACGACCGGTGTGTACGCACATTCCGACATGGATGATCTTCGCGAAAAATTGGCGGCCGCAAAATCCGCCAGGCGACGGATAATCTGGACGGACGGTGTGTTCTCGATGGAGGGAAGCATCGCGAAGCTGCCGGAGATTCTGGACATAGCGAGGGCACACGACGCGATAGTCGTGATGGACGATTCCCACGCAACTGGAGTTCTGGGTGAGACCGGCCGCGGTACCGCTGAACACTTCGGAGTGCTTGGCCAGGTCGATGTCATAACGTCGACACTCGGCAAGGCGCTCGGCGGTGCCGCTGGCGGCTTCGTGGCGGGGTCAGAAGCACTGTGCGACATGTTGACCCAGCGTTCTCGTCCCCAGCTCTTCTCGAACGCATTGCCGCCCACTGTCGCGGCCAGCGCTCTGGCAGCCGTCGGATTTATCACCGGTCACCCTGACCTGGTAACGCGCTTGCGGGACAACGCCAGATACTTCAGAGGCGCCATCGAGGAAGCCGGGTTCAAGCCGTTGCCGGGCGAGACGCCAATTGTGCCGATAATTGTAGGAGAGACGTCTGCCGCCATCCGCATGAGTGACATGTTGCTGGCTCAAGGCGTCTTTGTGACAGGCTTTGGCTTCCCGGTTGTACCGCAGGGTCAGGCGCGGATTCGCTGTCAGATAAGCGCCTCGCACTCCCGTGACGATCTGGACGCCGCTGTGGCTGCCATTACCTCAGTGGGGAGGCAGCTGGGAATCATCTCATAATGTAGGAGTCGTCATGCGCCGCACGCGCTTTGGTCTGCTAGCTGCTGTTCCGCTCTCCCTCTGCATCGCAACCTCCGCGCTGCAGGCACAACAGGAGCAGCTCTTCCAGAACTCATGGTTCTGGGGGCTGCATGCCGGGAGCACGGCGATCGGTACTCCAAACAGCTCCACCACTCAGGCCGGTACGATCGGCGCCGACTGGATGATCACTCGCGCCAAGGGTGGATTGTACATAGCGTACGATCAGGCAAGCTTCAACCGCACTTCGGGAATTGCAGACGCGTCGGCCGCGAACGGCATTCGACCGGTTGCGGTGCACGACATGAGAACTGTATCCATTGGTGGTCTGGCGTTCCCATGGCATTCCAACCGTTTCCGTCCGTACGCGGGCGGAGGTTATGCACTTAGCATTGTGGGCAGCGCGGCGGTGCAACCCGACTCGCTGAACACTCCCGCTCCATCCGGTGCGGCGCAGGTTGTTGAGGACGCACGGAGTCGCTCATCGCTGTTCGCGATCGTTGGCGCACAGTGGCAGATGCATCTCACTGCCCTCTACGCTCAGGCTTCCTTCATTCCATCGAGCGACCAGTTTCTGGTCACCAAGCCGATAACGGCTCTCTCCGTGGGCATCCGATACAACTTCGGAAGCTCGATCGACAGCCAGTAGCTCCGGTGAATTTCAGACGTGCATCGCGCAATGACCGGCGCGATGCACGTCTGGTTTATCAGCCCGAGTCAGCCCCCGGACACGAACTCATTGCCGCGGACCAGCCAGCGCAGCGGCCAGTCGGCGGCGTGTCGGATGCCGATGCGCGGAGTTACAGCAACGGCGGAATCAGGGATGGCAGCGTAATCCCGAATCACCAGTGAGCCGCGCTGAAGTGATTGGCGGTTCACCCTACCAGTAATCCCAAGGGCCATGCAGAGTTTCCCAGGTCCGTTGGTGAGATCCCGATCACGACGTGCGCGTGGCCTGTGGCGGCGCATCAAATCGATTCCTTCAATCGGCTGAATCGCGCGAACCAGCACGGCGCTTGGCTCCCCTAATGGACGCGTGACCGCATTGAAGCACCAGTACATGCCGTAGATGAAATACACGTACGCGATACCAGCGCGTTCGTACAGTGGTGCTGTACGGGTAGTCAGACCCGCGGCGGCGTGACACGCACCGTCGTGTTCACCCACATAGGCCTCGGTCTCGACGATCATGCCGCTCGCGGTTCCCCGCTCCGTCCGGTACTGGAGCAGCATACCGAGCATGTCGCGCGCTACGAGTTCGGTATCGCGAGCATAGAAGCTCGCAGGGATGATTCGACCTGGTTTCATCTAGCCTTTATTCCAACGATGCTCGTTGTTGTCCCCGCGAACGCGGCAAACCGCATCCACGGGGACAACCGGGTTCCTTATTTTCGAGTCGTCGTCTTTTTTGCAGCCGGCTTCCTTGCGGACTTGGCTGCTGGCTTTGCGACTGTCTTCGCGGCTGTCTTCGCGGGTGCCTTGGACGCTGCAGAGTCAGTTGGCGCAGTGGTCGTGCTCGCCGGCTTTTTCGATGCACCCTTCCGACCGGAAGCTGGCTTGCGCCTTGCGGCTGCTGGAGCTGCTTCGGGCGCGGTCGGAGCGGATACGACTACCGGGGTGGCTACCGCTGCAGTGGTTGGAGAGTCGTAGTCCACGACTCCAACGGACAGCAGATCAAGGGGCAGCGCTGCTGCCGCGCCACCACGTCGAGACGACCGGCTGCCAGCGCCACGAAGGCCCATGCCACGGGCGGCGGGAGCGCTGGGTGGGCGAACCGGAGCGTTGGCGATAGCTGCTGCGTCCAGTTGATCGACTATCGGCGCGACGACGACAGCTGGTCGCACTTCGTAGTCGTCACCGCGGCGACGGAGGTCGATGATATCCGAGTCGTGCGCGTCTTTGAGAATTCTTGTGAAATTCTTTTCGTTGAGACTTTCGCTGTCGCGACCAAGCAACTCGCGTGCAGTACGCCGCACATCGCTGGCACGCGTGCCACCGCCGTGCTTTGCTATGTGATCGACCGCACGACGCATCAGGTCGAAGGCCTCATCACGCGTTAGTCTCAGGCCACCACCACCGATACCATCTGCGACTTTGCCCGCTTCGGATGGGGTTGGCGCTGGGACAGGTGCTGCGGGTCTTGCGGACCGCGCTGCTCGTGGCTCATGCTCGGCAAATGAAAGCTCCGATTGCGCCGGGGCTTCTCGAGTTGCATGTGATTCAGCCGCTGGTGATTCAGCCACTGGTGATTCAGGCGCACGTGACTCAGCCGCTGGTGAATCAGCCGCTGGCTCTACACCGGCTGCGTTTGCGTCGGGTGTCGCGCCGTGTTCACGGCTACGATCTCGATCGCGACCGCGACCGCCACGACCGCGGCGGCTGCGAGGCTCACGCGGCTCGCGTGCAGGAGCAGAGCCCGGAGTTGCCGCAGCTGGCGAATCGCCCGACGCGGCAGGTGCTGCATCGGCAGTTGCGCCGTCTGCGGGAGTTGCGCTGATCGCGCCGCCCGTCGGAAGATCAACTTCGAGCTGGCCGTTATCCATCTTGCGCGAAACGAGAATTCCGCGGTGCGAAGCTTCCTGCACAAAACGGGTGAACTTGGACATCCCGAGATTCTTCTCGTCGAACGAGCTGTCGATTTGCTGCATTACCTGCTTGAGTCGGTCGGCGCGCATTACGTCGCCATTCCGTTTCATCCGCTGAACAGCTTCACCCGCGAGCTGCCACGGATCCCACTTCGCGACATCTTCCTCACGCGTGTTTACGAGACCGGCAAGCGCGTTGTAACTGTAGTACTCATCGCAATTCTGAACCAGCAAATCGCTGGACGATTCGCGGATACCGACACCAATCACGTACTTGCCGTACTCCTTGAGCTTGATGACGAGACTGGAAAAGTCGCTGTCTCCGCTGAGGAGGATGAAAGTTCCGATTTCCGGTCGCGTGAATACGAGCTCAAGTGCATCGATCGCGAGTCTGATGTCGGTGGCGTTCTTCTTGGAAGATCCGTAAGCGGGCGCGAAAATCAGATCGATCGAGGATTCAGACAGCGGCACGATATACTGCGGATATCGACGCCAGTCGGCGTACGCTCGCTGGACGGAAACCTTTCCATTCACGATGTCGGACGAGAGGAGGCTGCGGAGTTCGGCGTTGAGATCCGAGCGAATTCCCATCGTGACGTTGTCAAAATCGATGAGGAGAGCAGCGTTTGGAGCGTGGAAGGCGCCTCCAGAGGCGGAGAGCGCGGCGGCCTGTGGGCCGCGATGCACCGGCGCTACCGGGCCGCGCGAGGCGACCGGGGGCCGGATGTGACGAGGTGGCATACTTTCGGTTTTTAGGTTTTCAACTCCGCGCGACTTCAGGTGCCGGTGCCATGGCAGCGGATCCTCGAAGTCGCGCAATCCTTTGTAATTTACTAGGACATGCCCCCGAAGCAACTGCACTACCGTACGCGACTGTTTCTGATCCTGTCCCTGTTCGCGCTGGTACCGGCGGCTCTCCTGACGATATTGTGGGGCGTCACGATCGGTAGCGCACTCCCGATTGTGACAGGACGCGCAGGCTGGGACAGCGTGGCGGCAACTGGCCGCCGAGCCATCGCGGCGGCGGAGGCGGCACCTCTCAACCGTGCCCAGCGAGCGGCCTTCAAAGAGCACGAGCGGGAACTGGCCAGCTCCCTGGAGCAGGCGGAGCGGTTCAACTATCTGGTACGTCGTGGTGCGGAAGTGATCGTCCTGTCGTCGGTTGTCGTGCTCGCTGCCATCGGATTTGGTGCGTCCAGGGTTGCCGGCCACCTCAGTCGTCAGTTGAGCAGGCCGATCGATGAACTGGTGGAGTGGACCGAATTGATCAGAAGAGGCGAGCAACTTCCGATAACTCCAAGGAAGCGCGGCGCACCGGAATTCGAAACGCTGCGTCAGCGGCTCAAGATGGCGGCTGTCGCGCTCGATCTCGGACGCCAACGGGCCGTAGAAGCTGAGCGCCTCCGCGCATTCCGGGAAAGCGCACGCCAGGTTGCGCACGAGTTGAAGAATCCGCTGACACCAATCCGTTTTGCGATCGATCGCCTCAGACGCGGATCGCCGCCGGAGCTCGCTGAAACAGTGGAAGTCCTGGCAACAGAGACCGAACGACTTGAACGAACTGCGCGAAGCTTCGCACAATTCGGTCGCCTTCCCGAAGGACCCGCTTCACAGATCGACCTCGGCGAACTTGTGCGGTATGCGGCGACTGCAACTGTCCCCGCGACGATGACGCTAAGCCTGAATATTGCGGAGGAGTTACCGATGATTCTGGGCTATCATGATGCCCTCGCGGGTGCCGTGTCGAACGTACTGCTCAACGCCGTCGATGCCTGCAACGGCGACGGCACGCTCACGGTGACGGTCGCTACAGCCGCTCTGAACGCGAAAGACGCGGTTCTTATATCTATCGAGGACGATGGCCCAGGAATCGGATCGCAGCAATTGAAACGGATCTGGGAGCCTTATGTGACAAATAAGGCAGGTGGTACCGGACTGGGTCTCGCGATCGCTCGCCAGGCCGTCTGGGCGCACGACGGATCTGTTTCCGCACACAGTACGCTGGGTGCAGGCACCAGAATAGAATTCACGATTCCCATTGTTTCCGCAGACGCGGGAGGGGCGTAAACATGAGTGAGGACATTGCTCTAGCGATGGTGATCGGAATCTGTGTTGTCTCGGTGACAACCGTACTACCGCTCTGTATTGCATACATGAGGCGTACGGAGCGTATGAAAGCGCAGAATCCGCAGTCAGCTCTGCCGATTCCCGACATAATCGCGAGGTTGGAGCGAATGGAGACCGGGATGGAGTCGATGGCAGCTGAGATCGAGAGAATTGGTGAAGGACAACGATTTACAACCCGGTTGCTGAGCGAGCGCGATGCACGCCAGCTTGAAACAGCGGCTGCCAAAAACAGGAGCGCGTAACGTGGGACCAGACATCATTGTACCTATCGGATTCTTCGTCATGGTGCTTGGCATCGTGCTTGGCGTTCCGCTTGTACGTGCGTATACAAGACGCGTCGAGTCAAAACCGCGCGAAGCACTTCCGAGTGGAGATATGGTCGCTCGCCTGGAGCGTATCGAGCAGGCGATCGAAGCGATGGCCACTGAAGTAGAACGCGTTGCCGAGGGGCAGCGGTTCACTACGAAGCTGTTATCGGAGGCCCGTCCCGCGGCGCCTCAGGCCATCGCCGCACCACAGCCGGCGCTGCGACCCGACGGAACTGTTCTGTCAGACGCCGTACGCTCGACCTGACCCGACGTGCAGCGCGTTCTGATCGTTGACGACGAGCCGAATATTCGCCGGATGGTCGGCGCGCTTCTGACTGCGGAGGGCTACGAGGTTAGGGAAGCCGCAGACGGCGCGGCAGGTATCAAGGCAGTGGAGGAAGAGGAGCCAGACGTTGCGCTGATCGACCTCATGATGCCCGGCGGTATGGATGGAATCGCGACTCTCGCAAAAATCCGGGAGAGGTGGTCTGATCTTCCTGTAATCATGATGAGCGGGAGGGCGTCACTGAGCGACGCAGTGCGCGCGACGAAGGTTGGCGCCGTAAACTTTCTCGAAAAACCACTGGCTCCGGAAACGGTGATACTGGCCCTGAGCGCTGCGCTGGAATTGCGTCAGGCGCGTCGCGCTGCTCGAGTACTACGTGCGGAGCTGGGCCGCACCGGTGAAATGGTCGGCTCGAGCGATGCGATGGTGCGCGTGCGAGAGTTGACGAATCGCGTTGCACGCAGCGATGCACGCGTGCTCATCACGGGAGAATCCGGCACGGGCAAGGAGCTGGTGGCCGTCGCAATCCACGAGCACAGTCCTCGCCACGAAAAACCCTTTGTGCGCGTCAACTGCGCGGCGATACCGCGTGACCTGGTAGAGAGCGAAATGTTCGGCCATGAAAAAGGGTCGTTCACCGGCGCCGCGGAACGCCGCATCGGCAAATTTGAACTCGCGGATACCGGAACGTTATTTCTTGACGAGATCGGCGATCTGAGCATGGAAGCGCAGGCAAAGCTACTGCGCGCAATCGAGGCACGAGAAATCCAACGCGTCGGTGGCAACAAGACAATTCGTGTCGATGTTCGCGTCATTGCGGCGACCAATCACGATCTCGCGAAGGCTGTCGATGACGGGCTGTTTCGTGAAGACCTGTTCTTTCGACTAAACGTAATACCCATCGCACTTCCGCCGTTGCGCGAACGCGGGGACGACGTCGTGGAGTTGCTCCATCACTTCTCGGAGACACAACATCAGCGAACCGGTCGACCCAGACTGACATGGTCAGCGGATGCCGAGGCTCGCATGAAGTCCTACGAATGGCCCGGGAACGTGCGCGAACTTGCGAACATCGTTGAGCGTATCGCGATTCTAAGCAACGATTCCCGCGTCACGGTCGGTGACATCGCCGCAGTACTTCCATCCCCGAGGCAAGGTGCAGTACCAAGCGCTGCAGTCGATGACCGCGGTCTCACCGATACCCTCGACGATATCGAGCGCCGTATGATTTCGGATGCGTTGGCGTGGGCGTCAGGGAATGTCGCCGAGGCCGCTCGCAGGCTCCAGACCGATCGCGCAAATCTATATCGCCGTATGAAGCGATTGGGGATGGCTGCGCTCACCGTCGCCCTGGTTTCAGTGTCGCTGCTAGCGTGCACGCTTATGTCGGCCGATTCAGCTGATGCCCAGACTGCGGTGATTCCGGTTGATAGCGTTCGGCGCGATACAACTATCGCGAGCGACACGGTCGCGTACGAGGACGGTCCGTACGTGCACCTGGGACCGAGCGTCGCGTCCGGAAAGACGTATAACAGAGTTGAGGGACTTTCCGTGCTGATCGGACCAGCACTCACGATCGAAACACCCGGATTCGCCCTCAACTCAACCGCTTACTTCATCGGCCGAACGGCGCGAGGGTTCAGTACGAATGAGCCGGATGGCGGACATGACCTGACGGTCGCAACCCGCTTCGGACCGAACAAATCACTTGGCCTCGACGGCAGACTTTACAGTGTGGTCGCTCCGATCGAACAGTGGCAGATGAGCGAACCGGAGGAAGGACTCGCGTCATTTCTCATTCGGCGCGACTATCGGGACTACTACGCGAAGCACGGAGGCAAGATCGGCGCATCGTTGACGTTGAGTCAAAAAGCGTCGTTCGCCGCGGGATACGCGGCCGAACGCTGGTCGTCCGTGAATGAACGCAATCCCTTCAGTCTGTTCCGCGAAAGAAGCGACTGGCGCGTCAACCCGGCGGTCGATGAAGGAGTGTTCCATCTGCTCACATTCAGCGGAACCTTCGACACGCGAAACGACGAGCGAGAGCCGACCGGAGGTTGGTACCTGCGCGGTTGGTACGAACACGGCAGGAGTGGCTCCACCATCCTCGCGCCACGCATTCAGAATCCCGTGGCATCCCCGGCGCCGTTGTCTCCGCAGTCGATCAACTACGGCAGGATATTCTTCGATTTACGCCGATATAACCGCATCTCCCCGCGTACGCAGCTCGACGGCAGGCTGGTAGCCGGCGGGTGGGTGAGCGGTGATGAACTTCCTCTTGAAAGAAAATTGTCTGTCACTGGACCGGGCGTGCTTCCGGGTTATGGCTTTCGACAGGCGGTCGGAGGGACCGACGCCGACGTTATGCAGTGCACCGGAGCTGGTGTAGTTCCATTCCAGAACCCGGTAATGTGCGATCGGGTGGTAGTTGGACAGCTTGAACTGCGTACGCAGCTTGCATCCCACCCGTTCGACGTCTTCAACATCCCGGCTCTGAGATTCAGAAGCGTGGGATTCACCGCCAATCCGCAGGGCGTCGTATTTGTGGATGTGGGTCGCGGATGGCGTACGACCACCCCGTGGCCGACCGCATACAAGAGTGACATCGGCGCGGGCCTCGACCTAGGCCTGCTGGGTGTGTATGTGGCAAAAGCGATATCCGACCCGAGCGAATCGCTGCGGTTCTTCGTCCGAATAAACCGAAGATTCTAATCGTGCGTCGGGGCGTAACGTTTCTCCTTGCCTGCTGCGTGTGCGCGAGCGCCGGCGCGGCGCAATCCGCGCGCGTGGATCTCGTGCTGCCTCCCGCGGCAGACATGTCCACACAACCACCGACCGTGCGTACAATCGGTGTACTGTCCGCAGGCCGCACATCAGAGCTGATTCGAAATGGATTCCCGGCTCGCCTGCATTACAAGCTGGAGCGTTGGGCGGCTGGCACGTTTGTAAACGATGTGAAGGCCACTGCGGAGTGGGAGTTCATCGTGCAGTACGATCCGCTCGCCAAGATCTACAAACTGATAAGAGCCACAAACCAGAGTGCGGTCGCTATTGGCCAGTATGACAGTCTTGCCGATGTCGATGCGAAACTAGCCGAGGCATATTCGCCGCGAATTTCGCCGCCGAAACGTGGCGAGAAGAGCTATTACGTCATCTCCCTGAATGTTGAGGCGATGTCCCTGGGCGATCTGGACGAGGTACAACGCTGGCTTCGCGGAGAATTGCGGCCGGCAGTTCAGGGTCATCGCAATCCAGGTGCAGCAGTGAGTTCCGGCCTTAGAACCCTGGTTGTGCGAATACTCGGTGGGGAACGAATCGTGTATCAAGCCAGCACCGGGGTATTCAGACCTTAGGGACTACCGCCAACGCGACAACGATGTCCATGACGTTGGTTCCCGTCGGTCCCGTCCGAACGAGTGCGCCGAGCGCTTTCCAGAATGCATGCGTGTCATTCGCGGCCAACGCGGCCGATGGATCCAGATGCAGCGCACGCGCCCTGGATATGGACTCGCCATCCGCAACGGCACCCGCTACGTCGGTCGGCCCATCGATTCCGTCGGTCCCGAGGGACGCAACGGTCATCCCACTGGCTCCATCCATCGCAATCGCCGCACCGAGAACGAGTTCCTGATTGCGGCCGCCGGTGCCGGTTCCGCGAACAGTTACCGTTGTCTCGCCGGCGAAGATCAATGCGACGTTTTTCTTCTCCCGCTCAAGCTCGGCCTTGATATCGCGAACGATGTCGGCGCCAACCTTGCTCGCTTCCCCCGAGAGGCTCGTGGTCACGACACGTGCGGCGTAGCCTAGTGACGCAGCCTGCGCGCGCGCCGCTTCTGCAGCGTTGACGTTGCTGCCAACTACATGGGTATCCGAGCGAGCAAGTCGCGGGTCGCCCGGTTTTGGAGATTCGTCACCGCCCTGGATGAGATGCGCGCGGACCGATTCCGGGATCTGATCCCAAACCTGACGCGTTTTAAGAATAGAGATCGCCTGGGCAACCGTAGTGGGATCTGCAACGGTGGGCCCCGACGCTATCGTCGATAAATCGTCGCCGATGACGTCAGACAGGACGAGAGTCACTACGCGAGCCGGAAACGCGCGCGCCGCCAGGCGGCCGCCTTTGAGTCTGTCGACGTGCTTGCGCACGCAGTTGAGCTCGTCGATACGCGCGCCGGCCCTCAACAGCGATGTGGTGACGCTAGCCATATCGTCAATAGATATTCCATCGGCGGGGAGTGCCATCAACGCCGACGCGCCTCCGGACACGAGGCACAGCAGCGTATCGTCCGCAGTGAGCGCCGCGGCGATTTCTTCGATTTCCCGAGCACCCGCGGCACCGCGTTCGTTGGGCACTGGGTGGCCGCCAACAAAACAGGTGATGGGTCCGGAGAGCTGAACAGGCTCCCGCGAAATAACAACGCCCGCTCGAACAGCCGGCCCGAGAACGGCCAGGGCCGCCGACGCCATTGCGCCCGACGCTTTCCCGACCGCAACAATGGTGATGTTG
This sequence comes from Gemmatimonadaceae bacterium, assembly GCA_039924445.1. Lineage (GTDB taxonomy): Bacteria > Gemmatimonadota > Gemmatimonadetes > Gemmatimonadales > Gemmatimonadaceae > Fen-1247. The sequence continues at coordinate 27,919 of JBDTAW010000087.1, forward strand.
CCCTCAACCGGGCGCTCAGCAAGCGAGCGTCGCACCAGATCGCCGGGATCAACGGCGGCTATGCCAGCGAGCGCGCAAGTGACTGCATCCCTGCGTATGTTCTCGCTCACGTACGCGTCAAGCGCTCGCGGCGCTTCTCCTCGCGGCGTAGGCGACCGTGTCATACACTTCCGGATTCACCACATTTGGAGCGCGAGTTCCATTGAGGTGCGCGACGACATTCTCGGCGGCCATGGTCGCCATCCTGTCACGCGTATCCTGACTTCCGCTGGCGATATGAGGGACCAGAACTGCGTTGTGGCACTCCGCGAGACCAGATACCATAAGCGGCTCATTCTCGAAGACATCCAAGGCAGCGCCGGCGATCACGTTCGCATTGAGAGCACGAACGAGTGCCGCTTCATCGACCACCGGCCCGCGCGAAACGTTGATGAGGTACGCGGTTCGTTTCATCATGTTCAACTCGCGCTCTCCGATCATGTGTCGCGTCTCAGCTGTGAGGAGCGGGTGAAGCGACACGAAATCACTCTCGCGTAGCAATTCTTCGAGATCCGCGGCGCGTACGTGCATCGCAGGATCCGCGGCATCCTTGGCTATTGCATCGGGATTGTGCGGATCGTATG
>JBDTAW010000088.1:0-8671 GCA_039924445.1 Gemmatimonadaceae bacterium
ACTGAGCGCCCTCTTCACCAACAAGTTGCTCGCAGCGAGCAAGTCAGGTGCGTTGGTGCTCCACGACAGCGCCAGGCTCGCGGGCCTGAGCGATGGTGAGATCGCGGCCGCACATCGACCAGCTGCGGATGGTACGGACGGTAGTGACACATGGGTGATTCCAATTCACAACACCACACAGCAACCACTCCTGGTTTCTCTGACCGATCGCGAAGTGCGACGTCAGCTCTTTGAGGCGTCGTGGAACCGCACCGAAAAGGGCGACGCCAATGACACTCGTCAGATCGTCGCGCGTCTCGCGCAGATCCGCACTGAGCAGGCGCGGCTGCTCGGCCATGCCAACTACGCAGAACTGGCGCTTGAAGATCAGATGGCGAAGACTCCGGCTGCAGCGCTCAAATTCGTCCGCGACCTTGTACCAGCGGCGATGGCAAACGCACGTGCGGAGGCTGATGAAATTCGGAAGATGATCACAGCTTGTGGCGAAACGTTCGAACTGGAACCGTGGGACTGGGACCACTACGCTGAGAAAGTTCGCAAGGCGCGGTACGATCTCGACGAGGAACAGATCAAGCAATACCTTGAGCTGAACAGCGTTCTTGTGAATGGCGTCTTCTACGCTGCCACCGCACTTTACGGCATCACATTTACGGAACGCCACGATATCCCGGTTTATCACCCGGATGTGCGCGTATTCGAAGTAACCGATTCAGACGGTAGTCCGCTAGCGCTTTTCTACTGTGATTTCTTTTCGCGAGAAAACAAGATTGGCGGCGCGTGGATGGACAATCTAGTCACGCAATCGAAATTGCTCGGCACGAAGCCGGTCATCTATAATGTCGCCAACTTCAGCAAACCAGCCCCTGGACAGCCTGCGCTTCTAAGCGTTGACGACGTTACTACCATGTTTCACGAGTTTGGTCACGCATTGCATGGACTCTTCGCCAGTCAGCAGTACCCCAGTCTGTCCGGCACTAGCGTTGCGCGTGATTTCGTGGAGTTGCCATCGCAGTTCAACGAGCACTGGGCAACTGAGCCAACCGTATTCGCGAATTACGCGCGCCACCACTCGACCGGCGCGCCGATGCCTCAAGCTCTCGCCGACCGAATTCGCGAGGCCGATAAGTTCAACCAGGGTTATCGGCTCACCGAAGTACTCGCGGCTGCGTTACTGGACATGGCGTGGCATACGCTTCCCGCCGGTGGGCCGCTTCTGGATGTGGATGCGTTCGAAAAGCAGGCGCTGGCTGATAACGGCGTCGCCTTACGCACTGTCCCGCCACGCTACCGCTCCAGCTACTTTCAACACATCTGGTCCAATGGCTATTCGGCGGCGTACTACGCGTACCTGTGGGCCGAAATGCTGGACGCCGATGCTTACGAGTGGTTCAAGGAGCACGGTGGCCTGACACGCGCGAATGGTGATCACTTCCGTGCAACGATCCTTTCGCGTGGCAATACCGCGGATTTCGCAACGATGTATCGTGAATTCCGCGGCCGCGATCCGCAGATCGAACCGATGCTCGAGGGGCGCGGACTTCGGACTTCGAGCAAGCCGTAGGCAGCTAGTCACTGGATCCGCCAGATGTCCAGTATTCCACTCGTCGCGTGATCGTTTGCATTTCCCTCAGGAAGCGCGATCCTGCCGTCCACGATGATGGGGCTGTTCCAGTGACCCGGACCGGTTGCAAGATTCGCGACCTGCTCACCAGTGGCCGGATTATAAACGAGTAGTCCTCCCTTTGGATTGTACACGTACAGCAATCCGCCAGATACGACAGGGCTGGTACCTGGATTACTGTTTTTCCATATGGATCGCAGCTGGCTATCGGCCAGCGACCACGCTTCTGTTCCATTACCATCGGCAACGTACATCACGGTTGCCGAGCCGTTGTGCACGACCGCCGGTGCGGTGAATAGCCGGCCGCTTGACGGCGTCGATACGACCTGCAGCTCGGCGCCCTTGTGTGGCGTGGAGCCTCCCATGACCTGCGGATCAAGAAGCCGGATCGTTCCATCCTTGCCGCCCTGTGCGACGAAGCCGCCGCCGAGCAGAACTGGCGATGTCGATCCTACATCGGCATCGTCCGCGTTCAATTGATCGGTGTTGGTCGGCGTATAATTGCCGAGTATTCTGGTAGCTGTTGGGTCCAACTCGATTGTCGCGTCACCCCAGTACGTCGCACCATTCCATCTGGCATTGCCGGTAGCGACGTAGATGTTACCGGTGGTGGAGTCGATAACCGCTCCAGCTCGACCCCAGATCGCGGAGTCGCTCTCGGGACAGCTCGCAGGCATTATCAACTTCTGCTGATCGCTGCACAACGAGTTCCATACGTGCAGCAGCTTTCCGGTAGCTCCGTCGAGGATCACTACGTGCCCTTGGTACGGCGGCGCATCTCCAATATAGCCGCCGGTCGTCGCGACAACATTTCCATTGAAGTAGTTGAGCGACGAAGCAATCTTCTCGCGCGATGGGAGAAGTGTGATCGCCGTGTTCCACACCGCCTTTCCATCTGCCAGCGCCAGTTCCTGGATATGTCCATCCGGAGACGCAGCGAAGATGAAATTATGATCGCCTGAAGCAACTGGTGTGGCGGTGGTCATCTGAGCCGTTCCGACCCACCCGCTGTAGCCCGCGGGTATGTACTCCCAGAGCACCTTGCCGCTGTCGGCGTCTATCGCGATGGTCTTTCCGTACGTCGTCGTCACAACAAATACGTTGTGTTTTGCGCCGGTTACCTGCGCATCTCGAAAATATAGAGCCGATGCATCCACAGTTCCGTCAATCGCAACCTGCTGGCGCTTCAGCGACGCGACGTTGCTCGCAGTGATGCCGGTAGCTGCCGGGTTGTCGCTCGAACGTCCGACATCAAATCCGAATTGCGTCCAGTCCTGAGCGGCGGGCGGAGGCGGCGGAGCGGTTGTCACTGTCGAATCCGATACCGAAGCCGTCTGGCGTACGGTTGGTGCGCCGCCGCATGCTATGAGTGTCAAAGTGCAAAATGCCAACAAGTACAACATCTCGCCTCAATCTCCAATTACCGGTTCATATTCACCCGCCACAGCTGGACGCAAGTGACTTTCACGCGCGAGTATTCGCACGCATGTGTTCCAGCGCAGGATAGCTTCGTCGTTATCATGTGGACGTATCGCTTCGGCTTTTTCGTACCAGTCCATCGCCTCGCGAAATGCATCATATGCCATTGTGCTGCTCCCCATCGCGGCGCGATGCAGTAAATCCTGCCCGTGCCGCTCTGAAACGATACCATTATAATATGCGCGCTGATACGGGTCGGATATCCGGGACAGAACCTCGTGTGCTTCACGCATTATGCGCTTGTGACCTGATGCAAGCTGGTCCGACAGCGACAGCACGAGCATTATGAGCACCTGCTGATTGTCAGGCTCGATGGCCAAAACATCCATACAGATGCTCTCAGCCGCCCACGACTGGTTGAGCAACCTGTAGTGTTCTGCCTTCTTGATCGCCTGCGGAATCGCTCCGCGGGAGATTGGCTTCAGCTCAAACTTGTCGCTCATGACTCTGCACTCCCTTGTTTCTTGTGACGGAAAAGTTTCACGAGCATGTGCAGTGGATCATAATGCTGGTCCACGACTCGTTCCTTCAACGGAATGATCGCATTGTCGGTAATCGTGATATTCTCCGGGCATACTTTGGTGCAGCACTTCGTGATATTGCAGTAGCCGATGTTGTGCTTGTCCTTGAGGTCCTCTGTGCGATCGATCACATCCAGCGGATGCATCTCGAGCTGCGCGGCATGCACGAGCAGTCTCGGTCCCACGAACTCGTCGTGCAGATGGTGGTCGCGCAATACGTGACAGACATCCTGGCACAGAAAGCACTCGATGCACTTGCGAAATTCCTGTACCCTGTCGACGTCGATCTGTGCCATGCGCCATGTGCCGTCCGGAGCATCCGGTGGCCGCGGGGTAAATGGCCGAATGTTCTTTTTCTGCCGGAAGTTGGACGAGACATCCGTAACCAGATCGCGCATCAGTGGAAATGCACGCATGGGTTCCACCGTGATCGGCTTCGCATGATCCAGTTGGTTGAGACGCGTCATGCACATCAGGCGAGGCATCCCGTTTATCTCGGCGGAGCAGGAGCCGCACTTGCCAGCCTTGCAATTCCAGCGAACCGCAAGATCGTTCGCACTTTCGGACTGGATCTGATGGATGGCGTCCAACACCACCATACCGTCAGAAACTTGTGTGTGGTAGTCTTCGAAATGACCGGCCGTTGCGTCGCCGCGCCATATTCTGAACGTGAGGCTGCTGGCAGTGCTCCCGGCACTTTGATTGCTCCGCGCGGCAGCCCTTGCACCACTGCCAGCGACATCTCGAGCGAGCGTTTCTGAAGCCACTACTTCTCCTCCTCGATGATCTGCTTTAGGTCGTCACGAATTTCGGGCAACGCAACGCGGCTCACATTCATCGCACCATTCGCGCCGCGACTCACAACGATATTGAAGTGGGCGAACGCTTCATCCTTGGTGGGATAGTCGTCACGAAAATGGCCACCCCGGCTCTCCTTCCGCTCCAGTGCTGAACGCGTGATGGCCTCCGAGATTGTGAGGAGGTTGGCCAGGTCGAGCGCCGTATGCCATCCGGGATTGAACTCACGATTGCCCGGGACCGCTACGCTTGCCGCCCGCCTACGCAACCCGACAAGCCCTTCAAGCGCATGTTGCATCTCCGCCTCGCGACGAACGATTCCAACATTGTCTTGCATCATCCCCTGCAGATCGTGCTGAATCTGGTACGGTCCCTCGGTGTTATCGGCGTTTCTGCCGAATGGCTCCAGCGCGTACTTGACGACGGCATCAACTGCTTCCTGCTTCGCGGCTACTGCCGGATTCTGTTTCGCGAAAATGGCGGCGTGCTCGCCAGCGCGTTTTCCGAACACGAGCAGATCCGACAGTGAATTGCCGCCAAGCCTGTTCGCGCCATGCAGCCCCGCGGCGCACTCCCCTGCAGCAAACAGACCCGGTACCGTGGTCATCTGCGTGTCGCCGTCCACGCGAATTCCGCCCATCGCGTAGTGGGTCGTCGGGCCAACCTCCATTGGCTCCTTCGTGATGTCGATATCCGCCAGTTGCTTGAACTGATGATACATGCTCGGGAGCTTTCGCTTGATGTGCGCTTCCGCATCTGGAAGTTTTGATCTGGTCCATGATATATCAAGGAAAACCCCGCCATGCGGACTGCCGCGTCCCTCACGCACTTCGCGCATGATGCAGCGCGCAACATGATCGCGTGTAAGTAATTCCGGCGGACGCCGGGAGTTCTTGTCACCTTGCGTGTAGCGCCAACCCTCTTCCTCGTTATCGGCGGTCTGACTTCGATAATTCTCGGGGATGTCATCGAACATGAAACGATGTCCCTGATTATTCACGAGAATTCCACCTTCTCCTCTCACTCCTTCCGTAACAAGTATTCCGCGAACACTCGGCGGCCACACCATCCCCGTCGGGTGAAACTGCACGAATTCCATGTCCTGCAACGCGGCACCGGCATTGTATGCGAGCGACTGTCCGTCGCCAGTGTATTCCCAACTGTTGCTGGTAATGCGATAGGCTCGCCCCGTCCCGCCGGTTGCGAGTACAACGGCGCCCGCTGAGAACATCCTGAACCGCCCGCGTTCCCTGTCGTACGCCAGCGCACCTGTGACGCGATCTCCGTCCCGCAGCAATGACACCACCGTGCATTCCATGTTCACGTCGACCTGCTGAAAGATCACATGGTCCTGCAGTGTCCGGATAATCTCCAGCCCCGTACGATCACCGACGTGCGCGAGCCGCGGGTACTTGTGACCACCGAAATTGCGCTGCAGAATGCGACCATCCGGAGTCCGATCGAATACCGCTCCCCACGCTTCCAGCTCGCGCACCCTGGCTGGTGCCTCGCGCGCATGATGCTCCACCATGCGCCAGTTGCTGAGATACTGTCCACCGCGCATGGTGTCGGCGAAGTGAGTCTGCCAGGAATCGCGCTCGTCAGTATTTGCCAGCGCGGCCGCAACTCCTCCTTCGGCCATCACCGTATGTGCCTTGCCCAGCAGAGATTTGCAGACAAGCCCGACGGACACTCCCGCATTTGCTGCCTCGATCGCGGCTCGCAAGCCGGCGCCGCCGGCCCCGATCACGAGTACGTCGTAGCTATGCGTTTCGTACTCCGCCATCTAGAAGAACCTCACGTCGTGCAGGATTCCCATCGAACACAGTCTCACGTAAAGATCCGTGAACGCCACCCAGAAAAGGCTCATCCATGCCCAACGCATGTGCCCGCGATTAAGGCAACTCACGCAATCGTAGCATTTCCTGCGAACGGGAGCACCTGACATGCGGTCCAGGTATCCTCCCACAAAATGGCGCAAGGTGTGGCATCCGAATGTGTAGCCGCCCAGAAGGATCACATTCAGCACGAGTACCAGCGTACCGACGCCAATACCAAAGTGCATCGCTCCCGTCGCGGGATCCGGGAACCACATCGCGACATACGCGTCGTGCGCCAGAATCACGATGAACCCCAGCGCGAAGTACATGAAGTAGCGATGCACGTTTTGCAGTATGAGCGGAAACCGCCGCTCACCGCGGTAGCTGCCTCGCGGTTCCCCAACTGCACAATTCGAAGGGTCCGCCCAGAACGCCTTGTAGTACGCGCCCCGATAGTAGTAGCACGTGAGCCTGAATCCAGCAGGAAGCGGCAGGATCAGCAGAGCCGGTGTGAACGGTATGAAGCCCGGAATCCACGACGGCCGCGAACCATGTATCAACGCGTGAGGCGAATTCGCGAACAACAATGGCGAATAGAACGGCGAGAGATAGGGACCGAATTCGTAATGGGCATTCTGAAACGCCGCCCATGTGGCGTACACCAGGAACGCGCTCAGTATCACGAAGACCGTGAGCGGTTGAAGCCACCACACATCACGCCGCATCGTCTCTCCCCAACCGCGGCGCGTCAACTGAACCACTTCAGACGCCATGAAGTGCTCCTGCAAGAGGGGCCAACTTTCGGAGAAACTACCCCTTCGATTCACGGCCGGATAGGGTAATTGAATTCTTACTCAAGTCTGAATGTCCCCTCGCCACGCGTCGCGTTCGCCACAATTACGGAGAGCTCATCCACGCGACTGCGGGGGACCCGAAGCCGATAGCAAACGTCAACACCGTAGTTCTCTTCCACGACGTCTGCCCCTAGTTCCGCTATCGCCTGCTGGATCGCGGTGATACTCGGATACGCAATCGAAACCGAAACATTCACGTAGTCCACCCGCTCGACCTGCGGAACACTCTCGAGCGCGAGCTGCACGGTACCGCCGTACGCCTTCACCAACCCCCCGGTCCCCAGCTTCGTCCCACCGTAGTAGCGCGTTACTACGGCCGCGATCTCACCGATGCCGCTATGCAGAAGTACGGTCAGCATGGGGCGACCGGCAGTACCGTGCGGCTCCCCGTCATCGCTCATCCCGACTACATTCGTGCTCCCCGGCGCTCCCGCCACATATGCCCAGCAGTTATGTGTCGCATCGGCAAACTCCACGTTCATCGCCCGCACGAACGCCTGCGCCTCGCCAGCATCTCTCACGCGCTCCAGAGTGCATATGAACCGGCTCCGCTGGATCGACTGTTCGGCCCGGTGCCGGCCGGCGGCAACCATATAACGCTCCAAATGGTCCATAGGAGAATCGTATCACTCTCCATCAGGGTCGCCATGCTCTCACCAGCAGTGGACGTACACGAAACGTTTACAGACTGCGCCTTGGCACCAGCTTCATTACCTCATTCCCAGGTGCTAGTATTGGTATCGTTCGAAGCATGCTTTCACGGTGGGACGATCGCCTTTTTCGTCCCGGGAGAGTGATCAAATGACCCCTTCGCGAATAGCCGGGATCGCCTCGGTACTGGCCACCGTCGCCCTCGCCGCCCTCAGCACTGCCCGTCCGGCTGCGGCACAGACCACCGCTATCCCGTCCGCAGACATGCCGGGCGAGGCTGCCGCGCGCGCCAAGGCGCGCACCGATAGCGCCCGCTACCCCTACACCAAAGCCGACATCGACTTCATGACGGGCATGATCGGCCACCATTCCCAGGCCATCGTCATGGCCGACATGGCTCCTACGCACGGCGCCAGCCCTTCGGTGCTCACACTCGCCGAGCGCATCAAGAATGCACAACAGGCCGAAATTCGCACCATGCAGCAGTGGCTGGTGGACCGGAATCAACCTGCTCCGGACGGTCATTCTCCCATGAAAATGGACATGGCTGGCGCCGATATGAACATGGACATGAGCGACACGTCCCATGCGGGCCTGATGCCCGGCATGCTCACATCGGCCCAGCTCAAACAGCTCGATGCCGCCCGCGGTCCCGACTTCGATCGACTCTTTCTCACATTTATGATCCAGCACCATACCGGCGCTCTTACCATGGTGAGAACCCTGTTCGACTCCTACGGGGCCGCACAGGATCAGTACATGTTCAAGTACGCTTCGGACGTCAACGTGGATCAGATCACCGAGATCGCACGGATGAAGCGGATGCTGGTTGCAATGCTGTTCACGAACGGATCTCAGTGATCGACCCGTTGTCCACCAGAGTTTTGCCCAACGCCACTCCACTCCAGGAACCCGCAATGTCGCATC
>JBDTAW010000089.1:0-17957 GCA_039924445.1 Gemmatimonadaceae bacterium
CAAATCGATCACCCGGCGCGCATTGCGGGCGGCACGGACGGATCCGCATGCAAATCGGCCAATCGGCGCGCATTGGGGACGGCGCAAACGGATCCGCATGCAAATCGATCACCCGGCGCGCATTGCGGGCGGCACGGACGGATCCGCATGCAAATCGGCCAATCGGCGCGCATTGCGGACGGCGCGGACGGATCCGCATGCGAATCGGCCAATCGGCGCGCATTGCGGGCGGCGCGGATAAATCCGCGCCCTACGGCGGCGGCGCGCGGCGGCGTCGCGCCGAACGCGTTATCGCACGATCGGCAATTCCACAAAACTCGCGTTGCCGGGTTCGTGATAAATTTTCTGCGTCGCCTTCCGATAATCGCCGGCTTTCGCCCAGAATATGTTCGGGACAAATGTCTGCGGGTTGCGGTCGTATAACGGGAACCAGCTCGACTGGATCTGGATCATGATCCGGTGGCCGGGCAGGAATACATGGTTCGCAGTTGGCAGCGCAAACTTGTACAGCAATGGCTTGTCGGCAGTTATTGCTTTCGGCGTGGCGAAGCTTTCGCGGTAGCGACCGCGGAATATGTCCATGGAGATCGGAAGCTGGTACCCGCCCATCTTCGGGTCGCCGGCGACTTCGTCGGGGTAAACGTCGATCACCTTCACCACCCAGTCGGCATCGGTGCCGCTCGTCGATGCTATAATATTTGCGATGGGCTCGCCGCTGATCTTGAGTGGCGCGGTGAGAACGTCGGACTCGTACGCGAGCACATCGGTGCGTCCTGATGCTTCACGCTGATCATCGACGAGCCATTGTTCCCAGGTGAGTGGTAAGACGTAGCCGGTGGGCTGGCTCGGGCGCGCGCGAAACGGAACAGGCTTGGCCGGATCAGAGGTGTATTCGTCGTACGTGGTGCCGCCGGATGCTGGTGCTGTGAAACCGGTTTTGAAGTTCGATTCGAGATACAATGGTGTTGGATGAATTGTGCACCCACTGGCGCAGCCGGACGGCCAGGACGTCAGGCGCTCCCATTGGTTGGTTCCGGTTACGTACGCATTAACGGGCGCGACACTGTCCGGCGGTGCACCGTCCTTGAGATAGTGTGCGAGGAACGGTCCCAGAATGTGTTTCTGGAAATACAACGACGTGTTGCTGTTGAAATTGATCGCGCCGAGTGAGCTACCGTCCTGAATCTCCTGACCGTGGTACCAGGGCCCGAAGGTGAGGAAGACATTGTTGTCGGTGTCTTTTGGCTTGATCGCCTTGTAGACCGCTATCGCGCCGTAGATGTCCTCCTGGTCCCAGAGACTCGCGACGAGCATCACGGGAATTTTTATTGGCTGTGCGGCAAGAATCTTGTCCATCGCCTGTTGCGACCACCAAGAGTCGTAGCTCGGATGCGCAAGAATCTTGTTCCAGAAACCGACCTGCTCGAGGCCGTGAGCCTTGCCAAGGTCGCCCGCCGAGCCGCCGTCGAGATACAGATCGTAATCATCGAAGTGGTCGGTCCACCATTTGGCCGAGTTGTCGCGAGTGGCTTCCTGCTCCAGGATGTACGGCATGTTCTGTTGGCGGAACGCGCCGTTGTGGAACCAGTCATCGCCCATCCAACCATCGACCATGGGGTTCATGGGAACGGAGACTTTGAGGGCCGGATGCGGATTGACGAGCGCCATCAAGGGCTCGAATCCGTCGTATGAGATGCCGAGTATGCCGACGTTGCCGTTGGTCTCGGGGATGTTCTTGATCAGCCAGTCGATGCTGTCGTACGTATCCGTGGATTCATCGACCTTGGTAGGATTGAGCGGGCCGATGAGCGGGCGATTCATGACGTAATCGCCTTCGGAGCCGTACTTGCCGCGGATATCCTGAACGACGCGTATGTAGCCGCCGGGAATAATGACGTCGAGCGCGTTGTCGTAGCCCGCCAGAGTAGGAGCGAGATGCGCGCTGTTGGCATAGGTAGTAGTGGCAGTGGCGTCGTAGGGTGTACGCGTCATCAGAATCGGAGCGCGGCGCGCGCCTTTTGGAACGAGAATTACGGTGTGAAGTCGCACCCCATCGCGCATGGGGATCATGACGTCACGCCGGACGTAATCGAAGGACGAGGTAGCCGGCGTGAAATGGGCGGGTGTCTCGCTCGGCAGCGTCGAAGTCTGCGCGGCAGCCGGTGATGCAAGCAGGATTGGCGCAACGAGCGCACCGGTGAGCAATACCAGCCTGAGACGGCTTGGAAGCGTGTCCATGGTTCACTCTCGAAGGAGGGGCGACTGCCGCAAATGTACATGTTCCGGGATGATACCGGTATCCGCCATGCGGGGATCGGCGATGCTGGGGCCCGCGACACGAGCCCCACCGTCGAGCCGGTCAATCTCCGCTCATGGGAGATCCGTTCGAGGCCGGGCGGCGTATAAGTTACAGAGGGAGGAAGCTGTTCATGACCCACCAAAATCGATCGCCGTTTCACCCCGGAATTCTGGCAGGCGCACTCGCGGTTGTTGCCCTGTTTGCGTGTGAACGATTCTCGCCATCGAGTGCATATGGCGACGAGGCGAACACGTCTACGTTCGTGGCAAACGCACATACGTTCGAGCTGGCCAGCGCAAGCGGCAAGTATGTCAATCCCAGCGAGTCGGTTTTGCGCGATCGGCTAACTCGGCTGCAGTATGACGTGACGCAGAATGCAGCCACCGAAACGCCGTTTCACAACCGGTACTGGGACAACCATGCCGCCGGGATTTACGTGGACATCGTATCTGGTGAACCGTTGTTCAGTTCGACGGACAAGTTCGATTCCGGCACAGGATGGCCGAGTTTCACCAAGCCGCTCGAACCGGATGTGGTCACACGTCGCAGCGACAGCATGATGGGCTTCCCGCGCATCGAGATTCGCTCAGCGCATGCAGATTCGCATCTCGGTCACATCTTCAATGACGGCCCTCTACCGCTCGGAACGCGGTACTGCATGAACTCGGCGTCGCTGCGATTCGTGCCCATGGCGCAGCTCGAGTCGGAGGGATACGGAAAATATCTTCCGCTGTTTCAGTCAGACAGTATCGAGAAACCCTAGTTCAGCGTATGGCCTGCGGATTTTTCCATTCAATGACAGCAGCGTGACCAAGGCTTTCAGGATCGTGTCGCAGGTAGTCTGACACGACACCGAGCACTGAGTAGCCGCGACGCAACTGGAATGTCAGCGTGCGATCCACAAGGTCACCGCGCACAACGGCAGCGGTGTATGCTTCGGCGGACATCTTGTCAGCATACTTGTGATAGTCGCGCAAGCGCGCGCCGGCTCTGATACGCCAGAGCCCGAGGCGTTGCGCGAGATCGGAGCGCGCACTGTAGAGTAGCGTTCCCGCGCCCTTGCTCTGGAACGCAGGGTGAATCATGATCTCTGCGCCATAGAGGGTGTGGCCCTCGGGATCATGATTAGTGAACGTGCCGCCGTCGGTGAAATCGCGCCACGCTGTGTCAAGCTGATAATCATCCCACAGTACTATCAGACTTGCAGACATGCCGATTACCGCTTTTGTGTCCCCGCGTACAACAACAAACTGACCGTCCGGAAAAACAGTTCTGTGACTCTCCAATTGCGCCGATGTCCAGGAAGGTGAGTTCCTGTAGACCTCTGACGATAACGCGATTATCTCACTGTCGTCCTCCGCCTTGGCGAGACGCACGCGAAGTGGAACCCGATCAGGCTTGAGCGGCATTACAGTACTTTCGTCTCTATATACGCAGTTGCTGCTGCCGTCTGCGCATTATCCAGAAGCGGCAGAACTGTACCGCGTGTCCGCGATTCGAGGATGGTGGTGAGATTCAGCTCTCCAATCACGATCATTTCCTGATTCGTGTTTCCCTCTGCAAGTATCCCATCTCGCGAGAATGGAAAGTCGCTCGGAGTCAGGATGCTCGCCTGTCCATAGTTGAGATGCACCGCTGGCACCATCGGTAGAGAACCGACAGTGCATGCGTGAACGACATACATCTGATTTTCGATCGCTCGCGCATGCGCACAATATCTTACGCGAAGGAATCCCTGCCTGTCGTCGGTGCAGCTTGGAACGACCAGCAGATGGACACCCTGGCGTGCGGCCGCTCGCGCGACTTCCGGAAACTCTACGTCGTAACAAATTGCGACCGCCATCGGTCCGAATTCGGTTTTGAAGACGGTGATCCCTGATGATGGAGAGACATCCCATTCATTCGCTTCAAACCGCGTCATGTGAAGCTTGCCCTGGGTGCCGTAGTCGCCGGACGGTCCAAAGACGTGCGAAGTGTTGTGTACGGTATGTCCGTCCGCCGCCAAGACCGGTGTCGTTCCCGCAACTATGTAGATGTGATACTGATGCGCAAGGGACGACATGAGCTCGATATAGCGCGGAGCCTGAGCTGCGAGTGCGCGAATCTGCTCGGGCATCGGCCGTTTTATATCGCCGAGCGTGAGCAGCTGTACGGTAAAGTATTCTGGAAAGACGACAAGCTGGCAGTCGTAATCCTTTGCCGTCTCCACGAGCGAACTTACCTGCTCTGCGAACTCCTCGAAGGCACGAACGGGGCGAATAAGGTACTGGAGTGTTCCAACGCGAATACGATCCATCAGAGACTTCTCCGATTCAGGGCAAATGTGAGCAATAGTACCATCTCTTGCAACATTTCAGCCGGAATCGTTTCAGCTCCATGATTCGAACATCCAACCACTCCGACTCGCACGCTTTAATCGCTAATCGGAGCGCCGGATGCTGCACACGATCTACTGAGCTGGCTGACTCGATGGTGGGACCATTCCAAGCATGCGCATGTATGTCACCATGTTCCCGTAGTGCTCATTGTCGTGGGTCGCATTGAGGATCAACACGCCGCCTTTGGTAAGCTTTTGACCAAACATCTCGACCGCGCCACCAAGCTGTGACGACGGTACCTGATAAGCACGCGCACAGTACGCATTTGATGCATCAAGTGCGGCGACCAGCTCTGCCTTCGACATTGTGCGCTTCTCGAAGTCATCTTCCTTGGGGACGGCTTCGCCGAGCACCGCTGCGCAAAACATCTGCTGCGATCCTGCAACGTGAGCGACGAGTTGGCCGAAGCTTCGTACGGTCGCGACCGGCTTGTACGTGTACGACGACTCCGGCACCGCTGCTGCGGAGCGGGAGAGATACTTGCTCACGGTGACCCACTGGTCGCGAACTTCGGAATCGGCCGAGCGTGTCGGGGCACTGGCCTGGGCCATCAACGGGGGTGCGGCAACCAGGGCCAGCAGTAGTACAGGGCGGAATAGCATTGTCATCTCGGGGTTTGGAGGTGTCTTGCCTACCCCGAATGTCGCTCCTGTCCATCGGGGACACAAGAAACAATAAACTCTGCGGCCCAGGCCGGCCTACGCTGGCTGGCGGCTGCGGCTTTATACCATAGATTCGTCCAGCGTAGTCTTCCCGAATATTGGCGATCGCATGGCTGACATTTTTGACCGGCTGCAGGCGACCTTGTCCGGCACGTACGTGCTCGAACGCGAGCTCGGCGGTGGCGGCATGTCGAAGGTCTTCCTCGCCGATGAGCTGCGGCTTGGCAGGAAGGTCGTCGTCAAGGTCCTTTCGCCTGAACTGGCCGCAGGGATAAGTGCAGAGCGCTTCGAACGCGAGATCCGCCTGGCCGCCTCGCTGCAGCAGGCGAACATCGTACCGCTGCTCTCGACCGGCGACACCGACGGGCTTCCGTTTTACACAATGCCGTTCGTGGAAGGCGAGTCGCTGCGCGCGCGACTCGCGCATCAGCCGGGCCTTCAGATTCTGGATATCGTCCGGATACTCGGCGACGTATCGCGCGCGCTCCAGTATGCGCACGAACGCGGCGTCGTGCATCGCGACATCAAGCCTGACAACGTACTCCTTTCCGGTGGCACGGCGGTCGTCACCGACTTTGGAATCGCGAAAGCCTTGAGTGCGTCGCGCACGGCCGGCGCGGGCGCAACACTGACACAACTCGGCACGTCGATGGGCACGCCGGCATACATGGCGCCGGAACAGGCAGTTGGCGATCCGGATACCGATGCGCGCGCAGACATCTACGCGCTCGGCTGTATGGCTTACGAGCTGCTCGCTGGACATCCGCCGTTCCACGATCGCACACCGCAACGCGTTCTCGCGGCGCAGATCAGCGAAACTCCCAAGCCGATCTCGTCGCTCAGACCGGATGCGCCGGCGCCGCTTTGCGATCTCGTGATGCGGTGTCTCGCCAAGGATGCAGATGATCGCCCACAGAGTGCTGCAGAGGTCATCGTCTCCCTCAACGTCGCCACGAGCGGGTGGGGAGCGCCCGCGCTTCCACCGGTACTGCTGCAGGGGCCCGGCGCATTTCGTCGCGCACTCATCGGCTACGCCGTGGCCGTCATCATTGTTGCGATTGTGGTGAGAGCGGCGACGATCACCATAGGTCTTCCGGACTGGGTCATGCCTGGCGCGCTCGCAGTGATGGCGCTCGGGTTGCCTGTGATTTTGTTCACAGGCTACGTACAGCGTGTGACACGTCGCGCACTCACGACAACACCAGCGATCACCGCAGGTGGCGGCCACCAGGTGGAGCACGGAACGATGGCGACCATCGCGCTACGCGCAAGTCCACACGTTTCGTGGCAGCGTACGACGCGTGGTGGTGTGTACGCACTCGGCGTATTTGGCGTGCTTGTAGTTGGGTACATGGTGATGCGTGCCTTCGGAATCGGACCCGTCGGATCATTGCTCGCTGAAGGACGGCTCTCGCAACGCGACCCCGTTCTCGTGGCTGACTTCACGACCAGTCACACCGATTCGAGCGTCGGTCACGTAGTCGCCGAGGGTGTACGCCAGAATCTGAGCCAGTCCAATTCGATAACACTGTTCAGTCCGGCGAGCGTCGCGGCCGCGTTGACACGAATGCAACTCCCGACAACCACACCACTGACGCCGACGGTGGCGCGGCAATTGGCGTCGCGCGAGGGGATCAAAGCGATCGTGAGCGGCGATGTTACCGGACTCGGTAACGGATTTGTCATTGCGCTGCGGCTTGTTTCGGCGGATTCCGGGGATGTGCTGGCGTCGTATCAGACAACTGTGGACGGTCCGTCACAGCTCGTATCAGGTGTGGACGACGTGACGCGCAAGCTGCGCGGCAAGATTGGCGAGTCGCTCAAGAATGTGCAGGACAGCCCTCCGCTCGAACAGGTGACGACCGCTTCGTACGAAGCGCTCAAGGCCTACACTGAAGGCACGCGAATATTTGACGATCAACAGGACTACCAGAAAGCGATCCCGCTGCTCCGCCAAGCGGTTGCCATTGATACAGGCTTCGCAATGGCGTGGCGCAAGCTCGCGATGGCGTATAGCAATGGCGCTTATCCGGCATCCGCGATTAATTCCGCCATGTCGAAGGCGTTCCAGCTGCGGTCGCGTCTTACGGACAAGGAACGGTACCTTACGGAAGGGACCTATTACGGCACCGGCGTCCACATGAATCGGCCCAAAAGCATCGCCGCGTACCAGGCGTTGATTGCAACGGGTGATTCGACGCAGGCAGAGAACAATCTGGGTGTGGAGTACATGTCGCTCCGGAAATTTCCCCAAGCTGAAACTGCGTATCGGGCGGCCTTTCGGTTGAATCCAGCGAGTTCACTCTTCACAACGAATCTCGCATTTATATTGGCCCAGCAGGGGAAAGATGCGGCCGCTGACTCTGTGCTCGCGGTCGCGCGGCCGAAATTCCCGTCCAGTCCTGGTGTGTTCCAAGCGATTGTAATGACGAAGTACACGGCCGGGAAAATATCGGCGGCTGAGCGAATTGCCGACAGCGTCGACCGTGCGACTGCGAACACCGGTGTGCGGGAGACGATGCGGCAATTACGAATGCAATTCGCCGTCATTCATGGTAGAGTAGCGGATGCACAACGGTTGTACGATGAGGCCACCGCGATGCAGCGTGACGCCGGCCTCTCCACCAACCCGGCTCTCACAGACTCGCTATCGTTTGCAATGCTGGACTGGTGGTTTCGTGGAGACCGCGATCGTGCAACGAAGCGGTTGGACGCGGCGGTCGCGGCGCTGCCAATCACGAACATTCAGGCGGCCGATCGCCCGTACGGCACCCTTGGCGCTTCTTACGCAATGCTGGGACGCACCGATCGAGCACGGGCAGTGTTAGCTCAAATTGCGCAGATCAGCGACACTGCCGCGCGACTCAGTCACGGGCCGGACGTACACTGGATTCAGGGCGAGATTGCTCTCGCCGAGAATCGGGGACTCGAAGCCGTTACCGAATTCGAGCGCGCGGATAGCCTTCCAGACGGACCAGTTGGCGAAGATCCAAGCAATGTTCTGTTCCAGACCGGCCGAGCATACGACCGGGCAAACCAACCTGATTCAGCCATCGCGAGATTTGAACAATACCTCCGCACACCGTCTGTCGACCGGCTGGCCGACGACGTGACGGCGCTGCCGATTGTTCAGCGTCGACTGGGCGAGTTGTACCAGGCCAAGGGCGACCGGACGCGCGCGATTGCACACTACACAGCTTTTGCGGATCTCTGGAAGAATGCCGACCCCGATCTCCAGCCGCAGGTTGCTGACGCGAGGAAGCAGATCGCGTTGTTGTCGGCGAAATAGAGGAGTCCGCTGGTTCGCTGCAGCAGTAATTGTGGTGCAGCTAATTGCTAGCGCCTTCCGCTCCGACGGCGCTTTCGTCCCACGCCTTGCGTAGCGTGTCGAGCATTAGTTCCGACTGTTGCGCACCCGATATGCCATATCGTTCGTCAATTGCATAGAACGGGACGCCAGTGATACGGAAGTGTCGCGCGCGTTCTTCGTCCGCGCGCACAGCGTCCGCGAACCGGACTCCTTCCAACATGCTGCGCGTCGCATCCCCGTCGAGCCCGACTTCAACCGCGAGACCCACTAACGTGTCAATGTCTGCAACCGACGCTCCGTCCGTCAGATATGCCGCGAACAGCCGCTCGACCATCTCCGCGGCGCGACCTTCCTCTGCGGCGAAGTGAATCAATCTGTGCGCGTCGAAAGTGTTGGCAACCCGCACGCGATCGAAGCGCAGCTCGAGCCCTTCCTTCTTCCCTGCCGACGCCGTGTTGGCACCCATCGCGCGTGCTTCGTCGATCGAGACGCCATACTTGCTGGCCAGGTGTTCCGCGGCTGGTAGCCCGGGGGTTCTGGGAGCTGCAGGATCGAGCTCGAAGCTCCGCCATACGATATCGACATGGTCGCGGTGCGAAAAGTTCTCCAGGGCGCGCGCGAACCGCCGCTTTCCGATGTAGCACCAGGGGCACGCGATATCCGACCAGATCTCGACCTTCATTGTGGGCTCTCCGAAATTCAGGCGACGCCTTCGCTGAACAGATTATCTTGCAGCGAGGGGCCTGACACTCAAGTTACTACGTGATATGAAGATCGCGACTTACAACGTGAATGGCGTCAACGGTCACCTTCCATCGCTGCTGCGCTGGCTCGGCGAGAGCGCGCCTGACGTCGCGTGCCTGCAGGAATTGAAAGCGCCTCAGGAAAAGTTTCCGGAGGCCGCTATCAGAGCCGTAGGATATTATCCGATCTGGCATGGACAGAAGAGCTGGAATGGAGTTGCAATTCTTGCGCGCGGTAGCGAGCCCACGGAAATACGGCGCGCATTGCCCGGTGATCCCGAAGATCTGCACAGTCGATACATCGAGGCCGTCGTCGACGGTGTACTCATCGGATGTCTGTATCTCCCGAATGGAAATCCTGCTCCGGGCCCCAAGCTCGAGTACAAGCTCAAGTGGCTCGCGCGTCTGACGGAGCATGCGAAGGAACTCGTCTCACGCGATGAGCCAGTCGTTCTTGCTGGCGACTACAATGTGATCCCCACTGATCTCGACGTTTACAATCCGGAACGCTGGAAGACGGATGCGCTGTTTCTTCCGGAAGTCCGCGATGCATTTCACAGTCTCGTTGCGCAAGGCTGGACCGACGCGCTACGGACACTGAATCCTGGCGAAAAGATCTACACCTTCTGGGATTATTTCCGAAATGCATGGGGGCGCAATGCTGGACTGCGCATTGATCACTTGCTGCTCAATCCTTCGGCCGCAGCGCGTCTCACTGGCGCAGGTGTTGACCGGGACGTGCGCGGATGGGAGAAGCCGAGCGATCACGCGCCTACTTGGGTGAAGATGTCGGACGGATAGGAATCTGCGCGCCGCATAAGACTCGGACCAGGAGACGGCGTTCCCCGGGCAATCGTAATCTTGCGCAACGTCTGGAAACGCACATCTTAGACATGCGGCGATATCCCCTGTACCGGTATCTCCATATGGCGCTACAGCGAAGGTGGTTGTTCTGGCAGGTGGCCGTTCCACTACTCGGTCCGGCGGTAATCTCCGCGATCTTTATCCTGCTGTGGATGTCCGGCAATCCCGGGTTCAAGCCGAGTATTTCGCTGATCCTGGATATCAGTCCGTGGGCGCTGGTCTTCTACACATTGACGCTGCTGGGCGCGACACTCAACGAGCTCTGGCCGAACGTGTCGCAGCACCAGATGCTCGGTGGATCGATGGGAGTGACCGCATTTGCGGTGGGCGTGTACGCCGCCTTCATCGTGATCTGGCGGCACAATGCCACCTGGCAGCCGGGCGGGCCCGTTTACGTCGTTACCGGTGTACTACTTGCTGTGTCCGTGTTTCTCTCACACGCAGGCTACGCAGCCCGAGGTACCGGAAGATGAGCCCGACTACAGAAGAAACCGAAGTACCAGTGGCCAAGTCCGAGACAGCTTCGCAGAGCCTGGGAACAGGAGCAGCTGGTGGAGCCGCGATCGGATCTGTCGTTGCGCTGGGCTTCGCCGCTGGGAACGTTGTATTTCCGCTGGTTGGCGGAGCTGTCGGGGCAGCCGGCGGAGCGTTGCTCGGCTACTTCATACACAAACGTGCCGAGAAGAACAGCGAGGCCTGCACCGTCAAGAAGTAGAAGGCCGGCTTACTTGATGGCATTGATCGTCGCGCTGCGGAAAACGGCCGTACGCGTGATTGGACAGTAGCACGGGTGGTTCGTAAGTTTACGACGCCCGTTCGAGCGTTCGGAGACGCTGACGGATCCAAATGTTTGCGGGGCCGACAACCTCACCTGTCCGCAGCCGAGAACCATTGCTGATTACAACGTTGTGAGTCCCCGATGACGGCAATCGGGCTCCGCGAACAACTTCAGTCCACGCTCGGCGCCAGCTTCTCCATCGAGCGCGAGCTTGGCGGCGGCGGGATGTCGCGCGTATTCGTCGCGCGCGATGTTACGCTCGGCCGCGATATCGTGGTGAAAGTCATCGCTCCAGAAAGCGCCGAGAGTTTGAGCGCCGAGCGATTCGCGCGGGAAGTGAAGCTCGCGGCGCGCTTGCAGCAAGCGAACATAGTACCAGTCCTCACCGCAGGAACTTCGGGAAATCTTCCCTACTACACGATGCCCTTCGTGCGCGGAGAGTCACTACGCGCACGACTGGCCACCGGCTTGCCACCCAGTATTCCCGAGGCAGTAAGCATCCTGCGCGACGTAGCACGCGCGTTGGCATACGCACACGCGGAGCACGTCGTGCATCGCGACATCAAGCCTGAGAACATTCTGCTCTCAGGTGGCGCGGCTGTAGTCACCGATTTCGGGATCGCGAAAGCGATCGATGCATCGCGCACTCTGGACGGCGGCTCGACCACCGGTATCACGATGGCAGGCGTTTCGCTCGGAACACCGGCGTACATGGCACCAGAGCAGGCGCTCGGTGATCCTGGTACTGATCAGCGCGCGGACATCTACGCCTGGGGCGTCGTCGCCTGGGAACTGCTCGGCGGCGCGCATCCATTCGCAACGCGTACGACGATGCAGGCTCTCATCACCGCGCACGTTACGGAACAAGCTCCATCTCTTTCGGAGCGGCGACCGGAGGTTCCGGCCGCACTTGCTGCACTCGTCATGCGATGCCTGGCAAAGGATCCAGCAGAACGTCCGACATCGGCCAACGAGCTACTCGCTGAGATGGAGTCCGCGAACACTTCGCGCGAGGCGATCACGCCGCCAAAGCCTGTACCGGAACACCGCACCAGGCGGATTTCACTATTTGCGGGCGCAGCGGTCGTCGTCGCGCTCGCCGTCGGAGCAGCGACCTGGCATTTTCGCAACGTCAGGCCAGCAGCATCAAGCGACAAGTCGCTTGCGATACTCCCCTTTACACCAATGGGCGGCGATACCGCCAACACCTACCTGGCCGAAGGCATCGCCGACGAGGTCAGCAACACACTCTCGCAGATTCCAGGCTTGCGACTCGCCGGGCGCACGTCATCTGCCCGATTCGGACGGAAGAACGCAACGCCGCAGGAAGTAGGCGCGGCATTGCATGTCGGAACGGTTCTGGATGGTACAGTCCGGCGTGAAGGCGATCAGATTCGTGTGAACGCGGAACTCTCAAATGCAAGCGACGGGACAGTCGCGTGGCACGAGAACTATCAGCGGCCTGCAAAAGACATCTTCGCCGTACAGGACGACATCGCCAGGGCGATCGCCGGCCAGTTGCAGGTCACCCTCAGCGGAGCTGGTGCGCGGTCGCTTGCTGCGAGCGGAACGCGCGACGTGACTGCGTACGATCTGTACCTCAAGGGAATGTATCTGTACCGGCGCCGCGGACCTGGGTTGGCGGATGCGATTTCGACGCTTGATCACGCAACTGCGCAGGATTCCACCTTTGCGCGCGCGTGGGCCGCACTCGCCAATGCTCTGACGGTATCGCCGTCTTACCTCACGTCGCACGCGGGCGACGTTCTGCCGCGCGCGCGCGCCGCTGCCGAGCGCGCGATACGGTTGGACTCGACGCTGTCGGAAGGATATCAGGCGCTCGGATACATCGACGCGGAGCAGTTTCACTGGAAGGATGCGGAATCCGAGTTGCGTCGAGCAATCGCGCTCGATCCCAACAATGCGGACGCACGCTACAGACTCGGCTACACCCTCTTCAACCAGGGTCGCATAGCCGAGGCAATACCGCAATTCCGCAGCGCGGAAGCTCGAGATCCGTTGTATTTTCTGCCCGCCGCCTATCTTGGCTGGGCCGAAGTCCGCACGGGAGAGATCCCCGAAGGGACCGCCGAGCTGCGTCGCGCACTCGCGCTCGAGCCGCAAAGCATCACCGCGCTCTGCATGCTTGCACTCGCGTATGATCGCGCCGGTATGGCCGATTCCGCGCGGTCGTACGCGCACCGTATTCTTGCTACATCGTCGCAGCCCGCGCGCGTCGGTGAGGCGGCATATGTGCTTGCCAGGAACGGCGACAGGCACGGCGCCGAACTGCTGACGCGGCAGCTGGAAGCGACACCGGAGAATGCCTGGACTCGCTGGACCGGACTCGATCTCGCGTACAACGGACTGGGAGACACCGCCCGCGCCAGTGCAGCGCTGGACCATGCGGCTGCTGGCGATGGTGACGAGTGGCCGACGTACGGCGTTACCTACGCCAGGGAGCTCGTACCGAGTCCGCACATCATGGCGATACTGCACCGGTACAATCTCGATCCGGCGTACGTGCTGATCCGACATGACACGGCGCGGATTGCGAAATGACACCGTCATCGACACGTGATGCCGTTTGTGGCTGGCGAGTCGCTGCGTGTGCGTCTCGCAGGCGGAGTGCCGCTCGGCGTTTCGGCGTCGATGAAGGTGCTTGCGGATGTCGCACACGCGCTCGGTTACGCGCACCGCCGCGGTGTGATTCATCGCGACATCAAGCCCGAGAACATACTCCTCTCGAACGGCATCGCGGTCGTTACCGACTTCGGCATCGCGAAGGCGATCGACGCGGCTAAGACCACGTCGGGAAACACGCTTACGCAGATCGGCACGCCAATTGGAACGCCGGCTTGAATGGCACCCGACCAGGCGACGGGAGATCTCGCGACGTACCACCGCGCGGACATCCACGCATGGGGCGTTGTTGCGTACGAGTTGCTGTCGTGAGGCACGCCGTCAGGTCGCGATTGCTGGAGCCATGGTGACGACTGGAGGATCTGCGTACGTCGCAGCGTTGGCTCGAATGGGAATCGGCGATCACGAAGAGGCAATTCGGTCGACGCGGCGATCTATGCTGAAGCGCTCCAGGAGATTCTGCACTGATACCGCGCGATGCGAATCTGAATCGCGGTCACGGTGCCTTTCTTCGCTACTGTTCGCGGCTGGCGCGAGCAGCGAGTGCTCCGGTAATAGCGCGAACAGTTTCGCGCCTGATGACGTCCCCCACGTCAGCGTTCACGACCTCAGCTGTCAGTCGCTGTGTGCAACGGAACGCATTCCGCTCTTCGACGAGCAATCCGCTTTCGCACAACGCATTGCACAGCGTTGCTCCACGCAGCTGAGAGATACCATGCACGTGTGACAGGAGCTCGACGTCGCAGGGCGATGCGGCAAGTGCGATGGTTATGAGAATCTGTCGCTCATCCTCCGCCAGCGTCTCGAAACGCGCAGCAACTGGCCGACGGAGCGCGTCGAGGTCAACAAGACGGACTGTCAGCGACTCACCAGCCGGGATCTGTACGCCCCAGACACCGGCACTCCATCTCAGCGCGCCAGCAGTATGCAATGCGCCAAGCAACGCGACCGTGAAGAGCGGAATCCCCTCACTTTCGGCGTGTGCGCACTCTGTGAGCGCGGACGCGCGCCGTTCCGCGCCTGCCGTGTTGTCAAGCCGGCCGAGCGCGTCGACGATACCGCGCACGCCGCGCGCACTGATGCGTTTTGGTTCAACGACTCGCGCGCCCTGCACACGGGCGAGCGACCGCGCCAGTTGCGCGCCCGGCGAGTCGCGCCCCGCGATCCCGGCTGTCGTTGTCGCACACCACAGCACAGGAGTGGCGCGCGTGCGCTCAACCAGCGCGTGCAGCAGCCCTGTACTCTCTGCATCGCACCACGGCAAATCGTCGAGCATCACGAGTACCGGATCCTCGGCCGATAACACCGCTAGCAATTGCGCCAACGCCTCGAAGACGCGCCAGCCATCTACGGCCGATGCGGTCGGTGCCGGTGGTGCCCCGGGAAAACGCGCATACAGATCAGGCTCGAGTCGCGCCAGCTCCGCCAGCCACGAACCATCGATACAGCCCGCACCATCTGCGTTGATTCCAGCGTGCACGAGCCGCGCGAGTAGACCGAATGGCACGCGGCGTCTCGCTTCAACCGCTGCCACGTGAAGCACAGTCCCGCCGGTGCCCGCCACCCAGCTGCCGAAGTCACGGAGAAGGCGTGATTTTCCTGCTCCGTGCTCACCCGAAATCAGCACAACGCCACCCGAGCCGTTGGAAGCTGCCGTCCAAGCGGAGGTGAGCGTGCGCCACTCCGACTCGCGCTCCTGCAGCGGCGCTCTTGAGAGAAGCCGCGCGACGACGAGCGGCTCCGCACGGGCCTCGTCCAATAATCCATCGGCTGAGGAATTCGCCGGCGGTACGATGTCGTGCATCGCGATCCAATCAGTCTCGATGGTAGCGCGCTTTCGCAGCCGCTGTACGAGCGCGCCGAGCGCGGCGCTTGGCGGACGGCCGATATCGTCGTGTACCATTCGCTCGTGCGCTTCGAGCCGCACGAGTGCCTCAACCGATCGGCCTGCCTGGTCAAGAACGTGGGCCGCCGCGACAGCAGGTTCGTCGTCCAGCGGTGCGAGCGCGCACCACTGATCGGCCGCCCGCAGAGCCGCTGTCGAGTCACGGCGCGCAAGCGACTGAGCAACAACTGCCGCCAAGCGCCCAGCCGCACGAGCCCGCAGGTTCTCGCGCGTAACATTCGCCCAGTCCTCGAACGCACGCGCTCCACGCAGCGGCAGCTCTGTCAGGAAGTGTGAAACATCTGGTGCGGCAGCGGCAGACTCGTCGTCTCTGAGCAGGAGATCCACATCGCATGCAACTTCGGCGTCGAGCACGAGCGAACCGTGGTCATCGCGCAGCACCGGTCCAATGGCGTGCCGGATCTGAGTCAGTGCCTGCCGAAGCGACGTCCGCGCGTGGTCCTCGGTTTGCTCTCCCCAGAGTAGCGCTGCAAGCGTGGAGCGGGAGTGTTGACGGCGCTCGATGGCCAGGTAGGCCAGCAGTGCGACTGTCTTACCGCCCAGCCGGGGAGGGCCAGGGAGACCGCCAGCAACATTAACAATCACGGGTCCGCAGAGCGTGAGGTATAACTGGGGCAGGTACGGCCTCCTCATCTGTAAAGCCGGGCGAACGTACTCCGAATTCACGCAATGCGCTAGAGGATTCACGCTCGGATCACGCGGCGTGTACATCCTTCCTTCGTTCGCGAGCCCATCGGCTTTCCCGCACTAACCCGAACCGGAACAAACCATGTCCACTCCACAGAAGAAGGATGAATTCGTTCGCATCGATCTGACCGCTGAGCAGACCGAGAAGGTCAAGAAGGTGACCGGCAAGGACGCCGAAGCCATCGAGTTGACGGTCAACGAACTCGAAGAGCGGATCGCGCCAATGAGAATGAGATTCTAGGCTAGTAGTTGACGGATTACGAAGTGCCCGACTCCGCACGCATGGAGTCGGGCACTTCGTAATTGGGGGGTATAGTCCCATTGGGGTGACGTCTTGCGGCCAACAGAGATGTGGCGCAATATGGACCCCAGTGAGTCACGAAAGTCGGCGAGCGGAGCGAAAGACTCCGTCAGGAAGAGTCCATCTGAATCGGTCGGGAACGGTTCATCTCGTGAAGCGGTGAGCCCAGACTCCACCCCCTTCCCGCCGGCCACCGGCATGTCGCCATTGGAGTCCTCACGTCAACGAGACGACCACTATCGGCTCAGCGCACTGGGCACTGGTCTCACCGAACTCGCCAGCGCGGGCTCGACGCTCGAGATCCCGCCGATCGCTCTTCGCATCGCGCTCGCCGCCACTGATTCCACGAACGGTTCCTTCTGGCGCGAAACGACAGAAGGATGGGAGTGCCACCTTGCCTCCGGACCGGAGTCTTCAGAGCTCGTAGGTCGCGTCATACCACTGGACGCGGTGCTCGACGAAGGCGACGACGGTATGGTTCTAGTCGCCGCGCTTGCGGCGAGGCCTGGTGCCGCACCGTTCGCCGCGCTCCGCGTATGGCGCGAATCCGATGCGACTCCGTTTCGGCCCGCTATCGACCGCGAATGGCTGACTGCGGTTGCTCAGGCGGGGGCAGCGGCGTTCGTTGCTGACGCGCGCCTGCGTCAGGCGGACCGCAGCACAGATGTGGCACTTCTCGCGGAAATGAGTCGCGAGATCGCATCAACGCTCGACCTCGATCGCGTTCTGCGGCTCGCCGTCAATCTTGCTGCACGCGCAGTGCCTTTCGATCGTGGTGCGATCGCGCTGTATGAGCACGGACACTGTGACGTGCGCGCGATCGCCGGTGCTGAGAGCGTGGATCCGGAAGATCCCGTGGTGCGCGACATCGCCGCACGCGGCGAGTGGGCAGCTGGTGCCGGGGAGGGTTTCTATCTCAGCGACCGTGACGCCCCAGGCTCAGACGCAGAGCGCATATTCGTGCAGATCTTCGGAGAGGATCTAGCCGCCGCCAACGCGGAGAGCGGTCTGTATCTCCCGCTGAAGGATGAGGAAGGTGTACTCGGCGTGCTCGTGCTCGAGGCCGCGGAGCCGGACTTTGCCAGTGTGCGGCAACGCGAGATTACCGACGTCCTCGCCGCACAAGTCACGGTCGCAATCCGCAATGCGCAGCTGTACGCTCAGATTCCGCTAGCTGCGACGATAGGCGCGTTCACCTCACGCGGTCGGGCCCTGCTTGAACTGCCGCGCCGGCGACGTGCGCTCGCGGCCGGAATTGCAATTGTCATCCTCGCAGCGCTTACGCTGATTCGCTGGCCGCTCCGTGTGGTCGGTGATACACCAATGCTAAGTGCGCTTGATCCTGTAGAAGCTCGCGCGCTCGTCGACGGTGTCGTAGAGCGCGTT
>JBDTAW010000090.1:0-14988 GCA_039924445.1 Gemmatimonadaceae bacterium
GAGCGCATTCGCTGGGCTTTCTGGCGGCACTCTGTTCTACAACACGGCGCTGGGGATATCAATGCTGATAGGACGGTTCATTCTGATCGTTCCGACTTTAGCACTCGCAGGCTTTCTGTCCGAACGACGAGCGGCACCCGAATCAGTCGGGACCTTCCCGGTCGATACACCGCTATTCGTGGGACTTCTCATCGGCATCATCCTCATTATCGGCGCACTGACATTCTTCCCCGTGCTCTCACTCGGACCTGTCGTCGAACACTATCTGATGACATCCGGGAGGCTCTTCTGATGACGGCCAACAAACGAGTGGCGTTCGACACGTCGATGATGCGCGCGGCGTGCATCGATGCGGTACGTAAACTCGGCTTGCGCCACATGGTGCGCAATCCGGTGATGTTCGTTGTACTGGTAGGGAGCTGCCTGGCTACGATCGCCATCTTTCGCGACGCCGCGCATCTTCGCTTCAACATCCAGATCGCGATCTGGCTCTGGTTCACGGTTCTGTTTGCGAATTTTGCTGAAGCGATGGCAGAGGGTCGAGGCAAGGCGCAGGCAGAGTCGCTGCGTCGGGCGCGCCACGATACGCAGGCACGGCGTCTGAAGAAGCCTGGTGATCGTGAACGGTATGATCTGGTCTCAGCCCAGGACCTCAGACGGGATGATGCCGTACTGTGCCTGCCGGGCGACGTGATACCCGGAGATGGTGAGGTAATCGACGGCGTCGCTTCGGTTGATGAGTCCGCGATTACCGGAGAATCTGCTCCCGTGGTGCGCGAATCCGGCGGCGACCGGTCTGCTGTCACAGGTGGAACGAAGGTGCTCTCGGACTATCTCGTCGTTCGGATCACTGCAAACCCGGGAGAAACCTTTCTGGATCGCATGATTGCGCTCGTCGAGGGTGCGTCGCGGCAAAAGACCCCAAACGAAATTGCGCTGTCGATACTGCTTTCCGGCTTGACGATCATTTTTCTGATGGCGGTCGTCACACTTGCACCGTTTGCCGCGTACAGCGGTGCTTCCGTCAGCATTCCAGTACTCATCGCGTTGCTCGTCTGCCTGATCCCGACCACGATCGGCGGCTTGCTGTCGGCGATCGGAATCGCAGGCATGGATCGGTTGATCCGCCAAAACGTAATCGCGATGAGTGGACGAGCAGTTGAGGCAGCGGGCGATGTGAACACGTTGCTACTGGACAAGACCGGCACGATAACACTTGGCAACCGACAAGCGGTCGAGCTGTATCCGGTGGCCGGAGTGTCACTCGAATACCTGGCCGATCGAGCACAGCTCGCGTCGCTCCCCGACGAAACACCGGAGGGTCGCAGCATAGTAGTTCTTGTAAAGGAGCGTTTTGGCCTTCGTGGCCGCGAAGTCGGCGCGGCACAGCACATGACATTCGTAGAGTTTTCGGCGGCTACTCGAATGAGTGGCGTTGATCTGGAGGACGGCAAACTTCGCAAAGGTTCGGCGGACGCAGTCGCCCGATTTGTTCTTGACGCCAACGGAACTATCCCCCGCGACATCGGGACAATCGTTGAGCGCATTGCCCGAGAGGGTGGCACACCGCTGGTAGTTGCAGAGTCGACCGGTGAGGCGACCCGAGTACTCGGCGCGATCTATCTGAAGGACATCATAAAGGGTGGCATGAAAGAGCGGTTTGACCGGCTTCGTGCGATGGGTATACGCACCGTCATGATCACCGGTGACAACCCGCTCACAGCCGCTGCCATAGCGAGAGAGGCCGGCGTCGACGACTTTCTCGCCGAAGCGCGTCCCGAGGACAAGCTTGAACTGATCCGACGAGAGCAGAAGGGCGGTCGGCTCGTTGCCATGGCCGGCGACGGCACGAACGACGCACCCGCGCTTGCGCAAGCTGACGTCGGAGTCGCAATGAATACGGGCACCCAGGCAGCACGGGAGGCTGGCAACATGATTGATCTCGACTCCAATCCAACAAAGCTGATCGAGATAGTGGAGACCGGCAAGCAACTCCTCATGACTCGCGGTTCGCTCACGACATTCTCCATCGCAAACGACGTAGCGAAGTACTTCGCGATAATACCGGCGATTTTCCTCACCACCTTTCCTGCGCTCGCCGCGCTTAACGTCATGCGCCTTCACTCACCGGAATCAGCAGTTTTAAGCGCCGTGATTTTCAACGCAATCATAATTGTGGCACTCATTCCGCTTGCGCTGCGCGGCGTACAATACAGACCTGCGGCAGCGGTCGCGATTCTGCGCCGCAACCTCCTCATCTACGGCATTGGTGGCCTGATTGCACCATTCGCGGGAATCAAGCTGATTGACATGTCACTCGTGCTCACGGGAGCAGTTCGATGATACGACGCCAATCATGGACGGCCATATCGGTCACTGTCGTGCTCGTCCTGATCACGGGGGTGTTATATCCGCTCGCCGTAACAGGCATTGCGCAGCTGCTGTTTCCGAGGCAGGCAAATGGATCGCTCGTTATCAGGAATGGCAACGTTGTTGGAAGTGCGCTCATTGGACAGAAGTTCACGTCGGCCGAGTACTTTCACCCACGTCCATCAGCCGCGGGCGCCGGCTATGATCCCCTCGCGAGCGGTGGCA
This sequence comes from Gemmatimonadaceae bacterium, assembly GCA_039924445.1. GTDB lineage: Bacteria > Gemmatimonadota > Gemmatimonadetes > Gemmatimonadales > Gemmatimonadaceae > Fen-1247. The sequence continues at coordinate 2,596 of JBDTAW010000090.1, forward strand.
CCAACAAAGGCCCGACTGATCGGAAGCTCGCCGACACACTCATCGCCAACGCCGTCAATGCGATTGTAGCTCAGGATGGTGCGCAGAAGGGGAATATCCCGGCAGACCTCGTCACGTCATCCGCATCGGGGCTCGATCCGGATATCTCTCCTGCAAGTGCAATGATCCAGGTCGCGCGCGTCGCGCGCGCGAGAGAAGTCGACGCTGCCCGTGTATCGGCGCTCGTCGAGCAGCAAGTCGAAGGACGCCAGTTGGGCTTTCTCGGAGAGCCACGTGTAAATGTTCTTGCACTGAACCTCGCGCTTGATGCCGTGTTCCCCCACGCGCGACGGACACAATCCGCGCTTTCGAAGGATCGGTCTTCCCAATGACGAAACTCCGTATTCCAGTCTTCCTGACCGTCCTGATCGCAGCACAAACTACCGGTCCGCTGAATGCGCAGAAAGCGGATTCGATCCCGCCGGCGCACGTCGACTCTGCGGCGCGATCCATCCCGGCGCCATTCGGATTCGCGGATTTTACATGGCTCAACGGAAACAGCCGCCAGCACGTTTCAGTGCTGGATACCAAAGCCTTCACCGGCGAATTCAGAGCCGACATTAGTTTCATCGGCGATTTCAACCGGCCGAGCGACCATACCCTCGTCGGATCTTCGGAGAGCGGACGCACCGGTGAGTTTCAGGTGCAGCAGCTCGGCATCGGGGGTGACTTCCATTATGGTCATGCACGCGGTCGGCTGATGACTCAGTTTGGCTTGTACTCGACGATGACGCCACGAAACGATGCCAGCCCCGCTCGCGGGCAATGGGATCTGGCAAATGCGTATCGCTATCTGTCCGAGGCATACGGCGGCTATCACTGGGACAAACTTGGAGGAATCAACCTCGATGCCGGGATCTTCATGTCCTATGTCGGCTTGTTCAGCTATTACAACTATGACAACTGGGCGTATCAACCGTCGTACGTGTCGTCCAACACGCCATGGTTCTTCAACGGGCTCAGGTTACAGATATTCGTGAACGACCATCTTAAGATCGAACCCTGGATCGTCAATGGCTGGCAATCGTACGCTGGTTTCAACAACACCTCAGGACTTGGACTCCAGACGCTCTGGCGCCCCAACGGATCTCTCTCATTCACATCCAACGATTACTTCGGCCACGACTGGCTCGGGCTCCCGAATCGCAAGCGGTGGCATACTGACAACAGCCTGGAAGCGAAATACATCGATCGGCCCGGGCACTGGATAGATAAAGCAGCGTTGTCGTTTACTGCGGATGCAGGCTGCGAATCAGGCGACGGCGTCCGCTGCTGGAACTCCAGCGCCGCTGCGCCTGCGCAAAACTTCCTTGGATTCATGCTGTACAACCGCACGTGGTTTTCCGGCGATGAGTATGGTTTGACGCTCGGCGGCGGTTCCATGAGGAATCCCGGTCGTTACCTCGTTCTCATGCCGCCCATCAATGGCGCTACTGCGTTCCCCGGAACGCCGTACTTTACGGAAAATCCGGGTGATAAATTCCGCGCTTGGGACGTGTCGCTCACGTTCGACATCATGCCGGATGAATTCACGACCTTTCGCTTCGAGCTCAATCATCGGGCGGCAAACGTACCGTATTTCGCCGGGTTCAATGGCGTCACACCGGTTGGCGGAAACGTCGGCGCGCCGGGGTCGATTGTTCCTGGTTGGTCCCCGGACCTGAGAAAGTCGGAGACTCGTCTGAATCTAGCTTTGCTCGTCAAAATGTAATGTCCACTTCCCCCGATTCGACCGCTCCAGGCGCGGATCCCGCTTCGGGATCATCAGCCTTTCTGCGCCTGCTGACAACGCGAGAGCGCGGCAAACTCAAGATCTACATCGGATCCTTTGCCGGCGTCGGAAAGACGTATCGCATGCTGCAGGAAGGCAATGCTCTGCGTGCGCGCGGGATCGATGTGGTCGCGGCGTTTATCGAGACACATGGCCGGTCCGAAACAGAGGCGCAACTCGGCGGCCTCGAGACCGTAGCGCGGAGATGCGTGCAGTACCGCGATGTGATTCTGGAAGAGATGGATGTGGACGCAGTCATTTCGCGCGCCCCGGCCGTTGCGATGGTAGACGAACTTGCTCACACGAATGTCCCGGGAGGACACCACACGAAGCGATGGGAGGACGTGGAAGAGATCCTGGATGCAGGAATCAGTGTGATCACTGCAGTGAACATCCAGCATATTGAGTCTCTCAATGACGTGGTGCAGGAAGCGCTCGGCGTAACTGTGCGTGAGACCATTCCGGACTGGGTACTCGCAACTGCAGATCAGGTCGTCAACCTCGACATGAGTGCGGAGGACCTTCGCCAGCGGTTGATGGAGGGGAAGATCTACTCCCGTGACAAGATCGATGCGGCGCTTGCCAATTTCTTCACGGAAGAAAATCTGACGACCCTTCGCGAACTGGCGCTGCGTGAGGTGGCAAGTAGTGTCGACCGCACTCGAGAGAACATCGCCTCCCAGGCTGCGGCGGCATCGGCGGTCACGCCGAGCGGCGGCGTCGCCCCCGAACGCGTGCTCGTTGCGATGTCGAGCAATCCACCCTACACGCAACAGCTTCTCCGCAAGGCCAGTCGAATCGCTGGACGGCTCAACTCCGACTGGTACTGCGTATATGTCCAGACACCGGCCGAACAGAGCGATCGCGTTGACGCATCGATCCAGCGACGCCTTGTCGAGAACATCCAGTCAGCCCAGCGGATGGGCGCAGAGGTTGTGAAGCTTCAGGGGACGGATATCGGCGTCGCAATCTGCAACTTCGCGAGAGAGAAGAAAGTGTCGCTCGTGATAGCGGGACAGTCGCGGCGTGGTTTCCTTGAACGGCTCCGCCGCAAGTCGGTTATCGACCAGCTAATCAGCAACACGCAAGATCTCGACGTTCTCGTCGTCGCCTTCGACGATCGATCCATCAACAGGAGTTCGCAATGAGCGCAGCAGCCTTCGCTACAGAACCTCAATACAGCTCGACGATTGCCGATGCCATCGGCTCCGCCGAGCGAGCGCTGATGGACGCAAGCATGCCGATTCACATCCTGCTGACAACAAAATTCGGCGAACTCAATGACAATCAGGAAGAAATGGTCGGCGCCGCTGCCGGCGCTCTGAACAGAATTGCGCAGGAATTGGCCGTGCTCAAGGCGCTTGTCTGTGCAGCTCAGGCGGGCCCGACAACTCAGCGTCGTCCGGCACGCATTGGAGACGTGCTCCGCGCACTCGAGCCCGAGCTCCGGGACCTGGCGGCCAGAGTTGGAGCATCGCTGAAGCTGTCTGTTGAGCCAGGTCTACCGCATGCATGGGGCGACGATCGCCAATTGCGCGACGGGATCCGCCTGGCGCTGATCGACGACATTCGATTCGCCACGCCGGGTACAATTGTCGAGATAAGCGTTACCGCCACCCCGTCTGAGATACTCGTGTGTGCGCTTACCGGTGCCCAGAGATCAGCCAGCGGCACACTCATGCTTGCCGAGCGGATACTGGCGGCCCAGGGCGCGCGTCTGGAACTCGGCGATGGGCGTTCCTCAATCGCTATCCAGCGGGTACCGCCGGGGTAGTCGTACCACTGGGAACCATGGAGACGTGGGCTTGGCTTGCGATCGATTCCGCGCGTCTGCATAATCATCCCACACCTTCGCCCCGATTGGATAGTCAATGCGTCACAATCGTCCCCTGCTTCTATTCTCCGCGTACTTCGCTGCCAACATCCTGGCCGGTTGCTCACCAAAGGCCGCGACTCCACCGGTGTCGCGAGAAAACCCGTTTTTCACCAGGAGTTCGCTCCCGTTTGAAGCGCCTCCGTTCGACAAGATCCAGAACGGCGATTATCAGCCAGCGCTCGATTCCGGAATGAAGGCGCAACTCGCAGAGGTTCGCACAATTGCGGATAACCCTGCCGCACCGACGTTTGACAATACTTTCGTAGCTCTTGAGAAATCGGGAGTACTTCTGAATCGTGTTTCGATGGTATTCAATGGCGTCACTGGCGCCAACACGAACGATACGCTCCAGAAGCTATCGGAACTCGAAGCCCCGAAGTTTGCCGCACAGAGCGATGCGATCTTCCTGGATTCCGCGTTGTTCAAGCGCGTCGAGACGGTGTACAACGCTCGTGGCACGATGAAGCTGGATCCGGAATCCAAACGGCTCGTCGAATGGGATTACCAGAGATTCGTACACGCCGGCGCACGGTTATCGGATGCGGACAAGGCCAAGCTTCAGGAGCTCAATAAGGAAGAGTCCAGCTTGAGTGCCGCATTCACCAACCGACTACTTGCTGCAACCAAAGCTGGCGCGCTCGTGGTAGATGACTCCGCCAAACTAGCGGGCTTCAATGCCAGCGCGATGCAGTCCAGCGCCAACGCGGCGACCTCCCGCGGGTTGACTGGAAAATGGTTGATCCAGCTCCAGAATACAACGCAGCAACCGTCACTGCTCACACTGAACGACCGCGCCACGCGAGAGCAGTTATTCAACGCCTCCTGGACTCGCGCAGAGAAAGGCGATTCAAGCGACACTCGCGAGACAATATCGAAACTGGCGCATTTGCGCGCGCAGAAGGCACAGTTGCTCGGCTTCCCGAATTATTCCGCGTGGGTTCTTGAAAACCAGATGGCCAGGAAACCAGCAACGGTCCTAAAATTCGTCAGAGACCTGGTTCCTGCCGCCACCGCCAAGGCCAGAGCTGAAGGTGATGTCATCCAGTCGATGATCCGGAAGGACGGCGAGACATTCCAGCTCCAAGCCTGGGATTGGAATCACTACGCCGATCAGGTACGCAAAGCCCAGTTCGATCTCGACGAAAGTCAGATCAAACCGTACTTCGAACTGAATGACGTGCTCCAGAATGGCGTATTCTACGCAGCCAACCAGCTATACGGACTGACATTCAAGGAACGGAAGGACATTCCAGTTTATCAGCCGGACGTCCGCGTATTTGAAGTATTCGACGTCGACGGCAAGTCTCTCGCCCTGTTCTATTGCGACTACTTCAAGCGCGATAACAAGAACGGCGGCGCATGGATGGACAACTTCGTGCAGCAATCGCGCCTGCTGGGCCAGAAGCCCGTCATCTATAATGTTGCCAACTTCACCAAACCAGCGGCGGGTGAGCCAGCCCTGTTGACCTTTGATGATGTCACAACGATGTTCCACGAGTTCGGGCACGCATTGCATGGAATGTTCGCCGACCAGCAGTATCCCGGACTTTCGGGCACAAGCGTCGCGCGTGATTTTGTCGAATTCCCGTCGCAATTCAACGAACACTGGGCAATGGATCCCAAGGTCTTCGCCAACTACGCGAAGAACTACAAGACAGGTGAGCCCATGCCACAGGTGCTCGTCGACAAGATCAAGAAGTCAGCCACGTTCAATCAGGGATATGCGCTCACCGAATTACTTTCCGCCGCGCTACTCGACATGTCGTGGCATACGCTCCCAGCTAGCGCACCGCTCGAAAATGTTGACGCCTTCGAAGCACAATCGTTGAAGGACAATCACGTTGACCTCGCGACCGTGCCGCCTCGATATCGTTCGAGCTATTTCATGCACATCTGGGCGAACGGCTATGCGTCCGGCTACTACGCCTATCTCTGGACCGAGATGCTCGACGACGACGCGTTTGAGTGGTTCAAGGAGAATGGTGGACTGACTCGCGCCAACGGCGACAGATTCCGCTCGATGGTGCTCTCACGCGGCAATACCGAGGATCTCGCAACGATGTATCGTAATTTCCGCGGTAAGGATCCGAGTGTCGAACCGATGCTGGAAGATCGCGGGCTCAAGCCGGGAGCAAAGTAACGGTAATAGGATGTGACTGAGCAAGCGGTTGGCGATTCGACTGAGTCGTCAACCGCTTGCTCCCGCTCAAGCCATTATTGAAACGCCGGCCTTCGGAACCGCGCGACCTACAATAATCGTGATGTTGTCGGTTCCTCCCCCATTCAGCGCATCCTGCAGCAACTTCTCACACGCATCGCGAGCGGACGTCATTCCGGCCAGTCGTTCCGCAATCCGTGCATCTGGCACATGCTTTGTGAGACCGTCACTGCAAATGAGATGTGTATTCCCCCATTCCGACCGCAGCCGCGTTACCACCGGCGCCGTCTGCTCTCCGCCGAGTGAGCTCGACAGAATGTTCGCCCACGGAGAAGCCATCGCGGCGGGCCGCGTCATGACACCCTGATCGATAAATTCCTGCGCCATCGTCTGGTCGCGCGTAATCTGCTTCAGCACGCCCTGTCGGTACAGGTAGTAACGCGAGTCACCCACCTGAAGCAGATATACCCATGGCCAGACACCGATCCACAATGTGAGCGTCGTTGCCATGCCGCGAAACTCGCTGTCCTCCTTTGCACGTTCGAGGACGCGGGCATGACTTCGCATCGCTGCCTCTTGCAGGAGATTGATGAAATCCTCTGTCTGGGCATCTGCCTCGTAGTAGCAGAGAGTGCTCTGCGTTACGTACTGAGTCACCTCCTCCAGCGCGACGCGACTCGCCTCTTCACCCGCAAGCTGACCCCCAACTCCATCCGCAACCATTGCAATCACACCCACACGCTCGTTGCATGCGCGCAATTGCTCCGCTTCCGGAAGCGATGTTGCCATTATGTCGAGATGCTTGCGGAGAAAGCCAAGGAGGAAGTGATCCTCGTTGGTTTGGCGAACATTGCCCTTGTGTGTTAGTCCCCACACGTCTAATTCTTCGTCGCGCGGCTTGCGCGCTACAGCCGACTCGATCGTATCGGTCACTGTGGTGCCACCAGTCGTGGAATGTGAGCTCCCCAATCCTCCCGAATTTATCCTTACGCGTGCAGCGGCGCCCGTCCGCCTTCCTTTTAATCGAGCACTTACTATATTATAGTTAGTTATTAGAAGTTAGTCTACGAAAACGGCCGGGGGTAATCCTGGCCGCTGAAAACTCCACTCCCGTATGAACGAAATTCTCGGAATCCATCACGTGACCGCCATTACTGGCAGCGCTCAGGATAATCTCGATTTCTACACAAAGGTGCTCGGCTTACGCCTGGTCAAGAAGTCCGTGAACCAGGACTCGCCCGACACTTACCACCTGTTTTTCGCCGATGCCGATGGTACGCCTGGGACGGACCTCACGTTCTTCCCGTGGGCCGATTCGCCGCGTGTCAACGAAGGTGTCGGGCTCGCGGTAGAGGTATCGCTCGCGATCCCACAGGGCAGTGTATCATACTGGCGCGGCCGGATCACGGAGCTCGGCGGTACGATCACCGGGGAGGAGAGCCGGCGCAGCGAGCGCGCGATAATGCTGCGTGATCCGTTCGGCCAGCCTCTCGCACTCGTGGAGACCGGCGACGCACGCGATTTCGCACCGTGGACGCGAAGCGCGGTTCCGGTCGAGCATCAGATCCGTGGTCTGCATTCCGTGCGGCTATGGGAACGCGATCTTGCGCTCACAGAAGCCTTCCTCGTAAACGTCCTCGGGTTCAAATCGATGGGCGAGGATTCCGGGTGGCATCGCTATGGAGTGGGCGCCGGGGGTTCCGGAAAGCATCTCGACATTCGCGAGATCCCGAGCGCCGAGCGCGGGCGTTGGGGCGTTGGCGGAATCCACCATGTAGCGTGGCGCGTGAAGGACGACGACGCGCAGTTGGCGGTTCGTGAACGGATTCAGAGTGCGCATCGGCGACCGACCGAAGTTATCGATCGGTTCTGGTTCCGGTCGGTCTATTTTCTGGAACCGGGCGGCGTACTTTTCGAACTCGCCACGGACGGGCCGGGCTTTGCAATTGACGAAAGCCTGGACTCACTTGGTGAACACCTGGTGCTCCCGCCATGGCTCGAGTCGAACCGTGCGGCGATCGAAGCAGCGCTACCGCCACTCAGCCTCTCGACGCCGCGGGCTGCGGCGCCGACTAGTACCTGACGGGAATACTGAACCGGGTTGTACTCAGCCAACTGATCGTGAGCGGCGCGCCGGCGTCTGCAACCGTCTCGTCGCTCACATCCTTCCCGGTGCCGTAATTGATCTGGGCGCCGGGTTGGCGAATTATCGTTATCTCGATAATCAGACGGCTCCCGGCGGCGAACTGTCGACTCGTCATCCTCCCGCTCGTGAAATCGAGCCTGGTTCGAGCGCCAGGTGTCAGAAGTTTCCTGTGAGTTCTGTCAGCTACGTAACTCGCACGCGCCATGTAGTAGGAGAGCGCGACATACTTGCCATCAGGGGTCAGTTCGTACAGTCCGATGTTGAAGTCGAAATCCCGCTTGTTCGTGACGAGTTCGAGGTGACCGTAAAAAAGTCCGTTCAGCTCGGTGACACGTTCCATCGGCTGACTGACAAACGCGACGGTATTCCACATCGAGAATGCCGTATCAACAATGTTGTTCGAGAACATGCTGTCGATATCCGTCCGATCAGCCAGATCGATCTTCTGCACGACAGAGTCGAGCGCGCCAGGGGCGCCAGGGGCGCCAGGGGCGCCAGGGGCGCCACGGACAAGGCTGTAAACGCCGCCCGTCGATTTCGCGCTGACGGGATGCAGTTCAAGACTGTGATTGCTCATCTCGGCAAGCGACGCCGCGTGCTCCCAACGATTTGCGCCCATCACCTGGTAGTTGATTCGGCCCTGTAACAATTCCGGTTTAGGCGCTCCCTTCAGAACGAAGTTGAACCACTGATACCGCAACTCGCCAAGGTCAATGTGCGCCACCGGATCCAGCACGTAACCGTTCAATTCGTTGAATTCATCCCCAAGCGATGAAGTCGTTCCACGCTGACCACGCACGTGGTCGTATGGCCCGATCACGAGATAATGCTGCGCATTGGGATTGTACTTGTAGTGTTGCGTCAGGTAGTACAGTGCACCGATCTCACCGCCATCATAGTAGCCGGTCGTTGTGAGTACCGGGATATTGATCCGCGCAAAGTCTTCACGGTATGGAATCATGCTCTGCCAGTACGTATCGTAGGCAGGATGATTGAGCCACTTATCGAACACGGGATTTGGCGTGCCATCAATCCTGTCCAGGTCGCGGTACGCTTTACCCTCGACGTACCAATCGCGCTGCATTCGCCACCACCGGCCGCGATCGTTCAGAGCTGAATCATCGAGGGTCTTGTTCGTAGTCGTGTAGAAGGGCCAGTAGTAGACGAACGTCTGAAAGACATTTCCCTCCATCGGGACATCAATGCCCGGAGCCGCCGACACAGATGGCATCAATGCCTTGAGCGCGCGTGGCAGGTGCTTGGCTGCGGCCCATTGCGTGAACCCTTCGTAACTCCCGCCGTACATCCCTACCCGCCCGTCGCTCCACGATTGTCGGCTGATCCAGTTGATCACGGCGTCAGCGTCAGTACCGTCATGCTCGTACGCTACGGGTTTGTCCGGACTGCATGCCTTACCCCGGGTGAACCCCTCAACACCGACGTAGCCGTTTGAAGCCGTGCGTCGCGCCTCATTCAACGTCGCAATCGAATCCGCGTAGATCGTGAAGTTGAGAAGCGCCGGTGCACGGCCTTTCACACTGCGTTGACGAACAACGAACGCGCACACCGTTGCACCGTCGGGTGTCGGAATCCGGATATCCCGATCGATCAGGTACCGCCGCTGATCGTCCTGAGCCACAAGGGCTGGTGCAAGCGGCGCGATGCTCCGATACGTTCCGACCATCTGATAGCTGCGCAACAACGCAATGGCATCGCGCATCGATATCGACGTCTTGCCCTTCTGCCAACCTGTAGCGCGATCAAGATTGGATACCATGCCAGGCAGACTGGCGCCAAACTCGCGCATCACCATTGCCGCCGTCCGATCATCCATCCGTGCAAAGGCCGCACGAAAGGCGGCTGGAAACGTAGCCGCAAAGTCACGCGGACTTGCGGCTGCATCCGTCCGTGCCTGCACATAGATACTGTATTGCACGTTCGTCGCACGGTTCTGAGCGGACGTTGCGGCGCCTTCGGACGTGCGCATAGCGTGCAGCGCAGCGAGGCTTCGCTCGGCTGCAGCGTACTCGCCGGCGACCAGCTGGAACCGGAAAACGTCGTCCAGCGAGTCACGCTGGTTCGAATTCGTGTACACAGCGAGTACGCTACGCGCCAACGCTGGCATCGATCGCGCTAGAGCGGCGGAATCGGCGAGCTGCCCCTCACTCAGCACAAAGCCCTGCGCCGATACTTGCCGCGCTGGAGTGAACGTCAGCGCAGCGAGTATCGGCAGTACAAGGCCCGCGGGCAGCCGGTTGCGCCCCGGCATTCCGGTGGCTCCGAACATCGACCGATTCACTGGTCGCCGAGTTGCTGCTCGATGGTTCTTGTCAGGCTGGTCTCAAAGTCGCCAGTGTGCCTGGTTGTTACGGTCTCGATCAGCATGATCCAGCATTCCTCGTCGGCAACGGGATTGTGCAGAACTCCCTTTGGCACGATATGTAAGTCACCAGCCGAGAGATCTACGTTGCCATCCTCGAACTGGATCCTCATTCGCCCCTTTACAACGTAGAAGAGTTCGTCCTCGTCATCGTGTTTGTGCCACGTGAATTCGCCTTTCACTTTGGCAATCTTGACGTACTGGTCGTTGACCTGCCCAATAACCCTCGGCGACCATAGCTCGGTCACCCGCGCGAATTGCTGCTCGAGATTCATGATGGGATATAGGATAGCGACCGAAGCCAATTCCGTCTATTCTTCCAAGGCTGGCCTCGGCGCACAGGCCTTGATCGTTGTGAGCGCCGGCAGAAGCCCACCGCTCGCTCCAGGCAACCGCAATATTACCACCCGACTGTGTCAGATAACGACGTAGCGTTTCCCACACTTAGCGATGGCCAGATCGCGATGCTCGGCCGGTTCGCCACTCCACGCAGGTTCACGGATGGCGAGTATCTGTTCCAGGCTGGCGTGGCGTCCGTGGCTTTCTTTGTCGTTCGCTCCGGGAAGGTCGAGATAATCGACAGTACCGGAGATGAACCGCGAACGATCACAGAACACGGGCCGGGGGAATTCACCGGCGATATTGATGTTCTGAGTGGCCGACGGTCGGTCGTGAGTGCAGTCGCCCGAGGCGACACGGAAGTCCTGGAGGTTGCACCACCGGATATCGGCCGCCTCATCAGCGAGGACCAGGCAACGGGAGAGTTGATACTCCAAGCGTTTGTAGCCCGACGGGAGCAATTGATTGCCTCGGGATTCAAGGGAGTCCGCATCATAGGCTCCGGCACATCCCGCGATAGCTATCGGATCCGCGATTTCCTTGCACGTAACCATGTACCCGTAACTTGGACAGACATCGATAACGACCCGTCCGCTGTCGAACTACTGCGGAACTTTCGTGTGGACGAGAGCGCGCTCCCTGTCGTCATGTGCGAGGGGCAGCCACTGCTGCGCAATCCATCGACCCGTGATCTCGCGGTGGCTGTCGGTCTCAAACAAAGCATCGGCGACACCGTGTACGACCTGGTAATTGTCGGGGCTGGCCCTGCTGGACTCGCCGCCGCAGTCTATGGTGCCTCGGAAGGGCTCAACACGCTGCTGGTCGATTCGGAATCGCCCGGCGGTCAGGCGGGGTCATCGAACAGTATCGAGAATTACCTCGGATTCCCGATGGGTATAACGGGGGCTGAGCTAACGGGCAGAGCCACTCTTCAGGCACAGAAATTTGGAGCCCGAATTTCTACGCCTTCAGCCGCCGTTGCGCTCAACGATGATGGCGCGCATCTGACCGTCTTGCTCGAGGAAGGCGAATCGGCGTTCGCGAGGTGCGTACTGATTGCAACTGGCGCCGATTACCGGAAACTGGATGTGCCGGGCCGAGAACAGTTCGAAGGATTGGGCGTGTACTATGTGGCCACTCCAACCGAGCTCGTGAGCTGCAGCGGAGCGGATGTCGTGGTTGTCGGCGCTGGCAACTCAGCTGGACAGGCTGTACTCTTTCTCGCCCAGCACACGCGTCAGGTCATGATGCTGGTCCGTCGTGACGACATTCGTCGCACGATGTCGAGCTACCTGGCCGATCGCATCGATGCCGCAAAGAACATCACGGTTCACTACACCACACAAATCCGTGCGATGCACGGCGCCGCCCGGCTCGAACGAGTAGACATCGAGAATACGACGACGGGCGAAAAGAGCACAATTACGACTCCGGCAGTCTTCACTTTCATTGGAGCTGTGCCGCGTACCGGCTGGCTGCCTCCCCAGATCGACACAGACCCAAACGGTTTTATCTGCACCGGGCGCGCACTGGCCAACACACCCGGTTGGACGCGCAAGCGACAACCCTTCCTGCTCGAAACAAGTCAGCCCGGCGTTTTCGCCGCCGGCGACGTTCGCCGCGGCTCCGCGAAGCGCGTAGCCGCAGCGGTGGGAGAGGGATCGATGGTGGTAAAATTCGTACA
>JBDTAW010000091.1:0-3856 GCA_039924445.1 Gemmatimonadaceae bacterium
CCGCCACGAGTCGCCGCGCCATGCTCACACGTGAAGTGGACTCCGTAAAGACTGAGATGGGTCCCATGCCGGTGGATCCCAGCGTGCCCACGACTGACTCCGCACGAAGAGTCCTGCTGAGTCAACGGCGAGCGCTCGCCGGCGTTCTCGGCGATCTGCACGACGTTGATGTCAACGCTCGAAGCGAGGCTCTCGCCATGATGACTCCGCTGCAGCAGAAGAAGGCCGAGTTGCTGCAGGAAATTGCGGATACCCCGCCAAATCCGAAGGCAGAAGGTGGCAGGACCGGCAAAGAGGGCCGCGCCGCTGGTGGGCGGCCCAACGGCGGCGCAGGAGTGCCCTGATTCGTTGCTTCGACCACTCCGACGCTGACCGGAACTGAATAGCGGCGTATATTAGCCGTCTCTGAGGTCGACGCGTACGTCAACAGGAGAAACACGTGAGCAGTGGTCACGCGGTTGGAACGTTCGAAGTCAAGGTCAAGATGCTCGGCACCTACAGCAGCGACGATCCGACGCTCGCACGCATGTCGATCGACAAAGTGTTTCACGGCGATCTTGAAGGAACCAGCAAGGGCGAAATGCTGAGTGCCGGCACGCCGGTCAAGGATTCGGCTGGTTACGTCGCAATCGAGCGTGTTACAGGGACGCTCGCGGGTCGGAAAGGGAGTTTTGTCTTCCAGCACAGCGCAACGATGACGCGCGGTGTGCCGAGCCTTTCAGTCACCGTCGTCCCCGACTCAGGGACCGGGAGCCTGACCGGATTGACGGGCGTGTTGAAGATAATCATCGACAGCGATAGCCATGCTTACGAGTTTGACTACGATATTCCTGCTACCGTCTGAATCATCTCTCCGCCGCCGGTACGGCGGAGCGATGATCGTTCGTTGGTGAATTGCGCGCCGCAAATGCATCACTGTATTTACGACTTGTTCCGGCCGATCACGCGTGCTACGGTTTTGCGTCTACCGGATGCACCATTGCTTCAACCTTGCGATACGTTGCAGGCGTGCGAGGGCCAAAGTAAAGCAACTCGGTTTCGTCGATTCGATAAATCCGCTGGTTCTTTCCAGCTGGAGTGAGATCGACTCCCGGCATTGTCGCGAATTTTGCTGCACTGCCCATTCGATCGAAACCGACGTCGGTTGCGATGATTATGTCAGGTGCGAGTTTGGCGATCAGTTCCGGGTTGAGGCGCGTCATTCCGGCTGTAGAATCAATCGCGTTCACAGCACCCGCCCAGTGGAGCATCTGACCCGCGGGGCCGTTGCCACCAACGGCGAGGTAGTTGTTCACGATCTGGCCCATGTGCATGATCAGCACGCGCGGATGCGGCGTGTTCGTCCAGCGAGCAGTGTCGGCCCAGATCGAGTCCATGCCGATTCGCCACGCTGCGATTACACTATCCGCAGCCTTTTCGCGATCGAAGTGCTGACCAAGTTGCTTCATGAGCAACTGCGCACTATCGAGTGAAGCACCCGGCTTGATTACGAGAATGGGGATGCCGACTTTCTTGAGTTGCTCGAGTACGGCATCCGGGCCGACATTGCCGTCGGTAAGGAACAGGGTCGGTCTAAGCGAGATGATCCCTTCGGCGCTCAGAGCGCGATGGTAACCCACAGAAGTGAGCTTTCTGATCGCCGGGGGATAGACCGAAGTGAGATCTCTGCCGACCAGATTATCCTCGGCACCGATGTCGTAGATGAACTCATTGATCTGTTTGGAAACGCTAACTACTCGGTTGGGATTCGTATGCGTGCCAGCTTTCGCGCACGCCCCAAAGGCGAGGAGCGTAGACGTGAGTGCGACTGCGACTGCGGAGGCTGTTTTCGTGGGCATTGGTCTCGTGAACGTGGCGCGTTGGGAGGCCTCCGGCCTGGGACGGTCGCTCGTGTGCCGATGCCGTTCCGTCAGGTGGACCTGCATGAAGCTTACGATTCGATGTGCGAGGGCGTTGGTCGCCGCCTGAGTATACCTGACCACTAAGATTCCATCAAGGACAGTAGCGCGGGCGAGCGACCTGTATCACTTTCCAGCAGGGGTGACCTAATTCTTCCACGGAGAAATGCAATGCGTTTGCTCTCTCGCTCGTTCTTTATGGCCGCAGTCATTGCGGCGGCTTCGGCACTGAGTACAGGCGTTGCAGGTGCTCAGGCCGCTGCCACGGTTTGCAAGGATGGTACGACAAGCGCGACGACGGGTCGCGGTGCCTGCTCCGGCCATGGCGGAGTAGCTCCAAAGTCATCCAAAGTTGGCAAGACGGCCAAGCCTGCGGCGACTGTCGCAACACCTGCAGCGAAGGCGGCTACGGCATCTGCCGCTGTAATGGTAAGCTGCACCGATGGAACGATGTCCAAGGGCGGCCGCGGAGCCTGCTCCGGACATGGCGGAGTCAAGGCAGCGACGACGGCCCCGGCACCGGTTGCAACTGCTCCGGCAGCCAAGCCGGCCAGAACGCCGACGACTGCGCCAGCCCGTTCTACGGCTAGCAAGACCACGGTCGGATCTGGTGCGAAGGAAGACAACAATCCGGTTGGAGCCATTGCCAAGTGCAAGGACGGCCTGTATTCGCACGCTGCGCATCGGCAGGGCGCCTGCAGCCGACATGGTGGAGTAGCGAGCTGGATGTAGGCGATCGACTAGATCAACCCAACAGAGGATGGCCGGCAAGTCTTGCGGCTGTCCTCTGTTTTTTGTATGCGACTCCTGGCGCCAAGACTGCTCTTCCGGGGTATCTTTGTATCGTGGGGTCCGGTCTGAGGCGGCCGAACCCGGTGCGCCATCGCATTGATGCGCGGCCCGGTTCGCTCGTCGGACCGTTGCCAAATCGAAGCCGGGGAGTGGTCAATGTCTGATTTCTATCGTAGCCGACGAATTGCGATCAAGGATACGACTGCGCTTCTGACGTTTTTCATCGGGTTCGTCTGGTCTGGCGCGTTCGTCTGGCCGTTCATGGAGAACCAGATCGATCAGGGTGACATGATCCGCGGTCTCGCCTACTTTCTCGCCGCGGTTCTTGGCTGCGCCATTCTTACCGGATTTCTCGGTCTCGAGGTTGGTAATCTGTTGGGTAGCGTTTGGGAGCGCTACCACAAAATGCATCGCGGATATGCGGAGGTCGATGCAGCGCCAATGCTGGCATGGACGTCGCCGTTTGGCTTTCAGCCAGTGGAACGAGATGCAACACGCGTTGTTGCACGGTTCCCGAGCGAAAGTGCTACGGCCCACGATGTCTTGACAGTTGGACGCGGGAAGGATGTCAGCGACGTGTACTATGCCGAGTCGGGAGTGTACACGGCATCGTTCATTCCACTTGCGCAGCGCGTGCGACCCATGCAATACGATGCTCGAAAGACGCGTGAAGCGTTGTCCAGGACGGCGAATATTGGCGCGTGGGATGGCGGTCGCCTTGTTGGCGTCGTGCGCATATTGAGCGACGGCTATACGTTCAGTGCGCTAGCAGACATCCTTGTGGATCCAGAGTACCAGCGGCGGGGGATTGGTCGCGCTCTCATGCAGCGTGCGCTCAACGCAGCGCCCGATGCGCGGCTCGTTATAGACGCTCGGCCGGAGTGTGTCGGGTTCTTCGAGCGGATCGGCTGTGATCCGGGCCCATCCGGGTTCGTCATGACCTCCAGCACGTAAGGTGGCATCTACGACTCCTGAGACCGCCAGCCGCTCCGCCAGTTTTCAGCTGCACTTGTGGCAATACCACTTCCGGTAGTGCGCACCGAGCCGGGACGTGATACTATATGGCAGGCGACGTACCGTTAGACCCATCTCTGGAGCATCTGTGAACCAGTCAATTCAGTCATCTGAGCTTGACGAGGAGACCTACGGCTTGCGCGAGATCGTTC
>JBDTAW010000092.1:0-2420 GCA_039924445.1 Gemmatimonadaceae bacterium
ATCTGTGACTTTAGTCCACGTATTACCATTGTCGCGCGTCGTGTAAATGCCGCTCGATGGTCCGCCGCCGAACATGGCCCATGTATGCATCACGACCTGCCACATTCCAGCGAAAAGCACATTGGGATCGTGCGCATCCATGGTGATGCCGGAGCAACCCGTACCGTCATCGACAAACAACACGCGTGTCCAGCTCTTGCCGCCGTCCAGCGTGCGATAGACACCCCGTTCCTGCTGCGGTCCGGTCACACGACCGAGTGCGCAGACGAAAACGACATTCGCGTTGGTCGGGTTGACGATGATGCGTCCGATCCGGCCCGTTTCTCTGAGGCCCATGTTCTTCCAGGACTTGCCGGCATCGGTCGATTTGTAAATGCCGTCGCCCATGACATCGGCGTCACGAACCGCCCACGCCTCGCCTGTGCCCGCCCAGACCGTACCAGGTTCGGATGGCGCAGTTGCCAACGCTCCGATCGCCTGCACAGGCATGCTGTCGAACACGGGTACGAAGGTGCGTCCACTGTCGCTTGACTTCCACACCCCGCCTGATGCCGACCCCATGTACCATGTCTTCGGATCACCAGCAACGCCGGACACCGATGCGATGCGGCCACCGTTGGCCGGACCCATGTACTCGAACTGAAAGGGTTCAGCCTGCAGCCCTCTCCCGGGTCGGTTGGCTTGCGACTGCGCGAAGCCGCCCAATGGCGCCAATAAAATGACGGCGCCGATGATAAATGGCGTCCAGCGGGCGACGTAGGAACCTGGTGTAAATCTCTTCATGGTGCGATCGGTTTAGAGAGTGCGCGATGCAGCGACGAATAAACAACAAGCAACTCGAGGCAGGCGGTGGCTACTGGTTCAACGGCGATTGGGCCGGCCGGTTGTCGGAACCGGGCCGGGTATCTGTTGTACGCATAACGAAAGACTGTCGTTCTGCTAGCGGGTTTATTGATAGAGTAGCAGAACGGCTTCCAGATCTGTCGCCTCACTGGCCACTCTGGCACACGCCGCGCGTGATCCAAAGTGGCCAGTGAGGTTTTTTACGTGTGCTGCACCGACCGGCGGCTAACTGCCACAGGAAGCCGGATCGTTCCAATTCAAGATCGGATCAGCCGGCACATTCGGATTGGTTTGTCGCTCCGAATTGGTATATAGCATCCGACCGGGGAGTGTCGCTGCACCGCCCGCCGGTACCAGGGCCGGTAAGCATGTGCGCTTGTAATCGTTCCACGCTTCGACATTCTGGAAGAGGGTGATGTACTTCTCGCGCATGATATCTGTCAGCGCAACCGGCCCCGCGACAGGCGTAAGCGTCAGCGCCGAGTGCCATGGAGTCGACACTCCCCATGCAGCGCGTTCCTTGTTGAGCGTATCAAGCGCTGCCTGCGTATTTCCGAGCTTGAACAGCGCCTCGGCTTTTATCAGCAGATTCTCGTTGTACGTAACGAGAGGCTGGCGATAATCCGGTGCGAGTCGCTTCGCGCTGACATTCGACATGTTACCTGCGAGATCCTGCCCGGGTGAAGCACCGATATAGCCGCTCGCACCCGCTGCAATCTGATAATACTCAGCAAGCCGCGGGTCGCCGATGCTCTTTAGCAGATCGACCTGATACTTTCCCGCGCGTTCGAATCCGGTACGCGTTCCGGTCAGCTGGAACTGGTACCAGTCATTCTGCTCGTTTGCGTTGCTGGTCTGGTAGGTCAGATAATCTGCTGCATTGCTGGCAATGCCCTGATTGGCCTCGGCGAGAGCCTTCGCATAATTGCTTGGATCTCGTTCGGCGAGGTGAAGATAGAAACGCGCCTTGAGCGTGTGCGCGAGCTGCAACCAAAGCGCCGCGTTTCCGCGGTACACGATCTCCGCACTTCCAGGCCCGACACCGCCGCTGGAGTTGAGATTGGCAATCGCCTGATCAAGCGTGCCGAGAACGCCATCGTACACCGTCTTCTGTGGATCGTAAACCGGCGTTGGAAACGAATCCGCCTTTGCTGCCTGCGAATACGGAACATCACCCCAGATATCCGCAACCGTCCCGATTTCCCAAGCCTCAATGACCTGGGCGATTCCCTGAAACGTCTTGTCGCCGGAGGCCGACGATGATGCCTCGATCGCACGCAAGTCGATGAGCCCACCTCCGGTGTACGGCATGCTGAAATCGCCGCTTCCCCCATCGATCACGTACAGATCCTGCGACTGATACTGTAGCTGTGTTCCAGCCATTTGTTGCATCCACATGGAAACAACGCGCGCCAGGTTCCCATTCAGGAACTGCGTAAGCTTGGCCTGAACCGCGACCAGTCGTTGCGTGGAGGTCGCCGCTGTTGGCGCGTTCGGGCTTGTGATGCATTCCGCGCATTTCAGGAAGTCGTTACCGCAACCTGCAAAGAGCACGGGGACCGCAGCGGCCAAGGCCG
>JBDTAW010000093.1:0-4316 GCA_039924445.1 Gemmatimonadaceae bacterium
GCCGAAATGCTTGAGAATCGTCGAGTAGACGATACGGTTGTCTTCGTTGTCTTCTACGAGTAACACTAACTTGCCAGAGTCGCTCATTCACTCCTCGCACGGGTATTGCACGTCTGTCAGCGCAAGATTCTTACCAGCTTCAGTTCAAAGGTCTTATGGAAACGATAAAGCACACCCCCGAAGAAACATTTGGCGCTCGAAACCGACATACTTGGAGTGAGAAAATGCCCGTCAGATCGCGCGAACATCAGATGTCGCTCGTCACCAGGCCGAGGGGCCGCCCCTTCTCAAGGGAAGCAGATTGGCGCACGGTCGCCCTGGTCAGTGCAGGCATACTCGCCGGTGTGGTAGTCGGGGCAGGAGTGGCCCTGCTTATGGCACCGCAGTCCGGGGAGCATACTCGGTTGGCGATCGGCCGGGAATTGCGGAAACGGCGGCCCTGGCGCCAGTCGCCGTGGGAGCGGCTTGGCGACGGCTTTCGCGAGGCCGCGAGATACGGGCGGAAACACCTCCCGACCCGCGGCTGACCGCGTAGCGTCCGGCGTATCCTGAACTCGGCGCTTCGGAGCGCTACAGCTTCTTCAAGGCGGCGGCGGCCTCGGCTTTGAACTGCGGGTCGTTGTAGTCGATCAGCTCACCAGAAACGACGGCCTCAAATTCTTTCTTTGCTTGTGGTTTGAGGCCCATGTCTCTGTAGACCTTGGCAAGGTCCAGCCGATGGACGATTCGGCGCGGATCGTTCGTCACCGCTTCCTCCATGTACCGGCGTGCGTTTGCCCAGCTCGCTTCGCCAAAGACGCTGCCACCGAGGAAATTGCGCGCAATAAGCCGGGTGAGGCCGTTGAGCCGCATGATTTCGGCATTCCACACCCCCATCACGTGAAGACACCCAGCGTGGGCGGGGTCGATTTTCAGGCAGGCGAGCGCCGCATCGCGCACCCTGCCAGCGTATGTCACCCGGTCTCGCGCCCCGAGTGTGAGGGCCATTCGTCCCAGCGCTTCGGAGAGAACGAAGTGTCCGTCGGCGCCGGCGGGATTTACTTCGACAGCGTGGGCGGCGTGTTCCTGCGCACTCTTGTAAAGCGCGGTTCGCTTGTCGACGTCCGGGTCGAACGTGGCCAGGTCAACCTGCGAGCGCGCATCGCGCCACAGTGCCTCGTAACTGTTTGGATCGACGGCGATTGCCCGGTCGTAAGCAGCGATTGCCTCCGGGGCATTGCGCGCGGCGTACGCGGCATCACCTTTCGATATCCAATCCGCCGCTGATTGCGCGCGAAGCTGCGAAGCGGGGATTGCGAGGAAGATTGCGGCTGCGGAAGCGATTGCCAAGTTTCGACTCATGCCTGGGATCTCCAAGAACGTGAACGTTTCTCTCAATACCCCAATGATTGTTCCGCGGCTCATAGAACGTAAACGCGACGGCGGTAGACTTACGCCAGCCGAATGGCGCGACTTGATCCACGCCTATTCTGCAGGAAAGGTACCCGACTATCAGCTTTCCGCGCTGCTCATGGCAGTTTATTTTCGCGGAATGACCAGGGAGGAAACCGACGCCCTGACCGACGCGATGCTGAGCAGCGGAGCGATGCTTGACCTTTCCGCGCTCGGCGTCGCGCGGCTGGACAAGCATTCAACAGGCGGTGTCGGCGACAAGGTCTCTCTTATTCTCGCGCCGCTCATCGCGGAGCTTGGTGTCGCGGTCCCGATGATGTCCGGTCGCGGACTCGGGCACACAGGTGGTACACTCGACAAGCTCGAATCCATTCCCGGATTTCGCACCGACCTGTCACTCGCCGCCGCAACCGAGCAGCTGGGCCGCATTGGGTGTGCGTTGATCGGCCAAACCGGCGAGATCGCTCCAGCTGATAAAAAGCTGTACGCGCTTCGTGATGCGACGGGCACCGTAGAGGCGATCCCGCTCATCTCGGCGAGCATAATGAGCAAGAAGCTCGCTGAGGGGCTGACTGGACTGGTTCTCGATATAAAGAGGGGCAGCGGTGCGTTCCTGCCGGAACTGGACAGGGAAATCGACCTTGCGAAGACAATGATTGAGTTGGGCGCGGATCGTGGATGCCCGGTTGTGGCGCTTGTTACGGCGATGGATCGGCCTCTCGGGAACACGTGCGGGAACTCACTTGAGGTCCGCGAGTCGATCGAGTTTCTAATGGGTAACCCGCCGACTGACCTCGCGACCGTGACCTATGCACTTGGAGCGGAGATGCTCATGCTCGCCGGGGTCGTATCGTCATACGAGGAAGCGCACGAGCGCATGCGATCCGCGATCGAGAGTGGGCGTGCGGCGGAACGCTTTCGCGCGGTGATCGCAGCACAGGGGGGCAATGCGCGCGTCGTCGATGACGTTTCTCTGCTGCCGCAGGCGCCCATACAGGTGGAATATCTCGCGACGCGCGACGGTGTGGTGCAGACAGTCACGCCTCGAGTGATCGGGCACGGCGTTGTAGCACTTGGAGGCGGCAGGCACACGATGCACGATGTAATCGACTCGGCGGTGGGGTTCGACATTCGAGTTAAACCAAATTCGACTGTGCGCGCGGGGGAATTGATTGCGGTCCTGCACGCCGCGGACCAGGCGGGAGTTGCGATTGGCCGCAGCGTGCTCGACGAAGCAATTACGATCGGAGACATGCCCGTTGAAACTCTGCCATTAGTGTCGCACAGAATAACCTCCGGATCGGTACAGGAGTTCTAGCTGCCATTATCACGGTGGCAACTCACGCCGCGTAATAGTGACCTTCTCGTCTGATGTGCCCGCGAGAAGTAGACTTCGTGGCACGTCGTGCCGTTCGGTCGATAGGCGTAGCGTGACCTTGCAGCCTTCAGAACAAGCATCGCGTGGCAAACCGATATTCCAACGCGGCCGCATGGAGCGATAGACCGCGATTTGGCGATCGGCTGTCGCGACAGTGGTTCCGCTTGCATCGCGAACAATCAAGTGTGCGGCGCCAATGAATGCGCCGTTGCCGCTGCGTGTAAGCGTCGCGCTCACCGCGATGGTGTCCTGGATCGCGATCGCATCGAGATCTGCGATGGTTACACTGGTGGTGACCGTGCCCTTCCGGAAGAATATGGGAAGCACGGTTGCTGTTTCCATGGCGATCCGGACTCGTGCAGACGAGGAGTCGGCGCTATCGACGAACGCTGGTGGCGTGTCATCGCGTGCGTGGACTGTAATGCGTGCCCAGTATTCTCCGTCGGGAAGTCCGCCGGGTGGTTGCGCGAGTAGCCGAACGGTGCGAGTACCACCCGGGCGGAGCGTGAAGCGTTGTGGATAAGGAGTAATCCAGTCAGCGGCGCTGGCGCTGTCCGGCCCGTCGCGCAACTCGACGCGCAGGCGCCCGGTTGAATCGGCCGTGGCGAATCCAAAGCGCAGGTCCACGCTGAACTCCGCACGCGTCGCGTGCGGGTTCAGCACCGTGATCGCCCCGGAGGGGCGCGATGGAGTCAGCACAACCATGTGCGGATCAACGCCGATGCCCGCGACCTGCGCTCCGGCAATGCGACCAAGCGCGCACCATGCCACGCCAGCCCTCGCGGCGCGGACTCCGACGAATCGCAACCTCACAGGTCGGCGTACGCTGCGGTGATCTGACCCGTCGCCGTGTAGGTCGAGGAAGGCTGCGCCGCCGATACGGTAACCGTCGCGCCAATTCCGAAGTAGATCTTCGTAGTTCCAGTGGCAGACTGAAACGAAATTGCAAGATTATCGGTGGCCCCGGCATTGAATGACACTGGTGCGCCGCCGAGCGCAGGGCTGTTGCTGGCAACGAATGTCCATGCACCGACCGGCAAGTCGGCACCCGCCGTCGGGGTGAGCTGCGAAGGCATTGCGAGGGTTACGGTTACGGCGGATCCGCCCTCACCAACGAGTTCAAAGCGACCGCTGGTTGCCGCCGATGGCGCGATTGTTCTGGATGAAGATGTGAGGAGTCGACCAAAATCGAGCGGGCGTGTCACGTTCAGGGCGAGTGGATTCACAACCAATGCATTGACGGCCATGGATCCTGACGCGCTGGATTGAGCGTGTGCGGGCGTTGCGAGCAAGGCTGCCATGAATAGCGGCGTTGCGAACAGCAGCCGGCGGAGTGATGCTTGCATATCGGAACTCCTGCCGCGATGCGGCGAGTAGGGTTTGATCTACACGCCGAGTATATGGTGACGGTCTAGCAGGAGGATGAGCACGACTGCGAGGGGAGGATCGAATTGTTGCAGTGTGGTCGCGCGGGACGCGCTGGTCACACGCGCATCCCGCGCGGCTGGAGCACAAAAAAGGCGGCGTCACCAACTGGTGACGCCGC
>JBDTAW010000094.1:0-3798 GCA_039924445.1 Gemmatimonadaceae bacterium
ACCATACCGGCGCCCAATCGACTGCGGCGTCGTTCGTCAGCAACACACCGTCGCCACCCGACGCGGCCATCGTGGCGATGTCGCGTTGACCGCCATTCACGACCCAGAACGCAATGCGTTTCCCCGATGGCGACCAGGCCGGCTGGTAGAAGTGTCCGGACAGCTTGGGATCGAGCCGACGCGGTGCACCGCTACCAGACGCACTGACGACCCAGAGCTGTCCGACGTTGTCGACGGAGTACGGTTCGGTGACTTCTTCCGTCCCGAACACTATCGATTGCCCATCGGGGGACCACGCGGGATTGGAGCCGAAGCTTGTGAGCCGGCGTGGTGATTCGCCCGTTGCACCGACGACAAAGATCCCGCTGCCATTCCGACCGTAGGCAATGTCATGTCCATCGGGCGAATACGCGGGCCACTGCTCGTCTGCCGTGGAATCGCCGGCGACGATAACGGAATTGCGGCCCCCAACGCGTTGCACATAGATGTCCCACGTGCCACGCGCGTTGCTCGCGTACGCGAAGGATTGACCATCGGGCGAGAGCGATGGACTCGTTTCCACACCGGATGCGTCGGTGAGTTGTGTGAACTCCGACCATGGCGCGGCCTGCGTCGCCGAGCGATGTCCGAGCCACCAGGCGGCGGCGATGAGCGCGGCAGCAAGAGTTGCGGCGATCGCGTTGCGCGCGAACACGCCTCCGCCGTAGGCAGGCTTGCCATTGTGGATGTGCGCAGTTGTTGCTGCTGCGTCGGTCGCAACAGCAGCACTCGGGCGCATGAGCGCTTCAGCGAAGCGCTCCGTGGTCTGCCACCGATCGGCGGGAAGCTTCTCGAGTGCGCGTGCAACCGCCGCGTCAACGCCAGGCGACACGGCGGGACGGAGCTCGCGCACGCTGGGCGCTTTCTCCGTGATTACCTTCGCGATGATCGCCTGACCGCTCGGTCCGGTGAACGGCGGCTGTCCTGCGAGCATCTCGTACGTCACGGCACCGAGCGCGTACGTGTCGGTGCGAGCATCGACTTGCTTGTCGCCCATAGCCTGCTCGGGACTCATGTACTGCGGAGTGCCGAGTGAGAGGCCCGTCTGCGTCATGCGCTGTCCGCCGGCCTGCTTCACTGCGAGCGCGATGCCGAAGTCGGCGACCAGAGCGTGTCCGTTCTGGAGAAGGATGTTCTCGGGCTTGATGTCGCGGTGCACGATGTCGTGCTGGTGCGCGTAGTGCAGCGCGTCGGCGGACTCCGACGCGATGCGGAGAGCGTCCTCGACCGGAAGCTGCCCTTCGCGCTCCAGCCGCGCGCGGAGCGTCTCGCCATCGACGTACGGCATGACGTAGTAGAGCAAACCGTTGGCACTGCCACTGTCGAAGAGTGGCAGAATGTGCGGATGCTGCAGATTGGCGGTGAGCTCGATCTCCTTCACGAAGCGGTCTGGACCCAGCACGGCGCTCAGCTCGGGATGCAGCACCTTCACGGCGACTTTGCGTCGATGCTTCACATCTTCCGCGAGATACACCGTCGCCATCCCTCCGGCACCGAGTGTGCGCTCGATGCGGTAGCGATCGGCGAGTCCGGCGACGAAGGGATCGTTCGGGTCAACTTGCTCGTTGGCCGTTGGCAAGTCTTGAGACGTGATGCGACGGTCCGGGTTGGGGGAGCGAGGCGAGGTTGTGTCTCGACGACACGCGAATATACGTCGGCAAGCTGGCCCTCGTTACGCGACCCCCTCTCAAACTGTGTCCTGGCGGCTGCTGGAAACGGCGTGAGCCCGGCAACTAAGCCAAGGCGGCCAGCCACATATTCGCGCGGGCGCCCTGGCCAGAAATCAGTGCGCAGTCAACTTCTTCACGCACATCGGACTCATCATTCACCCGATGGGGTGAGGCGAAGGAGGGAGCGCGGTATGCGCTAACGTGGCCTCAGCTGCATCACCCAGATGTCGCTCTCACGATCGTCGATCGTGAAGTACATCCGGCCGGCCCTCAGTGCCCACTCCGGACGAAACGACCCCTCCGCAGGATCGTCGAGCGCCAACATCAGTGTTGGTGGTCCGCCAGTCACCGGCACGGACCAGAACTGCGCGTTGCCTGCAGCGTCGTGGGTCTTGAAGTAGAGCGCGCGGCCATCGCTGCTCCAGAACGGCTGACCTGCGAGCATTCCGTGATTCTTGGACGGATCGAATACCATTCGTGGTGCGCCGGAGTCGGGATCGATGGTCTCGAGCGCGCCGCCCCAGAACGTACTGGTGGTGTACGCAATCGAGCGTCCGTCGGGAGACCACACCGCATAGCCGCCCTCGTGCGTGCGCTGTACCGGCTTCCCCCATATTCCGTTCTTTCGACGCACGACCCACACGCTACCGGTCGGCCCGAAGATCGAATAAGCAAGCGCGTTGCCATCGGGTGACCACGCGGGCTTCGATTCCTGCAGCGGTGACGATGTCACGCGCTGTAGAGCGCCGCCATCCAGCGGAAGTACGTAGATGTCACGTGATCCGGATCGCCATGAATGAAATGCCAGCTCGCGTCCGTCCGGCGACGGCGTCGGCGAGAAATTGTCAGTCGAGTCGAACGTGAGTTGTTCCGGTACGCTGCTTGGCAGACGCTGCCGATACAATTCCGCGGTGCCGCTGACATCGGAATCGTAGTAGATCCACTTCCCGTCGGCCGATCCATCGAACTCTTCCACGACCTGTGCACCTGTCGTGATCGGACGCGCCGATCTGGGATCGACACCGTTCGGCGGAAAGGGAAGCGATCGGATGTTCGCCGTCGCAGTGTACACGTCGTATGCGACGGTCTTTCCATCGGACGATATCGAGAGTGAGTGCGGACCGAGTCCCGTGGTGATCCGAACCGGATCGCCACCCGCCTGACCGTCGCGCGACGCGGGTACGGCGTAGATGTCGAGGGGCCCCAGTCGATTGGAGACGAAATACAGCCAACGCCCATCGGGCGACCAGGACGGACTCTGGTTGACCGAGCTGCTATCGGTGACTGCGGAGATGGCGCCGTCGCTGACACGAACCGTGACGATGCGGCTTGGCGACCGGTTCCCGAGGAAGAGACCAAGCCTGGAATATTCAGCGTTGCCGGAAGCGCACGCGATGCTCGATCCATTCGGTGCCCACTGACACTCGGACACTTCCCGCAGCCGAGCCAGCGGGCGGGAGCGGCCGTCCGGCTCGTGGATGTACAGCGAATCTCCATGAGCGTACGCGATACTGCGATCGTCGGGTGACCACACTGCATTGATGATGGGATCGCTCGAGATCGCGCGCATCTCCGGCCGGGGCGATCCGCCGGACGACGGTGCGCTGAACACACCACCATTTGCAAGAAACAGGATGCGCGATCCATCCGCCGACCATTGCGGATTGGTCTCGACACTGACGGAATCGTCCGTGAGCTTTACGGCTCGACCGCCGGCGATCTGGCGCACGTAGATCTTGGTCGCGATCGTGTTGCCAGCTGCATACGCCACGTACTTCCCGTCGGGCGAGAGCGCAGGCTGGATCTCCAGGCCGCGCTCCCACGTCACCTTCTTCGACTTGCCGAACGCCGCGATTGGGGTGTGCGGCTCGTACCGGTATCTGGCGATCATGAACGCACACACGGCGAGCGCGAGCGCACCTGCGACCGCAGTGATCGTCCACGGTCTCGAACTCCGCGCGCGCGTGGTAGCGGTACGCGAATGGATCCGCGCGGAACTCCCCGTCTGCGCTCCGGACAGTTCGTGCGCGAACTCGGCGGCACTTGCAAACCTGTCCGCCGGCAGCTTCTCGAGCGCCGTGAGCACGGC
>JBDTAW010000095.1:0-4001 GCA_039924445.1 Gemmatimonadaceae bacterium
TTTTCTATTCTGGGTACAGCGAGAGCCGCGGCACAACCGGGTTACGCGCTAAGTGGTTGTGGCACATCGGCTTAACAAAAAGCCGAGCGCGATGCCAAGCTCGGGGTCGACAGTAGATTTGCGGCGGCTCGGGCATTGCTTGGTATATCGACGGGTTCCTTACGTTTGTATCGCCACTTTCTTTTCGCAAAGGACATCAGGAATGAAGAAGTTTGCCCTCCTCGCGGCCGCCTTGCTGGCCGCCGCCCCGGTCGTTTCAGCCCAGACGGGGACGTTGACCTTCGTCAACGGTGGCTCGGTGACCGACGGCCGGTATTACGTCGGGAACTACAACGCCAAACTCGATGGCGCTCCGATCGTCGTCAATTGCGTGGACTTTTTCCACGAAGTGAACAACGGCGATGTCTGGACAGTGAATGAGTCATCGCTCCTCGGCGATCTGAGCAACACGCGGCTTGCCGCCAATGCCAATGCGCTGGAGCTGTACAAGCAGGCGGCGTTCCTCACGGGGCAGTATGCAGGCAAGTCGAACAGCGACGTCGTCAATATTCAGCACGCAATCTGGACGCTGTTTGGCGGTGTGAGCGACCCTGCGATAAACAACTCGGCGTCCCAGTTGTGGATCACGTTCGCGCAGACGAATTTTGCCACCTCTAATTTCGACTACGCCGACTTCCGGATTCTGACGGACACGCGGGTGGGCGACGGTATTACGGCGGATGGCGTGACGAAGCAGGAGTTTCTCACGACTACGCCAGAGCCATCGTCGATGGCGTTGTTGGGGACTGGACTGATTGGGCTGATCCCGCTGGTTCGCAGGCGGAAGCGGCAGGCTTAGGGAAGAACATGGACCCCCGCGTTCGCGGGGATCCATGTTCTACTGGGCCTGCAGCCAAGCCTGGAACATGAGGACGCCCCATAGCAGGTGTGAGTTGTCCGTTACTTCTGCCTGGTGCTCATCCCACGCAGTTCTGATCGGCTCTGGCGCGAGGTAACCCTCTCGACGGAGCCGATCTTCTGCGATCAGAGCGTCGGCCCAATCCCGCAGGGGCCC
Organism: Gemmatimonadaceae bacterium; assembly: GCA_039924445.1. Lineage (GTDB taxonomy): Bacteria > Gemmatimonadota > Gemmatimonadetes > Gemmatimonadales > Gemmatimonadaceae > Fen-1247. The sequence goes on from JBDTAW010000095.1 coordinate 1,055, forward strand.
GCGAAGCCAGCTCGCGATCGGAACGCCGAATCCCATCTTGGGTCGCTCGATCAGCTCACGAGGCACGTACTTGTACAGCACCTGACGCAGCAGCCATTTGCCCTGCCCATTTCGCACCTGCTGCGATGGTGGAATTCGCCACGCGAAATCGACGACATCGGGATGGAGAAAGGGCGCCCTTGACTCGAGGCTCGTCGCCATCGTAGCTCGATCGACCTTTACGAGTATGTCATCCGGCAACTCGCTGACAAGATCGAAATAGCGCATTCGATTCACGACGCCGTCGAACGATGGCATTGCGCTGGCGCGCGTGAGAACAGTCTCAGGCTCCGCCGCCCCGGTCATCGCTTCGGGATCGCGCCAGTGCGTCATGAGACCGCGATACAACGAATCGGAGGAGTCCGCAGACATGAAGTTTGCGACCTTGTGCACCTTGCCGCCCGGTGTCGCAGTACGAAACCGTTTCGGCAGCAGTGGCGAGGCAGTTTCGAATACCGAGTCCCATCCTGCGGGTGACACGCCGAGCAGCGCACGACCAACGACAGCGCGCGCGGCACGCGGCACGTGTTGCAGTCGGTTCCAGAGTCGCTCTCCCCAGAAATACCGATTGTAGCCCGCAAAGAGCTCGTCTCCCCCCTCGCCGGACAGACTTACAGTTACGTGCTGGCGCGCGAGCTGTGCGACCAGGAACGTTGGTATCTGCGAAGAATCCGCGAACGGCTCGTCGTAGATTTCTGGCAATCTCGGAATCACCGCCATCGCGTCATTCGGCGTCACGTACAGCTCGGTGTGATCCGTGCCGATGTGTTTCGCGACGGCCATTGCATGTGGCGCTTCGTTGTGGGCGGCTTCGTCGAAACCAATTGTGAACGTCCTGACTGGCTGCGTACTGTCGGCCTGCATAATCGCTACAAGCGCGGATGAATCCACTCCGCCGGACAGGAATGCACCGAGTGGAACGTCGGAGACCATCTCGTCTCCGATTACTCGATGCATCAGAGCATCAAGCTGAGCGACGGAATCTGCATCGCCGCCCGTCAGAGGATTGCACACACCTCGCTCGGCGACCTCAAGCGCAGACCAGTAAGTGGTAAACTCCGGTGCGGCCGCGGGCGAGCGGAACGTCGCTATGGTGCCGGGGACGATCTTGCGAACATTTTCATAGATCGAGTACGGCGCCGGTACGTAGTTGTGACGCAGATACAGCGATAGCGAATTGCGGTCTACAGTTCCGCGCCATGCCGGATGTGCGCGGAGCGCCTTGAGCTCGGAGCCGAAGAGCAGGGTATCGCCGAAGACCCCGTAGTAGAGCGGCTTTTCGCCGAGGCGATCGCGGACCAGGTTGAGCGTCCGTTCGTCGCGATCCCACAGGACGATAGCGAACATGCCGGAGCAACGCTCGACGGCGTTCTGGAGACCCCATCGCTCCACGGCGGCGAGGAGGACTTCCGTGTCGGAGTGACCGCGCCAGGCGATCGAGTCGCCGAGTTCCGCGCGGATGCGGGAGAAGTTGTAGATCTCGCCGTTGAAAACCGCGACATAGCGACCGGATGCCGAAGCCATGGGTTGATGGCCAGCCGGTGAGACGTCGATGATGGCAAGGCGCCGAAAACCGAGGGCGACGCCGGTTTCCGAGTCTGTCCAGATACCCTCGTCATCTGGCCCGCGATGTGCGATTGCCGCGCACATACGCCGGACGTCGACATCGGCACGGTTACATGAGCCGGAACCGGACCAGCAGCCTGTTAGTCCACACATGGACTATAGATACTGGCCTGAGGCCGGCACCTCAATCCTCAACTTTCGGTGGGACCACTTTGCTCTCGTATCGCGAGATGGCTGCAGAGCACCGGGATGCCGACGGGTAATCCATGACGAATTCACGCCACATTCGTGCGCTGGACGGCGTTCGCGGGTTGGCTATCGTGATGGTAATGTTCCGTCATTTGTCGTTGAAGGAGATGGGCCAGTCGCCGAGTTCACCGTTGCTCGATCGGGTCGTTCATTCAATTGCGAGTGTCGGCTGGGTCGGGGTGGATCTGTTCTTTGTCCTTAGCGGTTTTCTCATTACCGGGATCCTGCTTGACGCGAAAGGTACACCGGGGGCGTTTCCGCGATTCTGGAAACGCCGCGCGCTGCGGATCTTTCCGTTGTACTACGTTACGTGCGCGTTCCTTTTTTTCGTGCTTCCCCACATCGGATATTTCGCGCGTGATCCTGCGACTGCTCGACTCGTTCACTACCAGGCGTGGTACTGGCTGTATGGCGTGAATGTGCTTGAAGTTCTGCACGGCGGTCTCGCAACGCCGCTGAATACCGCGCACTTCTGGTCGCTGTCGGTCGAGGAACAGTTCTATCTTGCGTGGCCGTTTGTCGTGCTGCTTGTGTCGCGCAAGGCGTTATGGCGCGTAGTCGTGGGGATGTCGATCGCCGCACTCGGCTGCAGGCTCGTACTCGTGCTACTCACGTCCGGAGGCTGGCTCGGCGCGTATGTGCTGTCGGTGGCGCGGATGGATATTCTCGGTGCAGGAGCTATCGTCGCGCTCGCCGTGCGAACACCCGGCGGGCTGGAAACCGCACGACGCTATGCGCCGACACTAGCTGTCGCGGCGATCGGGGCCATTTCCTTGCTCGCATTGCAGGACGCGTCCGGTTTCAACAATGTAAATCCGTACATAGCGACCGCAGGATATTCGTTACTTGCGGTGCTGGGGTCGTGCGTGCTCATTTTCGTGCTAGCCTCAGAAGACGGGCACGGATGGAAGCGAGTTTTCGAGGGAAGAACGCTGGGGATGTTTGGGAAGTACAGCTACTGTCTTTATGTAGTGCACTATCCAGTGATGATACCGCTGGATCTCCTTGCTCAGAGATTTTACATCCCGCGCGTTGCGAGCTCGGGTCTGCCGGCCTGGACGGTTTACGCCGGACTGCTGTTTTCTGTGAGCCT
>JBDTAW010000096.1:0-28368 GCA_039924445.1 Gemmatimonadaceae bacterium
CGTCGCGTTCTGGGAGGAACACCAGGCCGGCAACGCTATTGCCGCGCTGAAAAAGAAACTCGCAACCAACGCAACTGTTAAGCGCGACGGCAAATGGGGCACGCAGCCTGCGCGCGAACTGGTACCGGGCGATGTAATTCGCGTGAAACTGGGCGATGTCGTTCCGGCCGACGCGCGAGTGCTCGCCGGTGATCCTGTTGAAGTTGATCAGTCTGCACTAACCGGCGAATCGCTACCGATCAGCCGCAAAGCCGGCGACCCGCTGTTCTCCGGGTCGATCATGCGCAAGGGCGAAACCGACGCGATAGTGTACGCCACCGGCGAGAAGACCTACTTCGGCAAGACCGCGCAGCTGGTGCAGGAAGCCCATACGGTCAGCCACTTCCAGCGCGCCGTACTCAAGATTGGCGACTATCTGATCATCTTCGCGGTCGTGCTCGTTGTGCTCATCGTCACCGTCGCGATCTTCCGGGGTGATGCCGTACTCACAACACTACAATTCGCGCTGGTGCTGCTGGTAGCAGCGATCCCCGTTGCGATGCCCACAGTTCTTTCTGTGACGATGGCGGTTGGTGCGCGACTGCTGGCCGCAAAGCAGGCGATTGTCACGCGTCTCGCTGCGATCGAAGAACTCGCAGGCGTCGACGTGCTCTGTTCGGACAAGACTGGTACGCTGACAGAGAACAAGCTCCGACTCGGCGACCCGTACTGCGTCGATGGAACAACCGCCGAGCAATTGGTGCTTTTCGCTGCGCTTGCATCGCGCGCCGAGGACAAGGACACGATCGATCTCACGATCATCGCCGGGTTGAAGAGCAGTGATGAGTTGAAAGGATATGACGTTGTACACTTTCAACCGTTCGATCCCGTGCACAAGCGCACCGAAGCAACGATCAAGGGTGCGGATGGAAAGCAATTCTTCGTGGCCAAGGGCGCACCGCAAGTAATACTCGGCATGTCGAAGAACATCGATGCTGTGAAGACCGCCGCCGAGAAAGCCGTCAACGATTTCGCCGCGCGAGGATTCCGATCACTGGGTGTTGCCCACGCTGATCAGGAAGGCGCATGGCAATTCGTCGGCGTGCTGCCGCTGTTCGACCCACCGCGGCCGCAGGCCAAGGCCACCATCGCCAGCGCGCGAAGCATGGGCGTAAAGATCAAGATGGTGACGGGCGACGCGATTGCCATTGCGCGGGAGACGGCACGCGAGCTCGGATTGGGAACCAACATCCTCGACGCGAGCGGACTGGGTGACGACAAGCATCCCGCCACGGCAAAGGAGGCCGAGGCAATCGAGAACGCAGATGGCTTTGCGCAGGTATTCCCCGAGCACAAGTTCCACATCGTCGAGGTCCTGCAGCAGCGCGGCCATATCGTCGGCATGACTGGCGACGGCGTGAACGATGCGCCGGCATTGAAAAAAGCTGACTGCGGTATTGCGGTGTCTGGCGCGACCGACGCCGCGCGCGCTGCTGCCTCGATCGTCCTGCTCGCTCCCGGGCTGTCGGTCATCATCGACGCGATCAAGGAAAGTAGAAAGATCTTTCAGCGCATGAACAGCTATGCGATGTACAGGATTGCGGAAACGCTCCGCGTGCTGCTGTTCATGACGCTCGCGATCCTTGTCTTTAATTTCTATCCCGTTACTGCCGTGATGATCGTGATGCTCGCCCTCCTCAACGACGGTGCCATCCTTTCGATCGCGTACGACAATGTGCACTACAAGGACACGCCCGAAGCCTGGAACATGCGCCTGGTACTCGGTATTTCCACCGTGCTCGGAGTCACCGGAGTCATAGCCGCGTTCGGACTGTTCTTTCTCGGAGAACGAGTATTCCACTTCGACCGGCTGCACGTTCAGACGTTGATGTATCTCAAGCTGTCCGTGGCCGGCCACCTGACGATCTTCCTCACACGCACGCGCGGCCCATTCTGGTCCATCCGCCCAGCGCGCGTGTTATGGATGGCCGTGGTGGGTACGCAGATTATCGCGACGTTGATAGCCGTGTACGGTCTCTTCATGGCACCACTCGGCTGGAAATGGGCCGGATTCGTGTGGATCTACGCGATCGTATGGGCCTTGCTGGCCGATCGAGTGAAATTGCTCGCTTACCGGATCTTCGATTTCAAGACCGCGCCACCACGTGTCAGCAAACCAGCGGCTGTTACGCCGCAACAACCGAGTCCAGCTACCGCATGAAAAACAAGATCGATACCAGTGATTTCCGCGTGCGGCCGGGCGACGACGTTGACCTCGGCCAATGGCCGACACGCGTGGAACCCGTATGCGACTCAAAGAAGGAGTACAAAAAACTTCTACGCAAAAAGGTGAACGAGTTGAGTGATTTGCAGCGGCTTCACTACGCGTCGAACCGTTATGCGCTGCTCATAATCTTTCAAGCGATGGATGCAGCGGGCAAGGACGGCGCCATTCGACACGTGATGTCTGGCGTCAATCCGCAAGGGTGTCAGGTATTCAGTTTCAAACAGCCGAGTGCCGAGGAACTCGAACATGATTTCCTTTGGCGTACCACGCGAGCGCTGCCGGAGCGAGGGCGAATAGGCATCTTCAATCGTTCCTATTACGAGGAAGTGTTGATTGTTCGCGTTCATCCGGAGATCCTGGAGCACGAACAGCTGCCGGAGTCGGTGCTCGACTCAGACACGATCTGGCCAGAGCGATACCAGTCGATCGTGGACTCCGAGCGTCATCTCTTCAGGAACGGCACGCGCATCATCAAGTTCTTCCTGCATCTATCGAAGGATGAACAACGCAAGCGTTTCATCGACCGCATCGATGAGCCGGACAAGAACTGGAAATTCAGCCTTTCCGATGTAAAAGAGCGCAAATTCTGGGATGATTACAAGCAAGCATACGCCGAGTGCCTGACTGCGACGAGCACGGACCAGGCTCCGTGGTACGTTGTTCCAGCGGACAACAAGGCGAACGCACGGTTGATAGTTTCAGAGATAATTCTGGACGTACTCAGGGGACTTCATATGTCGTACCCGGTTCCAACCGCCGAACGTCTGGCTGAGCTTCAGGTGATACGGAAGCAGCTCAAGAATTGAGGCGTCATCCCCGCGAAAGCGGGGATCCATCTTCCGTCATCCCCGGTGCCGGTGCGGGTTGTTGAGCGCCATCGATCCTGGAAAATCGCCATACTATCAATATATCCCCCGTGACGGGATATCCCTTCAATTGGCGGAGACAAGACAGGTCGTGACAGATGGTGCGAAGAGTTCGTACCTGTCGCCGACGAGCTTTACCGCACAACTCAACCCAAGATCTCAGAGATGGAACACCGCTCTGACATGTATTTGAGCACGCTCCGCAAATATGTCGAGGGCATGGGCGGCACACGCGTCATGCTGGCACAATTCCCCGACCACGCCGATGTCCGCCTTCGAACTTTTGAAGAATTGGCGCACGAGGACGAACCCGCGACGGTTTGACATGGAACGTCCGCCAGTCATCCCCACGAAAGCGGGGATCCATTTTCTGCCCCTCGTCGTACATGGACCCTGGCTTTCGCCGGGCTGACTGGCATCGCCACTGTCATCCCAGCGCGCTCCCGCCATCTCCCAATAACGCGTAGATTTTGCCCCATCGGGGCGCCGAGCGGCGACCGGGAAAGGCAGGACGGCGGAACAATCGGGCGCTTGCCCAGGGAGATCGAAGTGGACTGCATGCAATCATCCGGCTTGCCAAACGATACGTCTGCTATTCGCATTGCTGGCCAACGACACATGCGATCCCCGTTTGCCATATCGTGTGCCGCCGGACTGTCCATGTTGGTTCTGTGCGCGCCAATCTATGCGCAGACCCTCCGCCCCATCAACCTGGACGATCTCGCGCGCATGCGCGACGTGCGCGATCCGCAGTGTTCACCGGACGGCAAGTCGATCGCCTACACAGTCAGCACAATCGACGTCAAGGCGGATAAGCACAACTCGCACGTATGGATGGTCGGTGCGGACGGCGCAAGGAACTTGCAGCTTACCGAGAGCGAGGAATCCGAGAGCTCGCCGCAGTGGTCGCCCGACGGAAAGTATCTCTCCTTCACATCGTCGCGGCCTGGCAAGGCCAAGGGAAGTCAGGTCTGGATCCTCAACCGCGCTGGCGGTGAAGCGATGCAGCTGACGGACGTGAAAGGCAAGCTGCAGGGATATGAATGGTCGCCCGATTCCAAACGTCTTGCACTTGTAGTTGCCGATCCTGATCCGGATGAGCCGCAGGGCGATTCCGCAACGTCAGGCAAACCCAAGCCGCCCAAACCGATCGTCATCGACCGGTATCATTACAAGCAGGACGTTGTCGGCTATCTGCTGAGCAATCGTCACACCTACGTCTATCTCTTCGACGTCGCCAGCAAGAAGAGCGAGCGACTGACGAAGGGCGATCATGATGAATCGGGTCCGGTGTGGTCGCCGGACGGAACGCGCATCGCATTCATCAGTAACCACGACGCCGAACCTGATCGCAACCCCGTGCCGCAGGTTTACGTTGCGGACGCTCAGTCGCGCGTTACGGAAAAGCAGGTCACCAATTTTGGAACGCGCGGAACACGTGGACGGCTTGCGTGGAGTCCGGACAGCAAGTCGATCGCGTTCCTGGTTGGCGATGAGAAGAAGTGGGATGCATACGGCATGAACCATCTCGCGATTGTACCGTCTGATGGCTCTGGCGCGCCGGTGATCCTGACGGAGACGTTGGATCGATCCGTGTCGGCGCCCTACTTCAGCGCAGACGGCAGATCGATCGTTGCGCTTGAGGAAGATGACCGCTCCGCGTATCCGATCTCCATCAACATCGCCGATCGAAGTGTGCGGAAGCTCCTACAGCCGCCCGTCGTACTGAGCCAGATGTCGAACGTCGGCAGCTGCGTGGTCGCTGTTGCCGGCGGTGATGACAAACCTCAGGAAGTGTACTCGCTGGCTGACGGAGCACTGCATCAGCTGACGCATCAGAACGAAGCTCTCTTTGCGCAGCTCGATCTCGCGAAGACGGAGGACGTGAGCTACAAGACACCTGACGGAACTGAAGTACACGGATTGTTGACCTATCCGCTGCACTACACTGCCGGCACCAAAGTACCGTTGCTGTTGCGCATTCACGGTGGGCCCAACGGCCAGGACGCACACAGCTTCAACTTCGAACGCCAGATCTTCGCCGCCAACGGTTACGCGGTACTCAACGTCAACTATCGCGGCAGCTCAGGCCGCGACCAGAAATTCCAGCGCGCGATTTTCGCAGATTGGGGCGATCACGAAGTGCAGGATCTCAAGGCCGGCATCGATCACGTGATCAGCATGGGCGTCGCCGATCCGAACCGTATAGGTGTCGGCGGCTGGAGCTACGGCTGCATTCTCACCGATTACATGATCGCGAGCGATCCCAGCCTCAAGGCCGCAACGTGCGGCGCCGGTACGGGATTCACTGTCGCGTTATACGGCGTCGATCAGTACATCATTCAATACGACAACGAGATCGGACCGCCGTGGAATCCCAAATCATGGGAAACGTATCAGAAGCTATCGTATCCGTTTCTGCATGCGGATCGCATCAAGACCCCGACGCTGTACTTCAGTGGAGAGAAGGACTCGAACGTTCCAATGATCGGAAATCAGGAGATGTATCAAGCGCTGAGGAGTCTTGGAATTCCTACGGGGTTGATCATTTATCCCAATGAATTTCATGGCATTCAGAGGCCGAGTTATCAGCGCGATCGCTACGAGCGGTATCTCGCCTGGTACGCGAAGTACATCAAGACGTGACGGAGGGGCGACGCATGCGTCGCCCCGACCTGCGTCGCCCCAACGTCATTTCGTCCCCCCGGAAGAAGCGACGCGAGCGACGTGGGCTCGCGCGTGGTCACCCAGCGCGGAATCGAGCTTCGGCACCATCACTGCATACGCCTTCAACAGGCCCGGCTCCTGCAGGTTGACGTCGCCCATGTACGCCATCATGGAAATCGTGAGCCCGACCGTGTTGCTCGTATCGGCGAAAGTATTCGGAGTGAATGCGGATTGCATGAAGCTGTTCTCCAGATTCTGGAAACCCTGCTGGCGTGTGTACAACCGCGAGATCGCGTAGGCCATGTCCGGCTTCATGTATGACAGCGCCTGCGTCGCGAGCGCCAGGTCCCACGCCGTGTGTTCCAGATCCACCGTCCGCATCCCCTGAAACTGGACATCCTTCAGGAATCGCTGGAGCGTGTGCGAACCACTCTCCTCAGTGAATTTCTGGAGATTCCGCGCGAGCCCCTGGTGATACGAGCGCACTCCCGTGATCTGCGCCTGATTGGTGATGATCTCCGTCCGGAAGTTGCGCAGCGACGCCAGCGCGACCTCATGCTCATGCCGCCCCTCGCGCCACTGCTCTGCCGCAAGTCCGAGAAAGACACCGACAACGATCATGGCGACTTCCAGGATCAGCGACGCGATGGACTTGCCGTGGTGACGCGAGTGCGGAGTGTCGAGCATGGCTGATAGCCCGGTTGGCGGAGGGTGAGATCCTGGCGGAATATTATAGCATCCGCCCGTCATTCCCGCGCTAGGGGCGACGCATGCGTCGCCCCCACGCATCAGTCATTCCCGCGAAAGCGGGAATCCATGTTTAAACCGTTCCCCGATCACGCCCGAACGGATCTCCCGCCACCGACTCCGTATGCAGCGCACAGCGCCATTCCCCATCGCGGCGTACCCACACCGACGCATCGTTCGCCGTAAGCTGAATCGTCTTCCCATCTACCACGACCGTTTCGCTCGGCGTGACGCTCATAAGATCATTCTATGTCAGCAGCAGCCTCGAGCGCCTGGACGAGTAGATCTGCGACAGCGGAGTGATCGCTCGTGTTATGCAGCGCCGTACGTTTAACAGTGATGGAGTCGGCATTTGCAATCGCCGCCAACACCGCGTCTGCTGCGATACCCTTTGCGTTTGAATTTTCGCTCAGCAGCACGAACTTGGCCTCAGCATCCACCAGGTGACCGCGGCCGTTGTCACGAAAGCTCGTCCACGGATGCCTTGCGCGCGTGGTCGGCGACTTTTTGGGTGTCATGCTGCGACTTGGTGGACTGTGATTGCCGCGCGTCTGCGCTGCGCGCCAGCTGCTGCCTTAAATATTCTGGCGCTGGCCCAGTAAGCGGAGTAGCATCGCGCAACAAATGGGTCCACATCTGCGCGTCTACCTCCGGGAGCGACAGTACAGTGCGGGCGCTGTACGGCACGACACTTGGATGCACGGCGTGCTGACGCGCGATTGGTTGGAGGCAATCGCGTAACGACGCGGCGAGACGCTGAGCACTGGCGTCAGTTCTCGCTACGATCGCAAGGTCGATATCGCTCTGAAACGTATCCTCGCCGCGTGCTGCACTCCCGAACAGCCAGATCGCGAGCGGAGCCGGTGATTGCCGATCAGCCCGCGACTCGGCCGCGTCGAGGATCGCCGAGCGACGAGCGCGTTCCACCGCAAAGAGCGAGCGAAGCACAGGGGCGAACGGATGCGCCATGTTGATGCTGAAACATGTGCTGGAACTGTTCAATAACATGATTTGACATTTGCGGCTCGCGCTACTTCGATACAGACGCACAACGCCCGGGATTCGCGATGGAATCCCGGGCGTTGTGCGTAATGCTTGCAAGTACTCTACAATGCGCGCACACGCACGCCAGAGTTGCCTACAGCGCGAGTTCGCCATGCAGCGGTAAACCTTGACCGGTTTTGCCGCGCCGACGCTTGACGACGAACAGCAAACCGGCCAGACCGGTACCGAGAAGCCAGACTGCGCCGGGCTCCGGCGTGGTAGTAGCTACAACGCCTCCTTGCACGTAATCCTCGGCCGCGTTCGCCGTCGCGACAGCTACACCGTAGTCGTTTGCATCGCCGCCAGGAGGATTGGCGCCGTTGCCCCAGATCCCCGCGACCCGACCATTTCCGATGTCAAACATCAGTCCATACACGTCCAGAACGCCGCCGAAGAACGGATAATCGACGCACGTCGCCGGCGTACCGCCGGGCCAGAGCAGGTTATCGAAGGTCAGCACGCCGTTTGCCTGCGGCGGAAGGCCTGAGGCGACCATAAAGGAGCTGAAATCGTTTGGCGCCAACGGGACGTTAAGCGGATCCCCTGGTGTGGCATAATTGATCGGCACGAGCGACGTGACCGGCGCGTTGACGATATTGAGGCCATTGTTCGTGTCAGTAAAGCTGCCGCTTATTCCTGTAACCTCAAACGCGTTGGGATACTTGGCATCCGTAGCCGCGCCGTAGGTAAGAAGGAAGTTTCCGGAAACACCCGAACCAGTGAAGGAGAAATTGGCAGTTTGAGCGCGAGCGCTCCCCGGTGCCGCTACACCGACCCCGAAGATCGTTACAGCCGCCATAAAGGCGCGTGATCCTATCATGATTCGCTCCATCCGTGTCAAAAGGGTTTTCAGCGTTGCGTAAGAGCTAGGAACGCGGAAGACCAGCATCAAACATTCCATATGTTGGCAATTCTGGCTGGGTCGAATCCTGGGAAATCACGGGAATCGTGATGCAGCCTGGACATCAGATACGGGGTGGCGAGGGCGGGTACCAGGCGGTTTTGGGGGGCCTGGCGAGGGGCTGATTTCTTAGCGGAAACTAAATGTCCGGCCCGCGCTATGTCCATTCCGTTACGCGCTCAAGGGCCGTGGATCCCTGTTAATATTTCCCCCGATGCCGCACCCAGCCCTCTCGATCTTCCTCATAGCCGTCCTCCTCCTGCTCATGCCGGTCTGGGGATGGCTAGACATGCGGCGGCTCAAGCGCGACCAGGCATCGGCCGACCTCATGCGGAGCTACATCACGACGATCTCGGCGATGTGGCTGATTGCGCTACTCTGCGGTTGGTTGCTTCCCGCGAACGTTCTCTGGCAACCACCGACCGGTCTCGCCGAGAGCATGAGACTCGACGTGGTGCCCACAGCCGCGATGTTCGGTCTCGCAGTCGCTCTGTTGATCGGACTCATCGTGCCGGTGATCATCGTTCGACGCAATCCTGGCTCGGCTGACAAGCAGCTGGAACCGATACGCTTTCTGTTGCCGACAACGACCGCACAACGCTGGGTCTTCGTACTTGTGTGTCTTACCGCTGGTATAGCTGAAGAATGGATCTACCGCGGATTCGTTCTTCACTTCCTGGTCGCTACGCTACCAGCGGTGAACGGCTGGCTGATTGTGATCGCAGCGGCAGCCATGTTTGGTATCGCGCATGCGTACCAGGGGAAAGTCGGAACTGTACTGACCGGTGTACTTGGATTCGTGTTCAGTCTGTTCTACATCGGCACTGGGAGTCTCCTGCTTTCAATGATCCTGCATGCGCTGCTGGATCTGCGGATCTTTCTGCTGCTGCCTAACAGCGCAGTCATTCCCGGCAAAGCGGGAATGACGGAGTGCCGACATGCGCCTCCGTCCTAGGCCAGCTCCGCTAATAGCTCACGCAGCTCTCGCGCGCTCCCTGGTCGGCCAGCTGGTTCCTTGTCCAGCAATCGCATCACAAGCGCCGACAACGGAGCTGGAACACTTGGGTCGCGATCAGTCGGCGCCACTGGTACGGTGTGCAACACTTTTGCAATCAACGCGATCGGATTGGATCCCTCGAATGGCAACGATCCCGTCAGACACTCGTACAACACAACGCCTGCGGCGTAAAGATCGCTGCGCGCATCGACTTCCTCAGCGAGCAACTGCTCCGGTGCCATGTAGGCAGGAGTGCCGATTACCATTCCGGCTTGCGTAAGTGTGCTGTTGCTCTGCGCGAGCCGAGCGATGCCGAAGTCCATGACTTTCAGAACTCCGTCGGGATCCAGCAACATGTTCTGCGGCTTGATATCGCGGTGGATCACGCCCTGCTCATGCGCAACTTCGAGCGACGACGCCAACTGCTGCGCAATTCCAAGTGTCGATGCGACGCTCAGATGCCCGCGCATGTCGATCAGCTCGCGCACGGTTATCCCTTCGACGTACTCCATAGTCACATAGTACGCACCGTTGCTGTCGCCCAGGTCATGCGTGCGAACGACATTCCGATGCGAAATCCGACGCGCGAGACGAATCTCGGTCTTGAATCGCTCCACAACTGTCGGATCGTCGCTCATCGCGGTACTCCGCAATGTCTTGATCGCAACGTCCTCGGCGAGTTCCTTATCCCGCGCCTTGTAAACCATTCCCATTCCGCCACGTCCGATCACGCGCACAATCTGATATCGGTTCGCGAACAGTTCGCCGGGAATGAGCGCTCCGTCATCCAGATCCTGGGACTCACCTGCACCCGCAGCATGTTGCTTGGCTTCGTCCATCTCTCGGCGCAACGTCTCGACGTGGTCCTGCAATCTGCGCTCGCGAGCCTTGACACCCACGGCCATCGAGTCGAACACGCGAGCGAGCTTCCCCAGCGCGTCATCACGTTCGGCGACTTTCATCAACGAGCCGGCTTCGTAGGTCCCACGCTCTACAGCAGTCGCTGCGTCGGCCACCCGCTCGACCTGTCGCAGGTAATCAACCTCCAGATCACGCAACCGCTTCTTCTCGACACACGCCCCGACCCTCGCGTGCAGTATCACGGGATCGAAGGGTTTCGGTAGAAAATCATCCGCACCTGCCTCGATGCACGCGGCTATCGTCGACAGGTCATCTGCGGCCGAAATCATAACCACAGGGATGTCACGAGTCGCCGAGTCCCGCTTCAATCGGCGGAGAACCTCATGACCGTCCATTCCGGGCATGCGAACGTCCAGCAGAACGAGATCATACGAGCTGTGATGTACGCTGCTCAGTGCGGTTTCACCGTCGCCCGCACACACAACCTCGTAACCTTGACGCTTGAGGTGACGCTCAAGAACGTTCCGGTTGTTCGTCTCGTCATCAACGATCAGGATCATCCCGCGATCGCCAGCGTATGCGTGTTCCGAATGGGGGTCCAGTGGTACGTCGATATGACTATCCGGCTGTCGGGTTTCATGATTGACAACCGACTGCTGCGCCGGGCTCCGCTTCGTTGCGGCAAGCTGCTCGGTAGCATGTTGGATCTTTCCAACATCCGATACGAATTCGTCGCCGTCAGCCGCTGCATCCGGCGAGAGTAACGCGGCCATGGATTCCATGATCCGCGCGCGCGGTTCGCGAAGTCGCTCGTACAGCTCGTCCACGTCCGGCTGAGTTACCTGAGTCCTTCCGACACCAAGCGACGTGTTGATCATCTCAAGTGCTTCGCGCACTGCCCGCAACGAGCCTTCAAGCCGCGCGCGCCGTTCCGCATACTCAGCGCCTTCGGAATCTTCCAGCAGCAGTTCGCAGTATCCAACGATGTGGTTGACAGGCGTGCGAAGGTCGTGTCGCAGCGTTGCAACTTCATCTACCGACAACACCCTCGCCGGCACGATGGTCACAAACTCGTCAGTAGCGTGTTCATCTTGAGAAGCAGGCGATCGATCTCGACCGGCTTCGTGTCATAGTCGCTGCACCCGGCATCCATCGCCTTGTCGCGATCTCCGGCCATGGCATGAGCTGTGAGTGCGATGATCGGCACGTCGCACGTCTCCGGTACTGCCCGTAACTGCCTTGTCGCCTCCCAGCCGTCGATCACGGGGAGACTCATGTCCATGAGTATGATGTCGTACGCTCCCTCACGCGCCATCTCCACTCCCTGACCGCCATCCAACGCCATGTCCACTTCGAAGCCTTTCTTCTTGAGACGACGCGATAACATGTCACGATTCATTTCGTTGTCTTCAACGAGCAACACTCGGTACATCAGGTGGTCTCCATATTCGGCACGTTTCGTTTGATACGATTCCCAAGTTGCGATGCAATTTCCGACAGTAGCTCATCACGTGAGTGATTCCCCTTCTGTAACACGGCAGTCACGTGTCCGTTCAATCTCTTGCGCTCATCACTAGTTAGTTCCTTGGCGGTTACAACGATCACTGGTACGGTACTGGCGCGCGGTAACGAACGAATCTCTGACAGGAATTCGAAGCCATCCATTTCCGGCATCATGAGATCGAGCAGAATGATCGCCGGTTCCGCCTGATCCATCTGCCCGAGCGCCTCTCGGCCGTTTCTCGCGGTACTCACGGTCCAGCCTTCGCCTTCCAGTGTTCTACGCAAAAGTTCGCTTGCTGCTGGATCATCTTCCACAACCAGCACCGAACCGGTAGGCTCACTGTGCCGGTATTTCGCAAGAACTCGCCGTAGCTGCTCGCGATCGATCGGCTTTGTGAGATATTCTGCCGCGCCGAGCGAGAAGCCCATGCGCTTGTCATCGACGATCGTGAGCATGATGACGGGAATATCGCGCAGATCGGGATCTGCCTTGAGGGCGGCCAGGACGGCCCATCCGTCCATTCCTGGCATCATCACGTCGAGCGTTATTGCATCCGGCTTGTTCTCGCGAGCCATTTTGAGACCAACCTCACCGCTCGACGCCTCGTCGACACTGAGATTCTCGCGCTGGAGAAAGCGACGCATGATGGTGCGGACTGACGATTCGTCATCAATCACAAGTACCCTGGCTCCGCGTGCCGTCGCAGTAGCCTGAGGTGGCTTCGCATCCTGCGTCGGCTCCTCACCGACCGTGGCTGGAAGACGGATCGTGAACGTGGATCCGCGCCCGTGTTCGCTTTTTACCTCGATGCGCCCGCCCATCATCTCG
The DNA here is from genome assembly GCA_039924445.1 of Gemmatimonadaceae bacterium. GTDB lineage: Bacteria > Gemmatimonadota > Gemmatimonadetes > Gemmatimonadales > Gemmatimonadaceae > Fen-1247. Next base: position 12,682 of record JBDTAW010000096.1, read on the forward strand.
CAGAATCGACGCGTGATCGCGAGACCGAGCCCGGTGCCACCAAACCGTCGAGTCGTTGATGCTTCGGCTTGTGAGAAGGCTTCGAATAATTTGGATTGCTGCTCCGGCGTCATGCCGATCCCGGTATCCGAGACATCGAACACGTACTCGTCACCGCCGCCTGTGCGCGACCGTTCGCGTCTAACCTCGAGTCTTACTGCGCCGTGATCGGTAAACTTGGATGCGTTCGACAGCAGGTTGAGCAGCGCCTGCCGTACCTTGATCATATCGGCGCGCATCGCGCCAAGGTCTGGATCGCATTTGACTTCGAGCGTGTTGCCATTCTGCGCGACGAGCGGCTCGATTGTCGTCACGACATCATCAACTGTCGAACGCAGATCGAATGTCTCGAGATACAGTTCCATTTTGCCAGCTTCGATCTTGGACAGGTCCAGCACGTCATTGATCAAGGCGAGCAGATGCTTCCCGGATGACCTGATCTTCATCAGGTCGGCGACATACTGCGTATCTCCATTCTCCTCAGCGTCTTCCTTCAACATTTCGCTGTAGCCGATGATCGCGTTGAGCGGAGTGCGCAACTCGTGGCTCATGTTCGCGAGAAATCTGCTCTTCGCCTGATTCGCCGACTCGGCTTCGCTCTTGGCGCTCAGTAGGTCGGTGACGTCGTGATACAACGCCATGATTCCGACATTCTTTCCTTCAACAGCAACCGGAACGCCGGCGAGCTCGACATCGAGCAGTGAACCGTCCTTGCGACGACGTTTCCCGATTCCCCGGGCAGTGTGGCTCGTTGCCTGGCTCGTGTACGCGAGCGCCTCGGCCTTTGTTTCCTCAGTATTGATCAGCTCATCGAGGTTGCGTCCGACGCCCTCTTCCTGAGAATAGCCGAACAGCTTTTCGAATGCCGGATTGAATGAGGTGATCCGTCCGTTCGTCTCAAGCGTGACAATTGCTACCGGACTGTTGACGACGACAGTTTCGAAATATTCCTTCTGACGCTGCGCCTCGGTGTACAGGCGCGCGTTCTCGATTGCGATTGCTGCCTGTGGAGCGAACAGGTTCAACAATCGAAGGTCTGCCGCGCCGAACTGACGCTCCGGATCGGAGTGAACACTCGCGATTGCACCAACGAGCCGCTTGCCGATCAGCAGCGGCGCCGCCATCACGGCTCGCACAGTGCTGCGCACATCTGAGTAACTGCGCGAGCGACCGGACCACTCATCGTATTCCGGAATGATCAACGGTTCATGCGTTACGGCCACAGTACCCATCGCACCTTCACCGAGTCCAAGTCGCACACCCGTGGAATCCTTTCCGATGTGATGGCTCGCAACTATTACAAGCTGCTGCGCCTGCTCGTCAAATATTGCGAGCTCGCCGCCCGTGACGTCCAGCAGAGTTACAGCGCGCTCCAGCACAGCCTGCAGCAGTTTCGAGAGTTCGCGTTCGGAAGACAGATCAGCCATTGTGTCGAGCAGCGCCTTCTGCTCATCCGCTCGACGGCGCTCACTCAGCAGCAACCGCGCACGACCGATCGCAAGGCTTGCGAAGTCTGCTACGGCTGTAAGGACCTTGAAATCCGAAGGTGTGAAGGCATTCGGCTCGTTGCTCTCAACTACGAGCACACCGATCACCTCGCCGTCGATGTGAAGTGGAATGTCGACTTCCGAGCCACTGTTCAGACTCGCCAGATAGTTCGTTTCGCGAGTGACCATCGGCGTGTAGTGAAGTTTTGCATCCTTCACTGCCCGTTCACTCAGCCCCTGCCCAGGGTGAACGCGCCAATTCTTCGGCACGTCGGGCCATCCCATGCTCGCGCGCAGAACGCGATCGCCCGTCTCGTCGAGCAGAAAGGCGCCCAGGAAGTCATAGCCGAGCGCCTCGTCGTGCAATCCATCAACAAGCCGCTGACACACCTGTGCCTCGTCGGTCGCCGCCACCACATCCACAGCCAACCGCAGCAGTGCAGCCTGCCGGTGTGCAACAGTCCCACGGCGCGGCGTTCTCGCCACGCGAGCTTTGGTAGGCCCCTTAGCCACGTCAGGAGGTCCTGTTTCGGGGGTTTGCGATATTCGGTCGGCTCAAGTATGCAGCCCGGGCAGTTGTCCCGCTATGACCACCTACACGGTAGTCGCCACTGAGCGCTTGATCCCCGCCGCAAGCCTCTCGCCGATGATCATCGCGATGAGCCCTATCAGAAGATGCAGTACCTGAATTACCCAGTGCGCAGCTCCCGGCATTAGCGATTTCTGCACCATGCCAAGCGCGAGAACGATGACTCCCCAGATGAATCCCGTCGCAACAAGACTACCCGACTGACGCGTAGCGGCGCCGATTCCAGACAGCACCCAGAGTGCAAGCACGAACACCACACCAAGGAGCATGTGCGTATTCACAAGCTGAAGCGCGCTTCCACTCCAGAAAAGTCCGCCAAGCACGATGAGGATAACGCCGAACAGGCGCACGACCATCTGTGCTATCGTGGTAGTCATTCTCATCTACTAACTCTCCTTTAAGGTCAGATCGATTCTGATTTCGGGTGAACGACGCGCGGTTGCGTGAACGGTTGCTTGAGCTGATCCAGGCATTGCGGCGGAGCCCAGGCCTGACGCTTGAAGTTTCTTCGCCTGACCAATACCATATTGGCCAGATATGGTCGTCCAACGGTCGATCCGCAAGCGGTCCGTGTCAGGTATTCTCACGGAAAGACTCTCTGCGGCTGCCACCATGCATGACCAGAGGTCATGACCTCTGGTCTCGTTGCTCAGCCAGAACTAGTCGCTTTTTGACTCGCTTCCCAGCAAATTCCTCAGCCTGATGCCAATCCACTCCGACGCTTTCTTCTATATATCCGCGGTTCTCCTGGGTGTGGTGGCGGGCATGCGCAGCATGATGGCACCTGCCATCCTGGCACTCACACTCGCACGACGGTCTGAGCTTGCTCCTGCATCCGCACCGGCCAGCTGGCTGGCAATGCGTCCCGTTGCAATCGTTCTTGGACTTATGGCCATCGGAGAACTGGTCGCTGACAAACTGCCACGGACTCCGAATCGCACGGCACTCGGCCCATTCCTCGCACGCATGATCACAGGCGGTTTCACCGGTGCCGCATTCATGCAGGTGGGACAACGCAATGCGTGGATCGGCGTTGCGTGCGGCGTGATCGGGGCCATGCTTGGAACGTTCGGTGGCTTTTACGCACGTAGAAACGTTGATCGAATTACCGGAATGAAAGATCCGTATATCGGTGCGCTCGAAGATGTAATCGCGATAGCGATAGCCGGTGCCGTAATGGCGATGCTGGTGGCATAACTCGCTACACCGAGCTGCTCGTCCGTTCCAGTATCGCGCTCGCGAATCGCGTCGCTCCTGTCGCCGTGTATTCAAAGAAGAATGACGGCTCCAGCATTTCCAGCTCGAGCAGTACAAAGCCGGACGCTGCTTCAACGCCATCAACTCTCGCGTACATCCATGGCGACGGCGCTGCATCTATTGCGCGTCGTGCAGCAGCGAGCACGGCATCCGATGGTTGATCCGCGACCGAGGCTCCGCCATGCGTTGTCTGCACGCGGAAATCACCAGCAGTCGGTGTCTTGCGCACCGCGTGGCTGAACTCGCCGTCGATAAACATCATCGACCACTCTCCGCGCGTCTGAATTTCGGCGATGAACGGCTGAACCATCATGTCGCCAATCTTCAGCGAATCCGCCAGCTGTGCGTCGAGGTGAGACGCGTTTGCGATCGATACTCGCCACGTGCGAGATGCATTCGCCGATATCACCGGTTTGACGATTGCCTCGGCCCAGCCGCGCTCAACGAGCAAGGCACGAAGATCAGGCGCATCTCCCTTTGACAGCCAGATGGTCGGGACTACTGGCACACCAGCCTTCTCGAGGTCCTGGAGATAGGTCTTGTTCATGCTCCAGCGGAGCACTGGAGGCGGGTTCCAGATGGGAGCCTTGATCGCGTCGAGCGCGTCGATCCACGCGCGGAATTCCGCGGCCCGTTCGTAGTAGTCCCACGTGGACCGGAGGACGATTGCGTCGAAACCGCTCCAGTCGATCGACCGGTCGGTCCAGATCGAGGCGCTAACCGTTGCTCCCCGCCGTTCCAGCGCAGTGACGGCGAGCCGATCATCAGGAGTGAGATCGGCGTGGGCGGCGGATGTTACGAATGAGATGCGCAAGAGACAATGATTTCAGTGTACGGTTCCAGAAACAAGTGCGAGAGGGCCGCAGATTGTTCATATTTCGCGGGCACGCCAACTCCACGTCGGAGCACCGAATAGATGAAAAAGCTCTCTCTCATCCTAACCGCCGCGGCTGTCGCCGGCTGCCTCGTCCCCCAGCCCGCGTCGGCACAGGACGCAGCCCGATGGAAACAGGAGGCGGCGAACGTCACGATAACTCGCGACGACTGGGGCATCGCTCACGTTCGCGGCAAGACTGACGCCGACGCTGTCTTCGGGATGATCTATGCGCAATGCGAGGATGACTTCAACCGTGTAGAGACCAACTATCTCAACTCACTCGGCCGGCTCGCCGAGGCGGAAGGAGAATCGGCGATCTATCAGGACCTCCGCCAGAAGCTGTTCATCGATCCCGACACTTTGAAGCAGCAGTACGCGACGAGTCCCGCGTGGCTGAAGAAGCTGATGAACGCATGGGCTGATGGGCTCAACTACTACATGTCCACGCATCCCGATGCCAAGCCGCGCGCCATTAAGCACTACGAGCCGTGGATGGCACTCAGCTTCAGCGAAGGGAGCATCGGCGGTGACATCGAGCGCGTAAATCTGAGGCAGTTGCAGGCATTTTACGGCGGTGGACCAGTAACCGCAGAGCCGATGTCCGGCGCACTGCCGCCACCGGAACCCGGTGGGTCGAACGGAATTGCAGTCGCACCGTCGAATACGCTCGACCATCACGCACTGCTGTTGATCAATCCGCACACGTCGTTCTTCTTCCGCTCGGAATTGCAGATGACCAGCGATGAGGGACTCAATGCATACGGCGCGGTGACGTGGGGTCAGTTCTTCATATATCAGGGATTCAATACGCGCGTCGGCTGGATGCACACGTCGAGCGCCGTTAACGCGGTATCCGAGTTCCTCGAAACCGTACAGAAGAAGGGCGATCGCTTCTACTACAAGTACGGCCGCGAAGAGCGCCCGATGGTTACGAGAACAGTGACCGTCCCGTACAAGACTGCAAGCGGAATGGCGAACAAGACATTCACCGCGTATTTCACGATGCACGGCCCTGTAATTCGAAAGGCCGATGGACGGTGGGTGACGATCGCACTCATGAACCGACCGCAGATAGCGCTGACGCAGTCATACATGCGCACCAAGGCGTTGAACTACAAGGAATATGAGAAGACGATGGAGCTGCATGGCAACTCCTCGAACAACACGATTTATGCGGATGCTGATGGCAACATCGCATACTGGCATGCCAACTACATCCCGCGGCGCGACACGTCGTTCGACTGGACTCATCCCGTCGATGGAAGCAATCCCAAGACCGCATGGGGCCCGATACTGTCGGTTGCAGAGACTCCACACCTGTTGAATCCAAAGAATGGCTGGTTGTACAACAGCAACAACTGGCCCTGGTCTGCTGCTGGTGCGTACAGCCCGAAGCAGAAGGATTTCCCAAGTTATGTTGATGTCGGTGAGGAATCCGCACGCGGTCTGCACGCAATTCGTGTCCTCACTGACAAGAAGGATTTCACCATACAGTCGCTGCGTGCTGCGGCTTACGACAGCTATCTACCAGCATTCGCGATCATGGTCCCACCACTTATCAAGGCATGGGATGACGCGGCATCGTCCAATCCTCTCAAGGCGAAGCTCGCCGATCAGATCGCGATGCTGCGCACGTGGGATTATCGCTGGGGCGTTAATTCCATCCCGACGTCGCTTGCAGTATTCTGGGGCAGCGAACTCGGGCGTCTTGTAGGCCGTCATGCAACAGCAGGAATGTCACCGGAGAAGTACGCAACCAATCAGGGAACGCCGGAACAGCAGCTCGAAGCACTGGCGGCTGCATCTGACAAACTCGCGACGGATTTCGGTACGTGGAAGACACCGTGGGGTGAAATCAATCGCTACCAACGCAACAACGCCGATATTGTGCAGAAGTTCGACGATGCGAAACCGAGCATTCCCGTCGGATTCACATCGTCACTATGGGGCTCGCTTGCGTCGTTTGGAGCGAGACCGTATCCAGGAACGAAGAAGTGGTACGGAACCAGTGGAAACAGTTTTGTTGCAGTAGTCCAGTTCGGCGACAGCGTTCGCGCAATCGCAATCACGGCCGGCGGAGAAAGCGGACATCCGGGCTCACCACACTTCAACGATGAAGCCCAACGGTACGCCACCGGCAATTTGCGAACTGTTTATTACTACCCGTCGCAACTGAAGGGGCACACTGAGCGGGTATATCACCCCGGGAATTGATCATGCACAGGTCGCTTCGTTCCGCGTTATCGCTCCTGCTCTCGGTTTGCGCCGGCGCAACGCTTCACGCCCAGTCGCGCCCGGCGCCTACGGTCACGAGCGACGGCATACTCCAGAGTAAGCGACCGATCCCTGGCGACGTGTACGAGTCCGCAGCATTCACGATCGCCGTTGGCAAGGGAACTCGTACTCGCACCGGTGAGCCTGGTGCGGGCAACTGGGTACAACATGCGCGCTACACGATCGACGCCTCCCTCGATAACACCACGCATACAATCTGGGGAAAGGAACATGTCGTATACGTGAATAACTCTCCGGATACGCTTCCGTACCTGCTCATCCACCTGCGCCAGAACGTCTTCAAACCCGACGCACAGCGGAGCGACGTCGCACCAATTAGTAGCGGAATGCGACTAACTCGCGTCGGGGGTGCGAATATCGGTGAATGGGCGATACACGGCACCATAATGCGCACAAACCTTACCAATGCACTTTTGCCGCATGACAGTGTCGCGTTCGACATCGACTGGTCATACATACCCGCGCTCACACCGTCAGATGGTAGAGAGGGTCGCGACGAGGATCTCTATTTCATGGGCTACTGGTACCCCCAGGTCGCAGTCTATGACGATGTGGACGGCTGGGTCGCTGACCAGTACGTGCTCGCCGCGGAGTTCTACATGGATCCCGCCGATTATGACGTGCGCGTTACAGTTCCGCACGGCTGGGTTGTTGGTGCGACGGGAACACTGCAGAACGCAGACTCGATACTGAGCGCATCGGCGCGCGCGAAACTCGCGCGCGCACAACGCACCGGGTCGGTCGAAACAATAAGCAAGCCCGACGACTCGGCGGCAGTGTTCTCGACGCAGTCACCCACCGTCACCTGGCACTTCACCGCACCGAACGTCCGTGATTTCGCGTGGGGGACCAGCAATCGTTATGTCTGGGACGCAACGCGCGCGCTGGTCGCGGATTCCAACCAGCGACCGGATACGGTGGTTATCTATAGTTTCTATCGACTGACACCGGCAGCCGCTGCGTGGGCCGTCGGTGGCGCGCGTTATACGCGCGATGCAATCGAACAGCTGTCGAAGTATCTCTGGAAATATCCGTGGCCGTCGATGACATCCATGGAAGGGATCCTCACGGGTGGTGGCATGGAGTACCCCCGCATCACCGTGATGCAGCCGTGGGCCGATACGCTGTCACTCGCGGGCGATCTCATGCACGAGACCGGTCACATGTGGTTTCCGATGCAGGTCGGCTCCAACGAAACTCGCTACACCTGGATGGATGAGGGATTCACCCAGTTCAACGAAGCACAGGGAATGCGTGCGTTGTACGGCGAACCACGAAAGGGCGGCCGCATCGCCGATTCAGAACAGGGACAGCGTCTGTTGTACACTCGCGTCGCCGCGTCCGGCAACGATCAGGTATTGATGCGACGCGGCGATCTCTTCCCGCCGGATTTTTACAACATCATCTTCTACGACAAGACTGCACAGGTCCTCAGCGCACTTCGCGGAATACTCGGCGACTCCACTTTCCACAGCGCATTCCGCGAATACGGAATGCACTGGGTCAACCGGCATCCGTACCCCAACGATTTCTTCAACGCAATTGACCACGCTTCCAGGCGCGACCTGAGCTGGTTCTGGAATACCTGGTTCTACAATGCGTGGCCGCTGGATCAGGCGATTGGCAGTGTGGTGCAGAATGGGAAAACAACAGCGATAACGATTGAGGACCACGGACTCGCACCGATGCCAGTGAAACTCGCGGTAACACGTTCGAACGGAACCGTCCAGCGCATCGACCTCCCCGTGGACATCTGGCTGAAGGGCGCACGTAGCTACACAACGAATGTCGCGTCCACGCCTGCGATAGTACGAGTCGAGATAGATCCGGATGGATTGTTTCCGGATATAAAGCGCGACAATCAGGTCTGGGTCAAACCATAGCAGGGCGCGGATTCACCCGCGCCGCCACCCCGCCGATCAATCACGGCTCGCCCGGCACCAGTGGCTTCACCCTCTTCCCCCACATCGCCGGCGGCGGCTCATGCGTTGCGCGATCCACTGGATGCTCCGCCAACTGTCGCATTGCAGTCGCCACAGCCTGCTCGAGCTGCACGTCATGACCGTCGGCAATATCCTTCGGCCAATCTTCCACTTCTACATCGGGAGATATCCCAACATTCTCCACCGCCCAGTTTTTCCCATCACGCTCAAAGAAACCGCCACGCGGAGCGTTCATAATTCCGCCATCCACGAACGGCGGAGTATCCCAGATCCCCACCAGCCCACCCCACGTCCGTTTTCCAACCAGTGTTCCCACCTTGCGATACTTGAACATGTACGGCATGAGATCACCGCCTGAGCCCGACATCTCGTTGATGATCATCACCTTCGGCCCCCATATCCCCGCCATCGGACTCGTGAAGGGATATCTCGTTCCGACAGGATTATTGAAGTAGCCATCGAATGTCCGCTGCAACACATCGATGATGTAATCCGCCGCGGAACCGCCACTGTTATAACGCTCGTCGATGATCGCCCCCTTCCGATCCTGCTGCGCGAAGTAGTATCGATTGAAGCTCGTATAACCACCCTGCGCAGTGTTCGGAAGATGTACGTATGCGAGCTCACCATGCGACAGCGAGTCGACTATGTGCCTGTTACGCTCCACCCATGCACGAGTCCGCAGTCCAGCGTCGCTGGAAAGCGGAATCACATTGACGCGACGAGATCCTTCCGCGGATGGTCGCGCGCTAACAGTAATTTCGGTCTGATGGTTCGCCGTTCCGTCAAACGCGCGATAAATGCTCTCAGGCGCACGAACATCGACGCCGTTCACCGCAAGTATGTAGTCGCCGACCCGAACGTCAACACCAGGCTCCGTCAACGGCGCGCGAAGATCCGGGTTCCAGCTATCGGTACCATAGATCTTCGTAATCCTGTAATAACCGTTCTCCACAGCTATGTCTGCCCCAAGGAGACCGACAGTCGATCTCTGTACCGGCGGCATGTCGCCGCCTCGTACGAACGAGTGACCGATCGCGATCTCCGAACCCATCATGTCAAGCAGATAGTTCAGATCAGCTCGATGCATCACGTATGGAAGCAACTGGCCGTACATCTGCTTCATCTTCGGCCAGTCCGTCCCCTGCATGTTCTTCAGATACAGATAGTCTCGCTGATTCCGCCATCCTTCATCGAAGATCTGCTTGAACTCCGCCTTCGGATCTACAAGCATGCGCAGAGTTGCCGAGAGTTTCCCCTTTCCTGCTGCCGGAGCGGTTGGCGATGCGGCATCCACGAGAAACAGACCGGCAGCAGCCCCTGGTGTGCGATACAATAACTTCTTCCCGTCCGTGCTCACGGTGTAATCGGCGACGTTCTGCACAAAGTCGACCGCTTTGCGATCTTTCAGTTCGTACCGGTGCAATACCGCACCAAATGCCGGCTTCGCTTCCGTTCCGGTTTCAGGAACGTTCTCCATGAAGAACACGGTACCAGCCGTGCCTGCCTGCAGTGATCCGTAACCGCGTTCAGCAATTCCTGATACTGCGACAATACGCTGTTGCAATCCGTCGAAATCAATCTCGACTTGCTTCCGCGTTGCGAGCATCGCCTTGAGCGTGTCAGACATCGGGGCATTTGCCTTCGCCGAATCCAGCGGTACCTGCGGTTTGGCAGGGCGCTTCGGTTGCGGCGGCATGCCGGGGATCGGCGGCTCGGGGGGAATTCCCGCGTCCTCGTCGCTTTCCGGCAACAGGGGCGACGGATCCGACTTCTTCAACACCGCGAAGTACAATGCGTTGGTCTCGTTGTGACCGTAGCTCGACATGTCGAGCCAACCGGATCCAAGAGCGAAATCAGTTGAAGCGAAGAACCAGAGATACTTCCCGCTCGCATCCCACGCTGGCGACGTTGCATCCGCAAGCCCGTCCGTCACCTGGTGCGTCTGGCCGTTTGTCACATCGTACACGAAGATCGCGCGATACAGCGTCGGCAACCGCTTCGCATATGCTACCCATCGCGAGTCAGGGCTCCATGTCGGATTCAGCGAGCGATCCGGGACCATGAACTCGTCGCCACCAATATCAGTCGTCTTTCCTGTCGCGACGTCGACTACCCACAGCCGTAGATTCGTATCCTGATACAGAATGCGTTTTCCATCGGGAGACCACGACGGCGTGTAGTAGTGCGTTGGGTTGGCGAGCGGTATCGTGCGAGATGGCTTGCTGCCATCGGCAGACGCAATCACCAGTTGATACTCTCCAGACTTGTCGCTGAAGTACGATACCCATTTACCGTCCGGTGACCACGCAGGTTCACGCTCCGCCGATCCACTCGACTGCGTCATGTTGCGTACATCACCCTTCTCGGCGGGTATCGAAAAGATTTCGCCACGCGCTTCGATCGCTGCACGCTTCCCCGTCGGAGACAGCGCAAGGCTCACGATGTCGCCGGATACATCCTTCCACTGCGGCATCATCCACGGGAAGTCGCCGACCACATTGATGTTGACGACATGCTCACGACCAGTGGATGGATCAAGCTCGTGTACGTAACCGCCCTGCTCGAATACGAGTGCGTCAACATCGGAGTCGAGTGTCTTGACATCGAAATCCGAGAAGTCGGTAACCTGTTTGACCTGCTTGGTTTGCGTGTCATACGACCAGACATTCGACACGCCGTCACGGTCAGACAGGAAGTACACCATGTTGTTGCCGATCCACACCGGATCCATTTCTTTGGAATTCGGACGCGGTACGGTATCTACCGCAAGCGTCTTTCTGTCCAGTATCCAGATCGGCCGATTCTGCCCGCCGCGATAGTTGCGACGCTCTTCATCCCACGACGGATTCATGCGATACGCGATGTGCGCACCGTCGGGCGAGACCTTTCCCTGATACGCACGGTACATCGCCATCGCTTCCGCTGGACCACCCGCGAGCGGAACGGTGAACCACCGTGGCTGCGCAGCCGGAAGATTCGAAGAACGTGACGATGCAAACACAATTGATTTGCCGTCCGGCGTCCACCCCTCAACCAGATCGCCAGCCGGGTGCCACGTAAGACGTCGCGGCTCGCCACCGGCCGCTGCCACCACATACACATCGGTGTTGCCACCGTACTCGGCACTGAACGCGATCGTCCTGCCGTCAGGCGAGAAGTACGGATTTGAAGTCTGACCCTGAAAGCTCGTCAGTCGTTGCGCCGTCCCGCCCGCCCGCGGGACCACCCAAATGTTATTCGCATAGGCAAACGCAATCTGTGTCGCGCTGACAGTCGGCGAACGCAGCATTCGCGTTTGCGCCGGCGCGATTGCAGGAATGAGCAGGAGAGCTACTGCCGAGCAGGCGATGCGACGCATGGGAGGTGGAGTTGATGGTCTTTCCCGCGATGTTTTTGTCATTCCCGCGAAAGCGGGAATCCATGTTCCGCCGGATAACGGCCGGCTCCGGTGAAAATGCACCGCCCCCGCACTCACCGCTAGGACACCGACTCCCCCAACCTACGTCGTAAACGAGTTCCTGCGAATCCGATACCCGGACGGAACCTCGAACAGACCAGCGGGCTGCGCCCCAATCTTCAGACTCGTGATTTCGATAGTCCGTGTTTCTGTCTTGGATTTCCCTTTATCATCAACCGTGGTCACCTTCACAACCGTACGAAGTGGAGTCCCCTGCAAGGCCTTCGCCCGCGCCGACTCCTCGCTCTGAACAAAATCCGCGTCAGTCTGTGCCATTGCAGTCCCTGCGTGCTCAAGTAGCGCGAGCAACGGGTTGTTACCGAGGTAAAGACCGGGACTGACCCAGTAGTCCGTTACAACAGTATGGTGCTCCGTACCACCATCAAATCCGAGTGCGACGATATGGACGTCGAATTGCTGAGTGATCCGAACCTGCTCAGTAGCGTATCCCAGCAGCCTGGGTCCAGCTCCAATTTCATCTGAGCGGATCCTGTCGTTCAGCACATGGAACTTGACCATCGGAGATACCATCTTCAACGAAGTTCCGATGATGTGCTCGAACTTTGGCGAACTCATCTGATCAACTTCCCGCTTGTCGGGATGCACCGACATCATCTCCTGTCCACCGTTCGTCAGCAATATGTAGTCATGGGAATTTTCCTTGTCCATGTCAATACGGATACGATCACCGTGCGCGCGGACAGTGCCCGACGTTGGATCGTTGTCGTCCTCCTTTGTCGTGCGAAACGTGTACATGTAGTCGCTCGGCGGCGGCGAGTCGACGCAGCGCGGTGCCGTGTTTCCAGTGCCCGCGATCGCAACTGTCAGAAGTGCAGTGATTGCCTGAACCATTTTTTCCTCGATGATCATGGCGATTCGTTCGCCTGCCGTGTGTGTCACGCGCGTCTCAACGATGGTTCACTACGCTCAAGCCCTACGGGGCATGCTCCATGCACCCCACACCAGTCATCCATCCACGCCGGAGCCGGCATGAAAGACGAAAAGAAGAAGCATTCGGACGATCGTTCGGAAAAGAAGGAAAAGAAGCAAAGGGATGATGAGTCAAACCCGCCACGCACCACGGCGGGCGGGATTACCGCTCCCAAGTTCGGGTCCGCCGGAGGCGGCGGCGCGGAGCTCGAGCCTGGACCCGAGCGCGACTGACCTGTCGTTGTGAAACGCGGAATGAGTCAGCCTGGATGGCGACGACGGGGTATTCTTCAGCTAGTAGCCTCTGAACCGTGCGGTGGCACTGGGTATCGGGCCTGTCGAAGCGCAGACCCAGGACAATTCGCTGAGTGTGATCTGGAATGAGCAGCCCAACGTCAACGGCCAAACACCGCGATGAGCCACATCTCGCGGCTCCCGACCTGAATCCCTCATTCACCAAGGGCGTCTTCCTCGGCGAGATTCGCGAGGATCTCGTATTTCCGTTCCCGGTAATGTCGACCGAGGAATCAGAATCGCTCCGAATGATCCTGGACGCCTTCCGAGCATTCGCCGCGGAACATGTCGATTCCGCGAAGATGGATCACGACGGCAAGTTTCCGGACGAGGTTCGACACGGATTGCACGAGCTGGGTCTCATGGGACTCAACATCCCCGAGGAATACGGCGGCTTCGGTGCATCCGCCAAGGTGTTCAATCGAGTCTTCGGCGAGATCGGTGGCACCGATGCAGCACTCGCTGTTTACTTCGGCGCACACCAGTCGATTGGGTGCAAGGGCATTACGCTCTTCGGCACCGATGAACAGAAGCAGACATGGCTACCAAAATGCGCGACCGGTGAAGTCATCGCGGCATTCTGCCTTACCGAACCCGGCTCCGGTTCAGATGCGCAAGCGATGGAGTCAACCGCAACGCTCAGCGACGACGGAACACATTACATCCTCGACAGCCGCAAGATCTGGATCTCCAACGCTGGCTATGCCGGACTTTTCACAGTCTTTGCGAAAGTTCCAGTCACGATCGACGGCAAGATCAAGAAGCGCGTCACCGCATTCATCGTTGACGCACACAGCGAAGGTATCACGCTCGGCCAACCCGAGCAGAAGATGGGAATCAAGGCATCTGACACGCGCTCTGTAACTTTTGAAAATGTTCGCGTCCCTGCTGCTAACGTGCTCGGCGAAGTTGGCCAGGGCTTCAGGATTGCGCTCGAGATTCTGAACTCCGGGCGTCTCGGACTTGCCGCTGGATCGTCGCGCGGCTCGCGCCAGATGCTCGTCCGAGCAGTCCAGTACGCGAAGGAACGTGAGCAGTTCGGCCGGCCGATCGCATCGTTCGAAATGATCCAGCGCAAGTTCGCACAGGCCGCCGCAGAAATCTACGCCGCCGATTCCGCCGTAATGTTGACGTCGGAGATGATGGACCACGGCCGTATCGACTACTCACTTGAGACTGCTGCATGCAAGGTTTTCGCATCGGAACTTGCGGTGCACGCCGCAAGCGAGGCGATGCAGATCGCTGGCGGAATTGGCTACTCCAAGGAGTTCCCGTACGAGCAAGCCATGCGAGATGCGCGGATCAACATGATCTTCGAAGGAACCAACGAGATCCTCCGTGCACTCATCGCCCTGAGCGGATTGCAGCAACCCGGCGAGAGACTCAAGGCGCTCGGTTCCGCGTTCAAGAATCCGCTCCATTCGCTGGGTGAGATCAGCTCGTATATCGCTGGTCGCGCGAAACGAGCGATACGGAAGCCGGAGTTCGCCAAGGTGCATCCGGCGCTATCAAAGGAAGCAGAGCGCGTCGCAACGCTCATCCACAACCTGGCCCTCGCAGTCGAGGGCGCCATTATGAAGCACGGCAAGAAGATCATAGAGCGCCAGTTCATTCAGGAACGAATGGCTGACGCCGCAATCGGCATCTACATGAGTACCGCGGTTCTATCGCGCACCACGTGGGAGATCGAACGTGCCGGCAGCGTGGATGCAGCGAAAGCAGAGATGGATTGCGCGCAACTATTCCTTGCGGATCGCTTCCGTCAGGTCAGGCGATCCATCCGCCGCATCTCACGCAACCAGGACGACAGGGTGCGCGCGGTTGCTGAGCGCGTGATTGAGACCGGTGAGTCAGCGCCGATTGCACCAACGGATCGGTAGTAGCTTGGTGGCGCAACGTCGCTCACCGCACATCTTCAATCTTGAACAGCGGATTCTCAATCACGCCCAATTCATTCCCGAACGGATCCGTCACCGTACCAACCTTTATCCCATCCCCAACTTCTCTGGCCGCTGATCTTGGCGTCGCCCCTGCCGCTACAAGCTTGGCAACTGCATCTTCCGCGTTTGCAACTCCCCAATACGCCGTTGTTCCGCCAGCTCCGCTCACCCCACTCGCGGTGTCCGGGTCCAATCCCAGCTCGAATCCGCCAATGTTGAAACCAACATAAAACGGTTCGTCAAAGTACGGCTCCACGCCGGTCACCAATGCATACCACTTCTTTGCAGCCGCAAGATCGGCCACATGATAATTGATCGTACGCAATCCAAGGAAATTGGCTGCCATTTGGCCGTGCCTCATTGGTTGAAGACATACCTGATGACAATATGACCGCTTATGCGCGCGGCGATTGTCATGAAGGATGGCAGATTGTTCAGCTCAGAGCGAACGCATACCTGGCTTGACTCCCTTCGACGCCGTGATCACCGACTTGATTCCGCCGCGCAAATTGAAATCGCCGACAACACGCATCCACTTCGGCTTTACGCGCTCAACCAGGTCATCAAGGATGCGGT
>JBDTAW010000097.1:0-4970 GCA_039924445.1 Gemmatimonadaceae bacterium
GTGGCTTGGTGTCAGGGTGCTCCGTCGATTTGTCGTTGAAGAGCCAGGGGCGTCGCTGACGCTGGTAGCGCTTCTAATCTACGCCGCAGTACAGTGGATGCTCACCGGATTCGCAGACGCATCTCAACTAGTCCGACTTTTTGCATTTTGCCTGTATGCGATTTATGGTGCGTTGTTGCTTGCGACGCTTTTCGAAGGTGATGAGCTGGCGTTCGCGCGAGCTTGTGCGATCGCCGGGATCATCCAGGCGGTTTGCATTGTTTTCAGTTTCATTTCACCCGATTATAGGCAGTGGCTCAGCGGCGTGGTCGCCCAATCCGGCAACATCGATCTGGTCACTGGGTTGGGCGCGCCGGGGTTCAGCAATTCGGCTGGCGCGCTCCTGTCAGTTGCACAGGCAGGCTGTGTATTTAGCGCGCTGGTTGCGGCACGACGTTCGGTGCGAACTGGAACGCGTGTCGCGTATTTGCTCGCCGCAATTGGGATCACTGCTTCAACGTTCCTAGCTGGTCGAACCGGAGTTTTGCTGGCGTGCGGCTTTCTGACGCTGTTTGGAGCAGACGCAATTGCGAGACGGCGATGGGCTGTTGTCGTCGCGGGAATGGTTAGCGTCGTTGTTCTTGCCGCAATCGGTAACATCGCCCTGCGGGCAGTGGCTGACCGGGCTGGTGTAGATCCGGATTTCCTCAAGTCCTGGTCGCTAGAGCTTTTTACTCGGGGAACAAATACCGCATCGATCGGCGACCTCAGTTCCCAGCCCGTACCACCGCTGTCCTTCGCTACCGTCATTGGCACAGGCTTGGTAAATGCTCCAGCGCCGTGGATAGGAAGCGCATCGGGGAACGACTCGGGATATGTCCAGACGTACTTCGCGCTTGGCCTCCCGGCAACGATTGTATTCTACCTCACGGTGGCGTTCCTGGCCCTACGGAGCGCGCTGCGCTCGGAGACACCGTATTTCCTTGGGGCCTTGGCTTTGGCCATTTTCTTGGTCGAGGTAAAAGAGCCATTTATGTTTAAGTCACCCCTTCCTGTGATTTTCTTTACATTCGCTTTTCTTCGTCTCGCGCGGACCGAGGCACCATCGTGACAGACCCGATATCCCCTTCGACAGAGCGTGAGATCAGCGGCGGCGACCGGTTCGGGTTTGGCGCTAATTGGGCAAAATTCTTAACAGTTGTAGATGAGCCGCGTATCGCAGCATCGGTTCACTCACTGACGCAATTTCTTCCTGCCGCCAGCATACGTGGGCGGACGTTCCTGGATGTGGGATGCGGAAGTGGTCTATCGTCTTTGGCCGCGCTCCGGGTAGGAGCGGAGCGCATTTACTCGTTCGACTTCGATCTGCAGAGCGTTGCCTGCACCGAGGAAATTAAACGTCGGTACGCGAGCGATGCCGCGAATTGGACTGTAACGAGCGGTGATGTGCTGGATGATGCTTCGCTTTCCCAATTGGGCGAGTGGGACATCGTCTATTCATGGGGGGTACTGCACCACACGGGGCAGATGTGGCACGCGCTAGCCAACGCCGGAAAGTTGGTGAAACCAGGCGGCACACTCTTCGTCGCGATTTATAACGATCAGGGTCGCGCCTCGCGCGTCTGGGCGCATGTCAAGCGGTTATATAATCGTTCCCGCGTAGGACGGGCGGCGGTTCTGTCGGTATACATACCATATTTTGTTCTGACAGGGTTAGTGTTGGATCTCATTCGTCGCCAATCGCCGACGCGGCGATATCGCAGCTATTGGCAGCAGCGCGGGATGTCGATTTATCATGACTGGATCGATTGGTTGGGTGGACTGCCGTTTGAGGTAGCAACGCCGGAGCAGGTATTTGACTTTTTTCACGATCGGGGTTTCACTCTTGAGCGCATGCAGACTTGTGCCGGTGGTTTAGGCTGTAATCAATTCGTCTTCACGGCATCTCAGTCTCCGCGGTGACCATGGCAGCAGCGCCACTTTTGGATTCCAGGTCCGGAGCCATGTGCGCAAATCGCGCGGAGCGCGTCTCGGTTTTGCATGTGATTACTGGACTGGGAACTGGGGGCACCGAGCGCATGCTACAGAAGTTATTGCGTGTTCGGCATCCGTCCGTTGTGCAGACTGTAGTGCAACTCCAATCCGGCGGCAGTATTGCCACGGAGATTCGCGGCGACGGCGTGGAGGTGGTTGATCTGTCGATGCGACGTTCTGTCGGAGCGATTTACCAGGCGGGGCAACTGGTCCGACTCGCGCGGAGAGTGAGGCCTGACATTATTCAGACTTGGCTGTACCACGCGGACGTCGCTGGCGCGATAGCGGGGAGGCTGCTGTCACTGCCTGTCGTTTGGAATATTCGCGGCTCGGACAACCCTGGTATACGGCGACCAATCGTACGCATTTGCGCGGCGCTGTCACGAATCCCAGCTTTGGTTATTGCAAACTCTGAAGCCGGCCGTCTAGCGCACGAGCGTGTGGGATATAGAGCGCGAGAGTGGCGGGTGGTGCCCAATGGGTTCGATACCAAAGTGTTTGTTCGGGACGCAAGTGCCAAAGCCGCGGTGCGTCGCGAACTTGGCATTCCTGCGGACGCGAAGATTGTAGGAATGATTGCTCGTGCGGACCCACTGAAGGATCATCGGATGTTCTTCGATGCGGTGCGGCTCGCATTAGCAGTGATCCCAGGTATTTACGTCGTGCTTGTGGGCGAGGGGATGGACACGAGCAGTCAGCTTGCCGTAACCTATAACATGGATGAGAGTATGCGAGGCCGAATTTTCAGCCTCGGGCGCAGGGACGACATAGCTCGGCTAACGGCGGCATTCGATGTCGCGTGTCTCGCCTCGTTGAGTGAGGGTTTCCCGAATGTCATCGGTGAGGCAATGGCGTGCGAAGTGCCATGCGTGGTTACGGATACTGGAGCGGCCCGGGAGATCGTTGGTGACACCGGCATTGTCGTGCGGACCGGTGACGCGACCGCTTTCGCGGATGGTATAGTTCGCTCGTTGCAACGGAGCGCCCCGGAACAACGCGCCCTGGGTGAGCGCGCGCGCCGGCGAATTGTCAACAACTTTAGTATTGAATCGGTCAGCGAGTCGTACATCAAACTTTACTCGGCCGTCATCAAGGGAAATTGCACGTGTGTGGAATAACTGGGTTTTGGGGACCTTCGGCGCCTGAGGAAGCGCTGGTACGACGTGGGGCATCCATGGCTTCGGCCATGCTATCGCGTGGCCCGGATGATTCAGGTGAATGGGCGAGCGAAGTAGACGGCGTCTGCCTCGCGTTTCGGCGTCTGGCTATCCTTGATTTGTCGCCGTGCGGCCACCAGCCGATGCTATCGCGCGGCGATCGATACGTGATCGTCTTCAATGGTGAGATCTATAACTTTCGTGAACTGAAGCGAGAGTTGGAGCCCCTCGGCGGAACATTCAGTGGGGGCTCGGACACGGAGGTAATTCTAGAGGGCGTTCGCATTTGGGGCTTTGATTTGACCGTACGTCGCTTGGAAGGAATGTTCGCGATTGCGCTATGGGATTCGATTGATAGAACTTTGACGATTGCACGCGACCGGGTCGGGAAAAAACCGCTTTATTACGGCGAGCACGGCGGAACGTTGATGTTCGCGTCGGAGCTGAAGGCATTAACGCAGCACCCGAACTTTGTGCGCAATGTCGATCGAGATGCGCTCACGGTCTATCTCCGGTATGGGTACGTTCCAACGCCTTTGTCGATCTACTCCGGAATTAGCAAACTGACGCCTGGAACTTACGCAGTCTTCAAGGACATGATTTGCGTTTCTCAAGTGACGTATTGGGACCCGGTGGAAGTCGCCAAAGACGGCCAGCAGCATCTGCATCGCATGGGCGATGCCGAAGCGACTTTGTCGCTTGATAGCCTCCTGAGGGACGCTGTTGCGCACCGTATGGTGGCAGACGTACCCGTCGGCGCTTTTCTCTCTGGCGGACTGGACTCCTCGACAGTTGTGGCGCTAATGCAGGCATCATCGACGCAGCCGGTGAGAACATTTACGATCGGGTTCGACGTTCCCGGCTATAACGAGGCGGAGTCCGCCAAGGCCGTTGCTGCACATCTTGGTACAGACCATACAGAGGTGTACGTAACACCGGGAGAGGCCCGGGAAGTCATCCCGTCCCTTGCGGATGTCTATGATGAACCATTTGCTGATTCCTCACAAATCCCTACGATACTTGTGAGCCGCCTTGCGCGACAATCCGTGACAGTCGCGTTATCCGGCGACGGAGGCGATGAACTATTCTCGGGTTACACTCGGTACCAGTGGGCCTCACGTATTTGGGGTGGACTTGGAAAAATGCCGGCGCCGGTACGCTCTACGCTGATTAGCGTGATACAGGCCGCAAGGCCGGAAACATGGGATCGCGTGTACAATGCCGTCAAGGTGGCAATCCCACGCCAATTTCATGTGAGTTCGCCTGGCGACAAGCTGCATAAACTAGCTGCTGTTGCTGCCGGCACGCCTGACGAGTTGTATCGCGGTTTGGTGTCGCAATGGAAGTCGCCGGATCAAGTCGCGTTGGCGGGCAGAGAGGTTCCGACGCGCATCGACAATCCTTTGTTGTTGCGTGCGGCTCCGGACTTCACATCGCGTATGATGCTGACGGATCTGATGACGTATTTGCCGGATGACATTCTTGTCAAGGTAGATCGCGCGTCGATGTCAGTGAGTTTGGAAGCTCGCTGCCCCATCCTGGACCATCGGGTCATCGAGTGGGCGTGGAAGACGCCAATGCGTCAGAAATCTCGCGACGGTGTGAGCAAATGGATACTGCGGCAAGTACTCTATCAGTATGTTCCGCGCGAACTTGTGGACCGTCCAAAGATGGGATTTGGAGTTCCAATTGGAGTTTGGTTGCGGGGTCCACTTCGAGCGTGGGCTGACGATCTCCTCGATCCGGATGCAATGCGCCGCGACGGGTTTCTTGACCCCGAACCGATTCAACGCATTTGGC
>JBDTAW010000098.1:0-11790 GCA_039924445.1 Gemmatimonadaceae bacterium
CAACGCCGCACTACCATCTGTCGTAGTTCTATTCGTTTTTTCGGGGGTTGTAACCAAATGAGCGTGTCCACATTGCCTGCAACGGGAGAGCTTGGCGCGGTCTGGGAGTCAGATCCAGACATTGCACGTCTCATCATCGATGAGACCGAGCGGCAGCGGCATGGTCTCGAGTTGATTGCGAGCGAGAATTTTGTGTCGCTCGCGGTTCTACAGGCGATGGGAACACCGCTCACCAACAAGTACGCGGAAGGGCTGCCGGGAAAGCGTTACTACGGTGGCTGTGAGGTTGTGGATCGTGTCGAGCAGATTGCCATCGATCGCGCCAAGCTGTTGTTCGGGGCAGACCACGCGAACGTGCAGCCGCATTCCGGAGCACAGGCGAATGCGACGGTATATCTCGCCTTCCTCAAGCCGGGCGATACGGTCCTAGGTCTCGATCTGTCGCAGGGAGGACATCTCACACACGGCTCGCCTGTAAATTTTTCGGGATTGTTGTACAACGCGATACACTACGGTGTGAACGACGCGGGCTATATCGACTACGATATGGTTCGTTCAATTGCGCGCGAGAAACGGCCAAAGATGATCATCGCCGGTGCAAGCGCGTATGCGCGTACCATCGACTTTCCTGCATTCGCGGAAATCGCCAGGGAGATTGATGCGAAGCTGTTCGTTGACATGGCGCACATCGCGGGCCTAGTTGCGACAGGTCTGCATCCGTCGCCCGTTCCATACGCGGACGTTGTCACGACCACGACGCACAAGACGCTTCGCGGACCGCGAGGCGGACTGATCCTCTGCAAAGCTGAGCACGCAAAGGCGATCGACAAGGCAATGTTCCCTGGAATTCAGGGCGGCCCGCTTGAACACGTGATCGCGGCGAAGGCGGTATCGCTCAAGGAAGCGCTGGATCCATCCTTCAAGACCTACTGCACGCAAATCATTGCGAACGCCAAATCCCTCGCTTCGGCCTTGACAGAGCGTGGAATGGACATTGTTTCGGGGGGTACCGATACGCATCTCATGCTCGTCGATCTCAGGAACAGAGGATTGACTGGCAAGGTGCTGGAGAAAGCATTGGACCTCGCGGCGATAACGGTCAACAAGAACACGGTGCCCAGGGAAACGCAGTCTCCGTTCGTCACGAGCGGCGTCAGAATTGGCACTCCGGCTGTCACGACGCGCGGCATGCGCGAGGCCGATATGCGGCAGATCGCTGACCTGATTGACAGAATCGCGAAGGCACCGGACGACGCTTCGGTGACGTCAGCAGTTCGCGTAGAAGTACGCGAGTTGAGCGCGCGTTTTCCGTTGTACCCGGGAAGTTTTCTTCCGCGGGGTGAGGAGTAGCGATGGCGGAACTCGCATTTCGCGACGGAGTGATGGAGCAGATTCTTCAGCGCGAATCGCGGTTCGAAGAGGGCGCATATCTTTTCGTTCTGGCCGCGTTGGAGTACGCGCAGGCGCAGCTTCAGGAGCGGCGACACATTACAGGCAAGGAGCTGGCCTTCGCCTGCCGGGATCTTGCTATCGAGAGATATGGGATCATGGCGCGAATAGTGCTCGAGCGCTGGGGTATTGGCTCGACCGATGATATAGGCTCGGTAGTGTTCACGCTCGTTGACCTTGGTTTCCTCGCGAGCCAGCCCACAGATACTCGCGAGCAGTTCAGTGAAGTGTTCGACTTCTTCGAGGCTTTCGAGCGTCGCTATCCATGGAACGGTAGTGCGCTCGTTTGAGCCGCTTCCTCAGGATCAATGTCTGTTCGCGTCGCAAATGCTGAAGAATCCGGAGCGCTCGACGCCGCAGGCATAGCGTCCGGAATTCCGTCGCGTGCGCTCATGCGCGCTGCGGCATTCAATGCTGCATCGGTACTTTGCTTCCGGTATCCAGAAGCCCTTCGTCGCGGTGTCACAATCTTTGCCGGGCCCGGCAATAACGGTGGGGACGGCTGGGCGCTGGCTGGAGCGTTGCACGCCGTTGGAGTTGAGGTGACTGTGCGCGAGGTTGCATCCGCGAAAACAGCCGATGCGATTGCTGAACGCGACGTCATCCGACCGAACCTGCCTGGCGCATCCGTCACTCCATGTGGCCTCGTTGTCGACGCGATGCTCGGAACAGGCAGCACTGGCGCGCCACGCCCTCCCGTAAGTGCTGCGGTCGCTGAAGTAGCAGCCGCGCGGCTTGCTGGATCCATCGTCGTTGCGCTCGACCTGCCTAGTGGGGTTGACGCGAATACCGGCGCTGCCGCTGGTAGTGTGACCGCCGACTTCACGATCGGTTTTGGAACCTGCAAGCGAGGAGCGCTGATATCTCGCGCCGAGTGCGGCGAGATAGTGATCATCGATATCGGCCTTGGCGCGACTGCTGACGCGCTACCGATCCTGGTTGACGGGAACTTCGTACGCGCAAACACGCCTGATATCGCGCCTGATGCGCACAAGGGAACCCGCAAGAGCGTTGCAATTGTCGCGGGGGCCGGGCACATGGCCGGCTCCGCGATCCTTGCCGCAACCGGCGCGCTCCGAAGCGGTGCGGGACTCGTCAAGGTGATCACCGCGTCACAGAATATCGCGTCGGTGCACAGTTGCTTGCCGGAAGCCCTGGCCGCGCCGCTCGAGGACACCATCGCCGCCGTTACCGACTGGGCGGATGTCGTCTTGATCGGCCCCGGACTCGGCCGCGACGAACAGATCACGTGGTTCATTCACGAGACGCTGCGATCCTGGCGCGGTCCGGTTGTGCTTGACGCGGATGCGCTGAATGCGTTTGACGGGCAACTGGATGAGCTTGCCGGGATGCTTCGCGATCGTGCCGCCATTATTACGCCGCATCCAGGCGAAATGGCAAGGCTCACGGGTCACGATGTCGGATACGTGCTGAAGCATCGTTTCGATATCGGGCTGGAAGTCTCGCGCAGAATTGGCGCGACTGTGCTCCTGAAAGGAACGCCGACGGTCGTGACGTCACCCGGCGGGGAGAGGCATGTCATTGCATCGGGCACACCTCTGCTTGCAACGGGCGGTAGTGGCGACGCACTTGGTGGAATGATTGCTACCCTGTTCGCGCAGGGATGCGCGCCGGACATCGCGGCAAGTTGCGCTGCATGGGTGCACGGACGCGCGGCCGAGCTCACTCCCGGCATCCGTGGTTATCGACTGATGGATGTACTTGATCGTTTGCCGCAGGCGTGGTCGCTGGATGCAGCAGTTCCGCGATACCCGATACTTGCATCATTAGCAACTCTCGCCTGATGCATGAAGGTGAGATCGCCTTTGGGCCTGGCAAGGAATTTCGTTTCATCCGGCGACTGATCCGACGATTCGGTCGAGTCGCATCCGGAATTGGAGACGACGCCGCACTGATCCATGTGCCGCGCGACAACATGGTCGCGATCAGCACCGACACATCTGTAGAGAACGTACATTTTCGGCGCGATTGGCTCTCGCTTGACGAGATTGGCTATCGCGCCGTGACGGCTGCCCTCAGCGACCTTGCCGCAACCGGCGCCACGGGCATCGGCATTCTGGTCGCGCTCATGACGCCCTCCGAAGTGCGGGAAGATCTTGACGCTCTCGGCGACGGAATTGCACGAGCAGCGACGACTGCGGGAGTCAGGATTTTCGGAGGTGATACGACGCGCGGCCCGGTACTGTCATTGACCGTGACTGTTTTTGGAAACACTCGCGAGGCGTTGCGTCGCGATGCTGCACGCTCTGGTCATCACGTATACGTTACTGGCGCACTCGGCGGTCCCGCAGCAGCACTCTCCGCGCTTCGCAATCAAACCGAGCTGAAGCAAGAGTGGCGCGCAAGATTCGCGGAACCGCGAGCGCGAATACGCGAGGCTCGCTGGCTCGCCGGCCGCGGTGTGCGCGCTGCGATAGATATTTCTGATGGCCTGCTTGCCGATGCGGCTCACATTGCCGCAGCCAGTAACGTGCGCATCGACCTGGATATGGATCGCGTGCCGGTGATGAGCGGAGTTGATGTGACCGACGCTGTTCGGAGCGGGGAAGAATATGAACTACTGGTGACCTCCGCCATTCCGATCGATTGCGACGCCTTCCGCCAACGCTTTGCTCTGCCGCTTACGGAGATCGGAACGGTCGTTGATGGAGCGCCCGAGGTCAGGGTGACGATGCACGGTAGTCCCGTCCAGATCGAGCCAATGGGCTATGATCATTTTGGTAATTCGTGATGTCGGTGATCCGCACGATCTTTACGATGCTTGTTCTGGGCGTGCTGACGATTGTCTTCGCCGTGATTCTCATTCTAGCTGTGCTGGTCGGAGTGCCAAACCGCCGAGGGGGCCTGTACGAAGTGCTACCTCGGGCTTGGGCGAGAGCGACTTTGTGGGCCGCTGGCGTTCACGTGAGAGTTCACGGCCTCGAGAAGCTGGAGCCACAAGGCACTTTCATCTTCATATGCAATCACGTATCGCTTTTTGATATTCTGGCGCTTGTCGCTCGCCTTCCGCGCAACAATTTTGTGGCCAAGGCGGAGCTATTCAAGATTCCGGTATTTGGCGCGGGAATGCGGGCGCTGGGAACCGTGCCGATAGCGCGTGAAAACCAGAAGGCCGCCTTCGGCGCGTACGACATTGCCGCCGCCCGGATACGGGAGGGAAGTTCGGTAGTAGTTTTCCCCGAGGGAACGCGGGGTACGGAATACCCGCTTCGGCAGTTCAAGAAAGGGCCGTTTGTACTCGCGATCAAGGCAGCAGCACCGATCGTCCCAGTGGTTATTTACGGTACGCTTGAGATCCTTTCAAAAGGCCGGCTTTTCATGCATCCCGGCGACGTGGATCTTT
Source organism: Gemmatimonadaceae bacterium (assembly GCA_039924445.1). Lineage (GTDB taxonomy): Bacteria > Gemmatimonadota > Gemmatimonadetes > Gemmatimonadales > Gemmatimonadaceae > Fen-1247. The sequence continues at coordinate 4,814 of JBDTAW010000098.1, forward strand.
TCTTGTTGGATAAGATCCCGACCGCGGGATTGCAGTACGATCAACGGGACCAACTCGCTGAGACAGTGCACGGCAAAATGGAGTCAGTCATGAACGATCATTACCTCAACCGATAAGAATCATCCCATGTCAGCAATCATCGAAATCAACGCACGTCAGATTCTGGATAGTCGCGGAAATCCGACAGTAGAGGCGGACGTAACTCTTGACAGCGGCGTCACCGGCCGCGCTGCTGTTCCAAGTGGTGCGTCGACTGGCGAGAACGAAGCGTTGGAGTTGCGTGATGGTGACGCTGACCGATACGGCGGCAAGGGAGTGGAGAAGGCTGTTGCGGCAATCGAGGATGAAATTCAACCCGAGGTCATCGGACTCGATGCGCTGGATCAGATGGCTCTGGACCGGACGATGATCGCGCTGGACGGAACCGACAACAAGGGCCGGCTCGGTGCGAATGCCATTCTCGCGGTGTCACTCGCCGCCGCTCGCGCTGCGGCCGGTGAGCTTGACCTGCCGCTGTACCGTTACGTCGGTGGTCCGATGTCGCGTGTGCTCCCCATGCCAATGATGAACGTGCTGAACGGCGGTGCGCACGCTTCGAACACCGTCGACGTTCAGGAATTCATGATCGTTCCGATTGGCGCGAGCGATTTTGCGACGGCACTTCGCATGGGCGCCGAGGTGTTCCACTCGCTCAAGAAAGTGCTGACAAAGCGTGGCCTTTCGACGGCGGTAGGCGATGAAGGCGGCTTTGCACCGGATCTGCCGAACGATGAAGAAGCGCTCAACGTGCTTGTACAAGCCGTCGAGGCAGCTGGCTACAAACCCGGCAAGGACGTTGCGTTCGCACTCGACATCGCTGCGTCAGAATTGTTCAAGGGCAGCAAGTATACCTTCAAGAAGAGCGGTGGCGGTACGCACGACGCAGCGGGAATGATTGCGCTCTACACGAAGTGGCTCGACAAATTTCCAATTGTGTCGATTGAAGACGGACTGGCTGAAGGCGACTGGAAGGGATGGGCCGAGCTTACAGCTGCGCTGGGCGGGCGCGTACAGTTGGTGGGCGATGACATCTTTGTCACCAACAGTGAGTACCTGACGCGTGGAATCAACGAGGACGTGGCCAACGCGATCCTGATCAAGCTGAACCAGATTGGAACGCTGACGGAGACGCTGGAGGCAATTGAGCTGGCGCGCGCCAACGGTTATCAGAGCATTATCTCGCATCGTTCGGGCGAGACCGAAGATACTTTCATCGCGGATCTCGCGGTTGCTGTGAACGCAGGCCAGATCAAGACCGGTTCGGCGAGCCGCACAGACCGTGTCGCGAAGTACAATCAGCTGTTGCGCATCGAAGAGGAACTCGGCGATCTCGCGGAATTCCCGGGCGCGGCGCTGTACGGCCTGTAATCCGGCCGCCGAATGACGGGACGGTTGATCTGGGGCGCCTTGATACTGGGCGCCCTGGTATTCGCGCTGCTGGGCGGAGAATACAGCACGTTTGATATCATGCGCCAGCATCGTCGCATCAACGAACTGACCGTTGGTAGCGATTCGCTGGCTCGGATTGTCGATTCACTCGCCCGGACAGAGAAGCTCGTTCGCACGGATACGGCTACGCAGTTGCGCATTGCCCGCGAAGTGTACGGACTCGTTCGAGGCGACGAAGTATTGTATCGCTTTTATACGGATTCCACGAAGGCGAGCAAGCCGTAAATCTCGCTGAACACGGGCTATGAACCAGCTGGTGTGGGTAAACAGTTCAGCGCTGTTCGATATCGTTGCGCTATCATGGATTCCCCGGGCGAGTCATGCTCGGTCCAGCATGGCGGGGGAAGTGGATGCAGAAACCGTCCAGTCTGGTGCGTTCGAGCGCGCCAGGCTGGACGGTTGGTTTTGTGTACCGTTTTTAGTAGCAGGGGCGGGGATCGAACCCGCGACCTCACGATTATGAGTCGTGCGCTCTCACCAGCTGAGCTACCCTGCCGTACCTCACCCATGCTTCGAGTTACAACGTAACGACGGCCGGCCCGAGGGGCCGGCCGTCGAATGGCGGGGGCGGGATTTGAACCCGCGACCTTCGGGTTATGAGCCCGACGAGCTACCAGGCTGCTCCACCCCGCGTCAGAATCTCTAATTTAGTCGGGGGTGGGTGGCTGTCAACGCGAAAACCCTCTTTTGTGAGAGCATTTCCGGCTGGCTTAGGCCCTTTCTCACGGTAGATTTACGTTTCGTGAGAAAATGAAGGAAAGTCTAGAAATTCTACTTGCCGGCGTCGTAGACTATGCCGGTCTTTTCCCGCCCGCCTCCCTGGAAATGGGTGCCGCGGTAGAGTCGTACGCGAAATATCTTCGCGACCCGGACCGCCGAATGCTGGGTCGCTTTGTCGTGCCCGTTGTCCGACTCCGCGAGTTCGATGAGGCCGCTGCGGCATTTCTCCCGCGCGGCGAAGCGAGTGAACCTTGGCGTCTGAGCGCTCTTGCTGGTCCCGACATAGCCGCGGACGTTGATCTCTCTCTCAAGTTCAACTGCCGTCACTGGAGCGGCTCCGAAATTGGCCACGCCGTCATCGATGCATTCGAGATGAAAGCGTCAACGGTCGGCGAGATCGCTGCCGCCGCGGCCATCATGCCGCGGCAGTTTGCACCGTATTTCGAGATCCCGATCAGCTCCGACCCGACGGCGCTCGTAGCTGCAATCAAGCGAGTCGGCGCATCCGCGAAGATCCGCACTGGCGGGGTCACTGCAAACGCATTTCCGCATGCAGCCGACGTTGCGCGCTTCATGATCGCGTGCCGCGATTCGCGGCTCGCATTCAAGCTCACCGCGGGATTGCATCACCCGATTCGCGCCGAGTACCGTCTGACGTATGCGGACGAGCCTCCGCGCGGCGTCATGTTCGGTTATCTCAACATGTTCGTAGCGGCCGCCCTGGCGTGGACTGGCGCCGATGAGGAGATGGTGCGCTCGGCGCTGCTTGCGACAAATGCAACCGAATTTCATTTTACCGATGAATCGATCGAGTTTGGCGGACACAAAGTCGCTGCTGACGTGATTCGCGATGCTCGAGCGAATTTCGTCACCTCATTCGGATCCTGTTCCTTCCGCGAGCCGGTCGATGACCTTCACGCTCTGTCCATATCCTGAATGCCAGTAAACCTTACACACGATGCATCGCTCCGCTGCTGGGTAGAATCCGCAAACGTTCCCGGCTGCGATTTCCCGATTCAGAATCTTCCATTCTGCGTCTTCAGCGAATTTGACGAAGAGGCGGTCCCGCGCGGTGGTATTGCAATCGGCGATCAGATCCTGGATCTGGCTGTCTGCGCAGACGAGAGTCTGTTTGGAGGGCGCGCCGCGGATGCTGCGTACGTTGCCGCACAATCGACACTAAATGAGTTGATGACCGTCGATCCCGAAAACCTGTCGGCGCTGCGCGCAGAAGTAAGTGCATTGTTGAGCGGCGACGGCCGTACGCATCGGGGAATCCCGCTGCCACGCAATCTGCTGTATCCGATGGACGGCGCTGTTATCTACATGCCAGCCCGCATCGGGAACTACACCGACTTCTACGCGTCGATCTTCCACGCAACGAACGTTGGAAGCATGTTCCGCCCGGACAATCCACTGCTTCCAAATTACAAGTGGATCCCGATCGGCTATCACGGCCGTGCATCGTCCATCTCGTTGAAGGAAACCGTGGTCCGGCCGCATGGTCAAACGAGACCGGCCGGCCAGGACGCGCCGACCTTCGGCCCGTCACAACAACTGGATTACGAGCTCGAAGTCGGTGCCTACATCGCGCGTGGCAATGCGATGGGTGACCAGATTCCGATAGCGGACGCGTCCGACGCCATCTTCGGATTCTGTCTCGTCAACGACTGGTCGGCGCGTGATATCCAGTCGTGGGAATACCAGCCACTCGGCCCATTCCTCGCCAAGAGCTTCGCGACCAACATCTCACCGTTCATCGTGACGCGAGAGGCGCTGGAGCCATTTCGTACTCCGGCGTACGCGCGACCAGACGGTGATCCGCAGCCGCTCGATTATCTGAACGATGAAACCGATCAGGCCGAAGGTGGGTACGACATCCAGCTCGAGGTCTATCTCCTGAGCGAGCAGATGCGCGAGGCGGAGATGCCGCCGATGCGACTGAGCCACGGTACTTTCAAGGACATGTACTGGACGATGGGCCAGATGGTGGCGCATCATACGAGCAACGGATGTGACCTGCGGCCCGGCGACCTGCTCGCGAGCGGTACTGTGTCAGGCCCGAACCCAGGTGAACGCGGCTGCCTCCTTGAGATTACCCGCCGCGGTACTGAACCACTGACTCTACCGACCGGTGAGCAGAGACAATTTCTGGAAGATGGAGACGAAGTGATCTTGCGCGGCTATTGCGAACGTGAAGGAAGTGTACGGATCGGCTTCGGCGAATGCCGAGCGATGATTGTCGCGGAAGAAGTCTGATGCCAGCACGCAAGAAGATCGTGAAGCGCAAGAGCGCTCCGGCTAGCAAGACGGGTGGGAAGGCACGCCGCAAGACGACGACCAAGGCGGCAAGGAAAGCTGCACCAGTGACACGTATTCCGACCGCCAAGCTCGCGAACATGCACTCGCGCTACTTCGATGTGCGTCAGTCGGGCATCCAGGGCAAGGGTGCATTTGCGAACAAGAAGATTCGCAAGGGACAGCGCGTAATCGAGTACACTGGCGAGCGAATCTCCAACGATGTAGCAGACGATCGCTACGATGAGACGCACATGCGTCGTCATCACACGTTTCTGTTTACGGTTACGCCGAGCATTGTTGTGGATGGTGCAGTCAACGGGAATGAAGCGATCTATATCAACCACTCCTGCGATCCGAACTGTGAAGCTGTGATCGAGGATCGCAGAATATTCATCGAGGCGATACGCACGATTGCGCCCGGCGAGGAGCTGGTGTACGACTATCAGTACGAGCGCACGGGTGAGGACGACGAGGAAATGGCGCGGTTCTACAAGTGCCTGTGCGGTGCGCCGAATTGCAGAGGGAGCATAATGAAGGACAAACCTGCGCCCCGCAGGAAGAAGAAAACGGGGAAGCGCCGTGTCAAGCGGTAGCGTCACGCTCCATTACCACCGAATCATCCCTGTCATGAAACGTATCTTTATCGGGCTGATCGTCACCCTGATCGCGAGTAGTGCTGGCGCTCAAGGTACATATCACCAGACCCAGCCGCTCGATCCGATCAATCTCGACACGACCTGCGCTCCGTGCACGAACTTCTATCAGTTCGCTAACGGTGGCTGGTTGAAGGCAAATCCGATCCCTCCCGCGTACGCTCAGTGGGGTTCGTTCAACGAACTTGCTGATGCGAATAACGAGAAGCTCAAGGTTGTGCTTGACGACGCTGCTGCGCACAGAACTACAGCAACCGACGCCGACGTTCGCAAAGTCGGCAACTACTACGCGGCCTGCATGGACTCTACCGCTATCGAGAAGGCCGGAGATCAACCAATCCAGGGAACGTTGCGGCAAATTGCCGCGATAAGCACACCGGCCGACGTCAAGAAATATCTGATATCCGAAGCCGCCGCTGGACGAGGGGTCCTGTTTCGTTTCGGATCCACTCAGGATGCCAAGAACAGCAGTGAGGTCATAGGCGGTATTGGCCAGGGCGGTATCGGCCTGCCGGACCGCGACTATTACTTCAAGACAGATGCAGCCACCGTTGCGATACGGGATGCATATGTAAAACACATCGCTAACGATCTTGTGCTGGTTGGTGAATCGCCGGAAAAAGCAGCAGCCGACGCGCAAAGTATTCTCGCGCTCGAGACTTCCATTGCCGCTTCGCACCTTACTCGTGTTGAGTCGCGTAATCCCGAATTGACCTACAATCGGAAGACCCCTGCCCAACTCGACGCGCTTGCCCCGGGCTTCGACTGGAAGGCATTTTTTGCTGCTGATCACGCATCAGGAGTAACCGCGATCGACGTATCAAATCCCAAGTTCATTGTTGCGGTGGATTCGCTGCTCAACGCGGTCCCCGTAAGTACGTGGAAGACGTACTTCACGTGGAATGTCGTCAGCCGCGCCGCGAATACTTTGAGTACTCCATTTGTGGACGAGGCGTTCGCGTTCAGCCAGAATCTCACCGGAGCAAAGGAGCAGCTGCCGCGCTACAAGCGCTGCATCTCGTCCACCGATCGCGCGCTTGGCGAAGCGCTCGGTAAAGCATACGTCGCGAAGTACTTCACGCCGCAGGCCAAAGCGCGCGCGAATGCGATGGTCAACAATATCAAGGCAGAATTCAGGACGCGCCTCGCAAGCCGCACGTGGATGAGTGACTCCACGCGGGATATGGCGTACAAGAAGCTCGATGCCTTTGTGCAGAAGATTGGATATCCGGACAAGTGGAAGGATTACAGTGCCCTGCACATCACACCGGGCGCTTCGTATTACGCAAACGCCCAAGCGGTAACTGCGTTCAATAATGCGGACGACATCGCCCGGATCAACAAGCCGGTGGATCGGTCGCGCTGGGGGATGAGCCCGCCGACCGTCAACGCGTACTACAACCCATCGATGAACGAGATTGTCTTTCCGGCTGGCATCATGCAGCCTCCGTTCTTCGATCCCAATGCCGACGATGCCGTCAATTACGGTGGAATGGGCGCGGTCATCGGCCACGAAATGAGTCATGGCTTTGACGACGAGGGCGCGCAGTTCGACGCGCACGGGAATCTGAAGACCTGGTTCACCAAGGGCGATCTCGCGAACTTCAAATCCAGGACGGATGCCTACGCAGCTCAGTTCGACACGAGAACTATCCTCGATTCAGTCCATGTGAACGGCAAACTCACCAACGGTGAAAACATTGCCGATCTCGGTGGTCTCACGATTGCCTACGCGGCGATGGAGAAGGCCCTCGGCAACAAGCCTCGTACGAAGATCGACGGCTTCACTCCGGAGCAGCGTTTCTTCCTTGCATG
>JBDTAW010000099.1:0-16767 GCA_039924445.1 Gemmatimonadaceae bacterium
CACGATGATATGGGCAAAAAACGTGTGCCGACAGTCGCGCAACTCTATTCATCACGCATTGCGCACATCGATCTACTGTTATTCGTACTCGGTATTGTGGGCATGTTTGCCGGAGTAATCACAGCGACGCCCAGCCTAGTGCGCGGTGCGGCCTGTTTGTTTGCTGGCGGAGTTGTGCTGTTTGCCAGCCAGATTATCCGCGTTGCATTCGGTACTTCATTTGGAGTCGCCACACCGGCGCCTTCGACACCTCCAGCGAGGGCACTTGGATGAGTAACACTGTTGCTCCAATCAAGGCTTCCGACAAACTGCAGAGTCTGTTCGAGCGCGACGAGCGATTGATAGACGTTATCGCGAGTCATTCGCCTCAGCTTGCGAAGCTTCGGAATTCTCCAATGCGGCGCGTCATGGCCCGCGTAACCACCGTCTCGCAGGCAGCACGGCTGTGCAAGATCCCGACTGAAACGCTTGTACGCGACCTGAACGAAGTTCTGGGAATCAAGACAATCGCTGATCTGGATGTCGAGCCGGAGAGTACAGCGGCTGATGTGGAGGAGTTGTCGTCTATTCCATCGTTCGCCTCCGCAGTTGAGCTGGACGTACGCGACGAGCTATCCAAAGGCGGTGAGCCATTCTCCAGAATCATGGCTGCAGTGGCTGGTCTTGGGAGTGAAGGCGTGCTTCACCTCCGCGCGCCATTCGAACCGGTTCCGTTATTCGGCGTGATGGAAAAGCGCGGTTTTGGACACAAGGTCGAGAAACATGCAGACGATGACTGGTCTGTGTGGTTCTTCCGGCAGGCGAAGCGTGACGCTGGTGGCGAGGAAGCTGCGCCGGCACGGGAAGCGCGCAGCACATCGACTCCGGTTGCGTCGGGTGATACCGGAACCTCCGATGAAGCACCAGCGCGGACCGAAGTCTGGCTCGATGTCCGCGACCTGGAACCGCCGGAACCGCTTGTGCGCACGCTCGAGGCGCTGGAAGGACTGCCGAGTGACAGTATGCTCGTGCAAGTCAACATGCGAGTTCCGCAGTTCCTCCTTCCCATCCTGAGAGAGCGAGGGTTTCACTTCACGATAGATGAATCGCAGGCGAACGAAGTGCAGGTAAGAATCTGGCGAAACGATTAACAGAAACTGAATTCAACAACAAGGAGTCGAGAATGTCGCAGTCAACAACACCCGAATCAACCAATGTTGCAATTGAACTTGATGCACGGATAATCCCCCCACGCGAAAAGCATCCCACGATATTCCGCACTTTCGACGGGCTCAAGAGTGGTCAGGCGATGATGCTGATCAATGATCATGATCCACGCCCTCTTCGGTATCAGTTGCTCGCCGAGCGGCCGAATACGTTTGACTGGGTCTACGAGGAAGAGGGACCAGCAGTCTGGCGTGTCCGCATAAGCCGCAAGTAATCAGTATTCCATCGCCGGTGTTGCCTTCCCGGCCGTCCTCAGGAAACGGGCGGCCGGAAGGCATCGTTGGAACGTCGGACGTATAGTCAGGTCCGCGCACCCTGGCGCTCAGTCGCCAGCATGTTTGAAGACACGTCGTCGGCAGTTGAATCAAGGTAGCCACTCGACTGATCGGCCAGCTCGTGCCGCATCTGCGATGCAGCCACTACCATCGCATCGATGGCTGGTCGAACCTCCTGCCAACGTCTGGTTTTCAAGCCGCAGTCAGGATTCACCCACAGTTGTCGCGGTTCCAGTACCGCCACTGCCTTTCGCAACAGCGCCTTGATGTCCTCGACTGACGGAATCGCAGGCGAATGTACGTCGTACACACCCGGCCCAACACTGTTTGGATATCCAGTACGGCCGAACGTATCGAGCAGTTCCATGTCGGAGCGGGAAGTTTCGATCGAGAGCGCATCCGCGTCCATTGACGCGACAGCATCGATTATATCATCGAACTCAGAGTAGCACATGTGGGTGTGAATCTGAGTCTCGTCCAGCACCCCGCTCGACGCAAGACGAAACGCGCTGACCGCCCATCGCAGGTATTCCTCCCACTCATCGCGTCGTAGTGGGAGCCCTTCACGTATGGCTGGTTCGTCAATCTGAATCACTCGAATACCGGCTCCCTCGAGATCCGCAACCTCATCGCGTATTGCGAGTGCAAGTTGACGGCACGTCAGCGCGCGCGGTTGATCATCTCTTACGAAGGACCATTGGAGCATGGTTACAGGGCCCGTGAGCATCCCTTTCACAGGTCGGTCTGTTAGTGATTGCGCAAACTGGGACCACGCGACCGTCATCGATTCGGGCCGTGATACATCACCATAGATGATCGGTGGCTTTACGCATCGCGAGCCGTAGCTCTGTACCCATCCGTTCTGCGTAAAGGCGAAGCCTTTGAGCTGTGTTGCGAAATATTCGACCATGTCATTGCGTTCGAACTCGCCATGGACGAGTACGTCGAGGCCGACCTCTTCCTGGAAGCGAATCGCCTCCGTGATTTTGGCGCGCAGGAATGTCTCGTACTGGTCATCGGTCATCCGTCCGGCACGATGATCGGAGCGCGCACGTCGAATCTCCGCGGTTTGCGGGAACGATCCGATCGTGGTTGTTGGCAGCAAGGGAAGCTTGAGGGCAGCCGCCTGTATCTCGCGCCGTTCCTCGTACGGAGTAGTTCTGTGCTCCATTTCCTCCGTCACATTCCCCTGGCGGTGACGCACATCGGCGTCATGGATCCTTGGTGAGTTGCGACGACGTTTCATGGCGTGACGTGCTTCAATGAACGCCTGCCTGTAAACGGAGGGACGATCTTCCGAGCCACTCACCGATTCGGCGAGTAGCGCTACCTCGCGTATTTTCTGCTTGGCGAACGCGAGCCACTCAACAAGACCGCCGTCCATATCTGTTTCAGCGGTAAGGTCGATTGGGACATGCAGAAGTGAGCACGAAGGGGCAACCAGTGTACGATCGGGTCCGAGTTTTTTCGCCGCCTGATCGACAAGCCTGAATGCTGTATCGAGATCTGCACGCCAAATGTTGCGCCCGTCAACGACGCCGAGTGAAAGCGCAAGTTGCGGAGGGATCACTTCAAGTGCGCGCGCGAGTTGCGATGGCGCGCGGACCAGGTCGATGTGCAAAGCGGCGACCGGGAGTTCAAGCGCAAGCGCAAGATTCTCTCCGAGATCACCAAAGTACGTTGCAACGAGCACCTTGGGTCCAGCGGCGCCGAGCCGTTCGTAGGTTTCGCGATACGCATCCAGTATGGATACTTTGCTTGCGCCGATCAGGCACGGCTCATCCATCTGAACCCAGCCCGCACCTTCCGACTTCAAGCGCTGCAGAATCTGTTCATATATCGGAATAATTTTCGGCAACAGTGCAATTGGGTCCACTGCGTCGTCTCGACTCTTGCCCAGAAGAAGCAATGAGATCGGCCCGAGCAGCACCGGTCGAGTGATTATACCGGCTGCTTTCGCCTCGATGAATTCATCAATGGGCTTCGTCGAGTTCAAGCGGAACTCCTGGCCCTTCTCGAATTCCGGCACGATGTAGTGGTAGTTTGTATCGAACCACTTGGTCATTTCCATCGCCGGAACAGACGATTCGTGCCCCGTCAGGCCGCGCGCCATTGCGAAGTAGCGCGAGAGATCGTCGAGTTCGCGGAGGTTATCGAAGCGTGATGGTATCGCTCCGACCATCACCGCCGTATCAAGGACGTGATCGTACAGTGAAAAGTCGTTGGATGGAACGTGGTCGATCCGGCGACGCGACTGCAACTCCCAGTGCGTAAGGCGCAGAGATCTGGCCACCTCCATCAGTTGTTCCGGGGTCGATCGGCCGGCCCAGTGATCCTCCAGGGCACGCTTCAGTTCGCGTGACTGGCCGATCCTCGGGAAGCCAAGATTGCTTGCAATCGCCATTGGGGTAGCTGTTGGAGAGGAATGCAGGGGCTCCGACGGACTGACGGCCGCTGGTTTCCCCCCTGTAACCCTATCCCGCCACGATATCTGTGAGTGTGACGGATGTCACGACCTCCGAGTTCTCCGAGTATTTGCACTGTAGTCTCGGCGCTGTATAGTTCCTCACCATGTACACGCTCGTGCGTCGCTACGTCAAAACAGCTGTTGCATTCCTCGCGATCGGGCTCGCTATCGGCGGATGGTTGATCGCACGCCGCGAGCTTGCGGGGGCTGCGCCAGATCCGTATCTCGTGAGCGCGCATACCCATGCGCTGTTTGTCGGGTTCGTGATGATGATGATCATGGGAGTCGCACTCTGGCTCTTTCCACGGCCGGAGAAGACAGACGCGAGGTATGATCCGCGGCTTGCGAGCACCGCATACTGGCTGATCACGATGGGCACATTTGGCCGGGTGGGCGGAGAAGTCCTTCGATCAAGCCTCTTTGGATTGAATATTTCAGCTTTATGGTTACGTACCGCAATCGTAGCGGCGGGTTTTCTGCAGGCAATCGCTATCGGGGTATTCTTCTTTACCATGTGGTCGCGAATCCGGCCCGTGGGCAGTCAGGCCCGCGAGGCAAAGGGCGAGCGGTTTTGATCCGATATCATGACAATCTCGATTGATCACACTCCAAAATCCCGGAATCTCGCCAAAGAAGTGGAACCGGGCGTCTTTCTGCTGGACCACCATTTCCGTGGCTCCCCCGGGGTAATCGGCTCGTATCTGGTTAGTGATGGCGACGCACTGACACTTATCGAAACCGGACCGGCAAGCACGATGGAGACGCTGTTGGCTGGCATACGGCAGGCTGGTTTCGATCCCGATCAGATCGGTGACATCGTCGTTACGCACATCCATCTGGATCATGCAGGCGGCGCTGGTGCGCTACTTCGTAGACTTCCGCGTGCACGGCTTCACGTGCATCCAGTTGGCGCTCCACATCTGATCGATCCCGCCAAGCTGATGTCGAGTGCAACGCGAATCTATGGCGAATTCATGGGTCCGCTTTGGGGGGAGATGCTCCCGGTGCCGAAGGATCGCCTTCATATCCTCGGTGACAAGGATACGCTTGCGACGGGTTCACGAACGCTGCATGCGTACGACACACCTGGCCACGCGAATCATCACCTCGCATTGCACGAGCGTGAAACCGGAATTGTATTCACCGGCGACGTTGCCGGCGTCAGGCTCGATGGAATCAGTCACGTTCGACCGCCGACCCCGCCACCGGAATTTTCTCCTGAAAAATGGCAGGCGAGTATCGCGACTCTTCGCTCGCTTGCACCACGCAAATTGTATCTCACGCACTTCGGTGGTTACGACGACGTTGCGTGGCACCTCGACGAACTGCTTGCACGCACCTGGTTCTGGGCTGGGTGGGTAGGAGGCCGCCTCGCGACTGGCGAGGAGCCGCTCTCGGTAGCAAATGCCTTGCGCGATATGGAGGATGTGCAGCTCTCCAAAGCGGCTGGTGAGGGCTCACTCCTTGTCAGGTATGAAGAAGCGGGCAACTATCGCATGAGTGTGGATGGAATAGCACGCTGGTGGCGCAAGCGCGGGCAGAATTGAACAACGATGGCCTGTGATCGCGCTGTGACAACCGTCACAGTTCGTTCCGGGTTCCGCAGCCATCATACGTGCACGGAGCATTTCACACTCAAGCAACAGTAGCCCAGGAATCCCGTCGTACATGTACCTGACATTCGTCACGATTCACGTCCTTGCGGCACTCTTCTGGCTCGGCGGGATGTTTTTCCTCGCTGTAATTGGTGCTCCGCTGCTCCGGTCAGTTGAGCCACCGGAACAACGGCAAAGACTATTTCGGGAAATGGGATTGCGGTTCCGCTCGGCTGGCTGGATCGCGATAGCCATACTGGTACTTACCGGGTTAGCAAACCTGTATTACCGCGGCTGGCTACAATGGGATAATGTCTGGGCTTCGTCGGTGTTCTGGCACAGCGGTGTGGGACACTCGCTTGCATGCAAGCTCATCGCCGTCACCGCGATGATAGTCGTGAGCGCGATTCACGACTTCATACTTGGGCCAGCAGCCGGACGACAAAAGCCGGGCTCGCCAGCCGCTATTTCACTACGTCGTCACGCGGCGCATCTGGCTCGTGCAAACGCGCTGCTCGGGATCATCATCGTGATCGCCGCTGTAAGACTCGCCCGAGGTGTCTAGCGCCGCCGATTCAATCGAGGATCTACGCAGTCATCAAGACCAATCGCCAGCCTCGCGTCCGGTCACTTCATCCAGGTGGATTCGAAACACGGAAGTACGAAACGGCGTTGGATCGTCCGCGGTAAGAGTCTCTGGTATGAGAGACCGAAGCAGGCTGACTCCGTGCACGAAGGCCGGATCCTGATATTCGGCAGTGTGCGGCTCGATAATGTAAAACGCACCCTTTACCACGACGCTTCGCCACTGAAACAGTTCCTTTACTTCGTCCACTTCGAATGCAACCCATCTGTGGTGCGCAATCGTTGAAAGCTTGGTCCCATGGCTCGTGCGCCCATATATCCAGCCGGCGTCGAATACGTAATGGATTGGTTCGATGTCCACACGATCATGCAGAGTGAATGCGATCCTGCCAACGTGGTTCCTGGTGAGAACTTCCTCGCATTCCCACCGACTCAGCTCGCGGATCGCTGGCGGAGAATCGATTTCGCTATGCGAAGACTTGCGGGGGTCTGCGTGTAACATGACTTCCTCCGGTGACTGATCCTGGCCGCTCGTATTGAATCTACCCAGCTATAAGACAAAATCAGTCAGGAGATTCCGGATAGGCGTTAGGGGTAAGTCCTACACTGAGGCCAACGAGTTCCAGCAGCTTCAGCGCGTTACTCGATTCCGCCTTCCCGGGTCGAAGCCGGTAATCGAACCGCATTGTCGGCGTACCATCCGCAGCCCGCGAAAATTCCTCCTGAAAATGCACATGTTTCGCAATTCCCGCGAATTCCGGCGTATCGGCCAACGCAAGATCATGCGTGGTAACCGCACCAATCGCCCCAGACTCGATTAATCGAGCCAACACGTGCCTGGCTGCGATGGTACGCTCGGCGGAATTGGTCCCATGCAGGATTTCATCCAGGAGAAATAGCAGCGTCGCCTTTCCATTGACGTGTGCCGCGCCGGCCGCATCCACAACGAGTTTCAATCGCTCGAGTTCGGCCATGAAATACGACACGCCTCGTTCGAGCGAATCCTGTACACGCATGCTGGTATACAACGAGATTGGTGGGAGGGTCATACGCGACGCGCACACTGTCGACCCGCATTGAGCAAGTACTACGTTGAGTCCGATAGCGCGTAACAGCGTACTTTTACCTGCCATGTTCGAACCGGTGATCAGGACCAGCGTTCCCGGCGGCCCGATTGTCACGTCGTTGTCGACGCGATGTTTTGCGCCTAGCAGTGGATGGCCGAGTGACAACGCATCTACCTGCGCCGGGCTTCGTTCGTCAATAGTCGGGAATACCCATTCCGGGTTATCGTACGCGAGAGTTGCAAGCGCAGCGAGACTCTCGAACACGCCGATGGCAGTCATCCACTCGGCAACGTTGTTGCCACCAGCCCGCTTCCAGCGGTTCAACATTCGCACTACATGAAAATCCCACAGAGTGAGCGCCTGCACTACGAAGTGAAGCATCGGTGACAGTCCCACATCAGTATTCTCTGCCAGCCGTTCGAGCGCTCGCATCCTCCGTTCGGCGCTTGTCTCGCCAGTACCCAGTTGAGTCCGAAGATTCACCAGAAGCGATGAGTGAAGCGTTTCATCTGACATCAGTGACGCAACGTCCGCGTACCCGCGCAGTACGTTGCGCTGTCCCTGTACTTCAGACAGCGCCGTGCGAAGCCGCTTTCTGAATCGCATTGTGAGCAGCCCGCCAATTGCAATTGGTATCAGCCAGTAAGCCTGGCTGACTGCGCCCAGCCCCTGCGCCACAGCCAGAAGCAATGAGGTCAACGGAATGAGGACGGTTAGAACGGTGATACCCGCTCCGCCGAACTCGTCGTCGACAGTGCCTGACCATTCCTCAAACGCGCTCAGCCGCGTGGCGCTGATGTTGATGCGTTCGGTGCGCAGCAGCAACTCTTCACGCAGTTCGACTCGATTCTTCAGCTCGTCAATCGCCTGCTGCCGCAGGATCAATTCGCCTGGCGCCGCGGCACCGAGCAGCCAGGAAGCCAGAGTCGTTCGTCCCGGCGCCACACTCAGCGGCGGAAACAGTTGCACAAGTGACGCCTTACCGAAAACATCCAGATCTGTTGCGTACGGGTGCGACGACGGAACCGAAGCCCATGGGCGCTGCTCAAGCGCAGACCAGTCGCGCTCAACTCGGCGGATGCCTTCTTCCTTAATACTGATCAGGCGTTCGAGCCGAGTAACCGACGCATGGGCTCGCGAACTGAAGGAAACGAGAACCGCGAAGCCAATTAGAGTCGCAGCCGTCGCCAGGATGGGTAGAAAACGGCCGGCACCTCCGGACGCGGCTGTCCACCAGACAGAGCCCCCGAACAGGATGAACGCGAACACCCGGAAGTTCGCGAAACGCCGCCAGCCGCGCACCGCTGTTCCGTGCAGCACACGAAGCTCCGCCGCACGGAGGCGATAGAGTTCAGCAACATCGATTTCAACCACCAATTCCTGCCTCCATTACATCACCACCGGCGCCCGTCGGACTCAATTGGTGTCATAAAATTGTGACCGACCAGTGATTATTTATGGTAATTTTCAAGTCTGGCTGACGGTTTGCAGAAAATTACTACTGCAGCACCAACGCCATATTGGGGGCCCGAACGATGCTTTCGCAATCGAATACTCGGCTTCTCGGTGCGCGCTCCGTATTGATTGGGCTCGTCACCCTGGCAATTCTTCTCGCCGTGGTCGCAATTCCTGCGTCTGGCGCAAGTGTCATGATGTCGAGGGGCCACCGATCCGACTCGGGCAACGCCTCGGTCACTTCGCTGTTGTCGAAGTTCAGTCCCCTGGCCGCCGATACCACGCTTGACACCGGTGCGGTAATACGCTCGCCCCGCGCACGGGGTGGGTACATGGTAACTGAGGACCAACTCGCCAACGAACAGGACTTTCCACTCGGAAGTGTCCTGATTGCGCACTTTCCCGGGATTCGGGTCGTTCCTGGCAGCAGCGGAGACCGCGTGGCCAGCAGACTCAACATAGACATGACGGGCTCGCCGTGCTATCTCCAGATATTCGTTAACGGAGTATATCTCGCTGATGGCGGAATTGACTGGGTGAACGTGAGAGATCTGGCTGCGATCGAGTACCGCACACCGGGAAATGTCCCGGTGCAATATCAGAATCGACTCCCGGGGGCGATGTGCGGCGTACTGCTTCTCTGGTCCAAAAACTCGTGACGCCTCTCGCCACACGCCGTTGAACGCGTTTATCACTCTCGCCGAGTCACTCGGCATTGCATACGCATCCGGAATCAGCCTGTACGCGACAGTTGCGCTTGTTGGAATTGGTGAGCGCTACGGCTGGATCGGCCCCATACCCGGCGTACTGGCGGTGCTATCGAACCCAATAATCATCGGCGTAGCTGCTGTCCTGGCGCTCGTGGAGTTTCTCGCAACACTTATTCCCGGTGTTGCTACTGCGTGGGAAGCAGCTCACACAATGATCCGAACGCCCGCTGCTGCGGCGCTTGCAGTCGCGACCGCGTGGCACGCTGATCCGACTGTAATAGTTCTCGCCGGATTGCTGGGTGGTGGGCTTGGTCTGACGACAAATCTCGCAAAACTTGGGTTACGCGCCGCTGTCGATACTTCGCCTGAGCCGGTGAGCAACGGAATAGTGAATTCCATCGAACTCGGGGTCGTCGCAGCGGTGACCTACTCGATGTGGCACCACCCGGTCATCACACTGGTTGCTGCACTGTTGTTACTCGCACTCACGATGTTGCTCGTCCGCGCAATCTGGCGCGCCATCAAAAACTTCTTCAGCGGCAAACGGCCAGCCGGAAGCGCTGCGGGAGCTTCAGTCGGCTGAGGCGGCGGATGGCGAATCTTTACCGTACTCCGCGTCATAGAGATCCAGCAACTCAATGAGATACGAAATCGCGAGCGGCCCGAGCAGCAAGCCTGCCAGTCCCATAAACTCAACGCCTGCGAACGCGCCGACCAGCGTCGCCATTGGATGCACACCAGACACTCTGCGATACACCAATGGGCGTATGACATTGTCGATGTTCGACGCGATGATGCCGCCGACAAGTCCGAGAACTATTGCCGCGCTATAACGATGCCCGACAACCAGGACAATGACGCCGGGTCCCCAAACGAGTGCACTGCCGAGTATTGGGAAAATTGATGCGACTGCGGTAGCCGTTCCCCACACAACGGGGTTCGACAAACCCACCAGCCAGAATGCGACACCGACTGTAGTACCCTGCGCAATTCCAGTGGCGACCATGCCAATCAACGTCGCCTGCGTCACCATTCCAAACCGTTCGCGGAGCGCTTCAGCGCCTTCAGTTGAGAACGGGATTAGCGGTTGCACTCGTTTCCAAAGCGAATCGGCTGCCTGTAGGAGGTAGTAGAGCCCGACCGTCGCGATGAGGAGATTCAGAATAGCTCTCGTCACACTACCGACGACAGCCAGAGCCTGCCGCGAGGCCCAGGCACCGCCCACTTCGCTGATTTTCGAGAGCTGTGAGCCAACATCCAGCGGTCCGACGTGGAGCGTTGAGAGACGGGCGAACGCATCACTGTTCGTCAAGGCGGACAAGGCATCCGGTGCCTGCTCGAGAGCTATCGCTACCATCCAGGTCACAGGGATGACAATCAGCACCGCGACGCTCAGTGTAATGATTAGTGCCGCCCAGGCGTCGCTCATGTGTTTAGTGAGCCGACGATATACCGGAACGCTGACTACATAGAGCACCGCGGCGCCGAGCAAGCCGGGAAGGTACGGGCCGGCACCGTAGAGGATGCCCACCGCGAGCAGCACGATGAGCACGCGAGCACGCGTACGCGCCGAATTGAATTCCGAATTCTTTTTTGGGGTGGTTGTACCTGCGCTCATCGCGAGAACACTGCTCCGTGTGGGACAACGTTGCCCGTGAAGCCACGCGGCCAGTTTGCACCGGTCAGCACGATCCCCGGCTTCTTGCTCCCGGGATCGCGAAAGTGAACGTCGAGTGCGAGTTGGCCCGTGCGCGGATCAAAGTTGATCACGAAAAGCCGGTTTCCGGCACCCGCTGAGTTCAGCACGATGCGCTTGCCCGTGGGGTCGATTGCAATCCAGTGCGGCATTTCGTCCGCGCCAACGCTCAGGCGTGAAACCTCGCGCGGATGTTCCGGATTTGTTACGTCCAGCACGACCAGACCATGCATTGCAGGCACCGTTTGAATCCAGTAATGCGACGTGACAACCGGAACGCCACAGTCTACGCCATTGAACGCATGCACAAAGCTGGCCGTCGATTTCGGATTGCCGACATCCTGCAGCAAGTACAATCCGCAGTTGAACGTATGGATGTACACGCTGTGGCCATCCGGCAGCAGGCGCGGCTCCCCCGTGAATTCGTTCGCATACCCACGCGACCCTCTTGGGCCCGCAGGGAGTGCGAACGTGCGCAACAGTTTGAGGTCCGACAGGCGCCAGATCTGAATCCATTGCGACGTCGCGGTCGTGTCACCGAGGTTCATGTCGCTTGTTGTCGACACGGCGCGATCAATCCCCGGCATCGGCAGAACACTGTACGGGTACAGGAACCGGTCCTTGATGGACGTATCAACCGCGCTCGCGGAGAGCAACGGCTTGCCACGCTCGTCCATCTCAACGAGGCCCCCCGTGCGATGCAGAGCTGGATCCTTCATCCCGTGCATTCCCGCGGCGCCCATCTTCATCTCACTCTTTGTCGTCGCATCTGCACGATACTGAAACGTCGCGAGCAGATTTCCGTTCGCCAGTCGAATGAACGAGTGTGGATGACTGTAGCCAGCAACATCACCAAACGAGGTAATTATCCACGGCTTCACAGGATTGGTCAGATCAAATAGCCACGTGTGACCGGCTGGAAAATCATTGGCGAGTAGATGGCCATCGACCGGCATCTCATGTTCTGTGTGATGCGGCATTCCAATGGTGCCAGTAGGCACACTGGCCAGCACATGCCCGTAAGTGCTGGATGCAGGGTTTGCGTCGATCGTCGCCATGAAATCGCTCGCGCCCGGTCCGGTCCCACCCGTCCATACAAAAAGATACGACCCCTGGCCCACCGCGATTCGCGGTGCAAGAGCGGATGCAAGCGCGAACGCGATGGGCAACAGGAATCGTAACAAACTCATTTGGTTTCCATAAGCAATCGGTTCGAGTTAACCCTCGTTCTCGTTTTCATTCACATTGCCGTTTTCATCTGCCGGCAATGCTGGCGGCATTCTGAGTGCTGGTAACGTCAAGGCTGGCTGGCCTTTCGTCTTGAGCATCGCATTGAAGGACGACAGTCCCTTCGTCTTCATGACCTCCCAGCGCGCCAGCGCAGCAGCTGCCTGCTCTCTTGCACGCGTGCACGCCGCGATCTGCGCCGCCGTCGGTGCCATTTCCGCCGATTGCATTGCAAGCGATGCGGCAAGCGTCGAAGTGCTCGCGCCATTCAGAGTGACTGCCGGACGTCCGCCACCGCGACCGAAGCCGCCGAATCCACGACGTCCGCCGCGCGCCTCGCTGGGCGCCACGGAATCTATCTGTGCCTTGAACTCATCGATGTTCACCTGCTGTTCCTTGTTCACAGACTCGAGCTTCCCTTCGAGATCACGCGCCTGACCGTACGCCATTCTCGTCGTACGCGCCAATTCGTACATCTCCATCGAAAGCTTCGTGTTCTCTGCAAGAGCCGCTGGAGTGATACGTACACGGGGATCAAGTCGAACCGTAAGCGGTTGCGTGTAGCTCTTTCCACCAACGGTCAACCGAACTGTGTAGTTGCCCGGCGGCGCCCATGGTGAGCTCGCCGGCGGCGAGCTGCGATGCGGCACGGCGCCAGTTGCATCTACCTCACCGCGCTCCTGCGCGAGGGGCTGGTACCGCAGGTTCCAGCTGATGCGATGCATTCCAGCACTGGTCGGAACAGACTTGATGCGCGAGGGCCAGTACAGCGGCACCGCGCAATCCGCGGAACCTGGCGCTTCCTGACACACCTTGTCGTACGCCGCAGCGTCAACTGCCGGATCCGGATCCCGCTTGAGTTCGCTCGTGTACGTGCGTACAAGCTTGCCGCCTGCATCGAGAATATCGATCGTCACGGGACCTGACACTGCCGACGCAAGATAGTAGTCAATGATTGCACCGTTCGGCGGGTTCTCGCCTGCGGGAACTTCCGGCGGCCACGGCGTCGGATCGTTCGTCGCGAGACGAATTCGCAGCGCGATTGCCGGCTTGTACAGGTATGCCGGCGCGGCAGCGCGAGCTTCCGCTGCCTGACGCAGCGGCGTCACATCGTCAAGAATCCAGAAGCCGCGGCCATGCGTTCCGGCGATCAGGTCGGAACACATGCAGATGCTGTCGTCCTTGAGCTGAATATCACGAACCGACACTGCCGGCATGTCGAGTCTCAACGATTGCCAGTTGTCACCATCATCGAAGGAAACCCATACCTGAGTTTCAGTTGATGCGTAGAGCAGACCCTCCTTGCGCGGATCCTCACGAATCGAGTTCGTCACTACCCCTGGCGCAATTCCGTGATCGATCTCTGTCCACGTCTTGCCACCATCGTGCGTGCGCCAGAGATGCGGATTCATGTCGTCGATGCGCATCGTGTTCGCTGCCGCGTATGCTGTCTTCGTATCGAAGTGACCCGCGTCGATGTTGAAGATGCGAGTCCAGGGCTTGATCTGCGATGGCGTAACGTTGTTCCACTTTGCGCCACCATCCGTTGTTACCTGGATGTTGCCGTCATCCGTGCCGGCCCAGATCACGTTGATATCGCGGGGGGATGCGGAAAGCGCCGTGATGCTGCCCGTTGGCGCCGGCTTTACTTCATTCGAGTACCTGCCGACTGTAGCAGGGACTGCCCAGCTCTGGCGTGCCAGATCGGGGCTGATGCGATTCCAACTGTGTCCATTGTCAGCTGACTTCCAAACCACATTCGAAGTATAGAACAGCACTTTCGGATTGATCGGCGACCAGAGGATCGGCATCGTGCGTACGTTGCGACCATACTCCGTCCCGCGGTCCACTGCGTCGGGCCCGACGTTCGTCGTCTGACCTGTGCTCCGATTGTACAGTGACACATTGGTGCGCCCGCTACCGAAAACCAGATCCGGATCCTTTGGATCGCTCGCCGCGACGCCATACTCCTGGATGTTCACCGGGTGCCAGTCGTGGAATGTGATCTCACCGTCGTCTGATCTGCTATCCACGCATGCAGAACCTGAGTCCTGCTGGCCACCACATACGCGATACGGGAATGCGTCGTCTGTCGAGACGTGATACATCGCCGCCGTGTTCTGGTTGTACCAGTTGCTCCACGAAAATCCACGATTCCCTGATACAATCGCGCCCTGATCTGCGACCACCAGCAGGATGTTCGGATCGTTGGGGTTGACCCAGATCTTCTGATAGTCGTCACCGCCAGGCGCGCCACGAACTGCGCTCCAGGTTACGCCGCCATCTTCAGTCCGCCAGAATACGGTTGACGCACTGTACACGACGTTCGGGTTCTTTCCATCGACTGCAATCGTGGGAAGATCACCACCACCGATGCGCACTAAGGGACGAGGATCAAGCACCGCGTTCGCAGATGCACCCGGCGTGTTGGGATCGTGCGCGGCGCGATACCAGTGTTCACCTGAGTCTGTCGACTTGTAAAACTCTACAGTGCCGGTTGTGTTCGGCCGACCGCCTGGATTCGCCGCTCCGGTCACACCAGCAACCATCGCGTAAACCGTGCTCGGGTTGCTAGGCGAAACGCCAAGATTGGCTTCGATCACGCCAGCCGGCAGTCCGTTCGTAAGCGGCTTCCATGTTGTGCCACCATCGGTGGACTTGAAGATTCCGCCGCCTGCAGCGCCGAACTCTCCGCCCTCGATGTAACTCTGCTGCTGCTGCCAGAGCGCAGCGTAAACAATGTTCGGATTTTTGGGATCGATGCGAACATCATTGCCACTGGTGTAGTCATCCTTGTAGAGAACTTTCTCGAATGTCTTGCCGCCATCCCTGGAGCGGAATATTCCGCGCTCCGGATTCGGTCCGTACGGATGCCCGAGTGCAGCTACGAAGAGAATATTCGGGTTTGTGGGATCGACATCTATGTTCGCGATCATCTGGCTGTCGCGGAGTCCGAGATGCGTCCACGTCTTTCCGCCATCAACCGACTTGTAGACGCCATCACCCGTTGAAAGGTCGGGTCTGATGATTCCCGCTCCCGTACCTACATATATGATGTTCGGATCCGACTGCGAAACGCCGATTGCCCCGATCGAACCCGTCGGCTCGTTGTCGAATATCGGGACCCAGTTCGAACCGTAATCGGTGGATCGCCAAACTCCGCCATTGTCGTAGCCGACGTAAAACACGTTCGGCTGGCTCGGCACGCCTGACAACGCACGCGCTCGACCGGCTCGCGTCGGGCCAATTTCGCGCCAGTGCATTTCGGAGAAAAGATCGGTTGACTGGGCGCTCGCGATGCTGGCCGACGCTGCGGCAACTGTGAGCGACGCCAGGCACGCGGCTACGGAAAGAGATCGGGAAATCGACATTCGGAAAGGCCTTCTGGTAGTGGTGCTGGAAGAGCTGAGATGGTCAAATTCTAGCTGGGATGATACCGGCTAGATAGTGTGCGCGCCGCAGTCGCCTCGAGCTGCCGGCGATCCTGCCGCTGGATCACCGGCAGCAGGCGCGGCGGAAGTGCGTTAATGCACAAAGCCACCCCCGTCGGCTCGGCTGCTAGTGCCCGGCCCCCCGAAACACCAACAATACCGATGGATCAACCGGGTATCGGCCGAAGTGCGCACCGTAAACGGCGAGGCCACCAGGCATGGCGTCGCCGACTTCCAGACGAATCACGATCTCGCCGGACCGCTCGGCGCGTGCCACCGCAGACGCCGGAATCGCGACCCTGAGCAGTTGACCGTAGGAGCCCGCTTCGCGCAGGAATTTGTCCCGCTTCTGGGAATACCACGACAGAATTCCGCGATGATCGGCGGGATCGTCAGTGAGGTCGTAGCGGCCGGCTACCTCGCCGTTCACCCGCACTGTAATAGCGCTTGGAAATAGCTTTTCATCGGTCATCGGATACGCGTTCCGATTGCGGCTCGGATCCTGGAGACCGCCGCCGCGCATGTAGTCGCCGTTGTCCCGCACGGTAGAATCGCGATCCTTGCCGAACAGCTGTTTCGACGACGCTTCGACAATGAATTCCGCTTCCGTCACGTCGCTCGGCTTCACATCCTTCGGCCATGGAATTCGATATTCGAAGAAACCCGAACCCGCGCCGTCAGCCTTGAGACTGTCCAGCACGTTCCACGTCTTTTGCGACCAGTGTGAGTTCACGTAAGCAGTGGCGCCGACGCTCACCAAGCGCGCGCTTCGACCATCCGCAAGCTTCACGATCGCTGGTTCCGCAGCATTCACGACAAACGTCGTAAAATTGCGCTGCAATACTTCGCCAGCATCATCTTCAAGTCTTACTGCAAGGACTGCAACAGATCGTTCGTTCGGCATCGCAACCGTCAACGGCGCAAGCGCTTCCGACATCCACGGACGATACACGACGCGTCGCGTCGACGTCGAGTAGACTTCTCGCTCACCAATCGAATTCCAGCCGTACAATTCAAACTGAAGCGTCAACGAATCGCCATACGCGTGACTGC
>JBDTAW010000100.1:0-2562 GCA_039924445.1 Gemmatimonadaceae bacterium
TTATAGACCCGAGCCCACTGTACCGTCGCGTCGCGTGGGCTGATGAGCCGCAGAGCGATCCGGAGGTTCTGGCCGTCGCGTTCCACCGCGCCCGACATGAGAATCGTAGCGCCAAGGCTGTCGGCAATCGCGCTGGGATGGGTGCGCTCGTGACCTTGGAAGAAGAGGGTGGACGGGCCCTGGATCACTCGGAACGCGCCGCTCTGCGTGAGCGTTTCGATCAGCGCAGCTGTAAGGACGTCGGCGACAGCGGTCGTGGTGGAGTCACGCGACAGGCTCTCCAGTGGTAGTACTGCAATGGCAACTTCGGACGGGACGGCAACTTCTTTCGCGCGCTGCAGGGCATGCGAGCGGCTCACCGCAATCGCGGTGACGAGGGCCGTGACGCAGATCGCGACGGCGGACAACCATAGTCCGCGCCGCGTGCGCGATTTGTAACGCGGCGGCGGCACGTCATGGGCGTCCGGCAATTCGCGCGCGGCGTCGGAATCCGCGCGTCCGGGCTTGCTCGCGCCGTCCGCCGGCGTTGCGTTCGTGATGACCGATAAATCTGCGGCTTCGGTCGCGACCACCGGACGCGCTGGGGTGATCACACTGGTGCGCAGCTCATCGGCGAGGGCGGCGACCGCCGGGTCCGGAGTGCCACCAAGTTCGAGCTGGACCAGACTCTGGTAGGTTCGCGCGTGCTGTAATGCCGCCGTACGGTCGCCGACAGCGGCGAGTGCGCGCATGAGGTGAAGAGCGTGAGCCGCACTGAGAGGCTCTGCCGCAGCTCGCCGTAATCGCCACTCGACCGACGCTCGAAGCTCGCCACGTGCGGTCGCCGCCACGGCGAGCCGCTCGAAGCATCCCCCCACCTCAGTTATCGCGCGAGAGCGCTCACGTGTCGTCCAGCGCTCGAACTCCGGCGCGTCGCTCAGGTACACGCCATCGAGGAACGGGCCGCGATGCAGCCGGACAGCTTCCTCGTCGTCGCCGCGCTGAATTGCGGCGCGGAACTCCGCGACGTCCGAGGTCACGAACTCCGGGTTCAGGGATAGCGGATCTCCACCGCGCAGTACACCTTCGCCGAACTGTCGCCGGATCACGTAGATCAGTTGCTCGAGCGAGTGCCGCGCAACATCCGAAGGCGCCTCGGGCCAGAAATAGCCGACCAGTTGATCCCGTGTCGCACCCCGAGCGCTGGCGGCGGCAAGCGTGGCGAGGAGCGCCAGGCGCCGCCGCTGCAGGGTAATGGAATCCCCGGACTCGGCAACAACTGCCAAGCCGCCGAACACCTCCACTCGCAGCATGGGTCGGATGAGCCGGAAATGAGGGGCGTATGAGATCATGACCTCATACTGCACACTGCCCGGACTTCGCTTCGCACGAAGATGCGAAGCGAAGACCGGGAGCGCAATCCCCACACTTCTGCCAGGGAGACAAAGATGCCCCGTTCCTCACACATCACTCCGCATCGCGCAGCGCGTCATCTGGCACGCTGTCTTCCGGTGCTCGCCTTGACCGCTGCGTTGTCCGCTTGCGACAGTGCGCGAGCGCCTACGGCTCCGGCGAACGTGGCGCCGCCGAGCGCTGCCAAGGCTCCGCCGGTTCTCGCAACAGTGACCGTCTTCGCGTCGGGCCTCAATAACCCGCGCGGGCTTCGCTGGGGACCGGACAACAACCTCTACGTTGCGGAAGCTGGCGCCGGCGGAACGACTTCGACCGTCGGACACTGCGAGCAGGTTCCGTCGCCGGTTGGACCATACCTGGGTGGAAACAGCGCTCAGATCACGAAAATATCTGCCGGTGGTGTCAAGAGCGTTGTCGCGAGCGGGTTGCCATCGTCAGTTAACGCGATGGGACTTGTCAGCGGCATATCCAGTGTCGAGTTCGTAGGGAAACAGCTGTACGCGCTCGTGGACGGGGCAGGGTGCTCACACGGACACACGGACATGCCGAACAGCGTGATTCGCGTCGCGGCGAACGGCACCTGGTCTCAGGTTGCGGACCTGAGCCAGTACTATCGCGAACACCCCACAGCGAACATGAACGCTGACGACTTCGAGCCCGACGGCACTCCGTTCAGCATGCTGGCCGTCCGCCGAGAGCTTTACGTCGTCGAGCCGAATCACGGCTCGCTCGACAGGGTGCGACTTGATGGCCGGATCAGCCGAGTCGCTGACATCTCGGCCACGATGGGCCACATCGTCCCGACCACCGTATCGTACCACGGCAACTTCTTTGTTGGTAACCTGGGTCTGTTTCCCGTCGTGCCAGGTACCGAGGTCGAGCTGAAGATCAATTCGGCGGGGAAGATCAAAACCTGGGCGACCGGCCTGACAGCGGTGCTGGGCAGTGCTTGGGACGAGCGAGGACGACTCTATGTACTCGAGGCCATCACCGCACCCGGCTTTCCGGCGCCGCCGCCGAGCGGTAAGATCGTCCGCATCGATCAGTGGGGCGGCTCAGTGGTGATCGCCGACGGCCTCTTTTTCCCGACGGCCATGACGATGGGGCCAGACGACAATCTTTACGTATCGAACGTCGGTTTCGGACCACCCCCAATCGGCCTCGGAGAGA
>JBDTAW010000101.1:0-2347 GCA_039924445.1 Gemmatimonadaceae bacterium
ACGGCTCCAGTGTCACGTACAACGTGCAGTCGTTGAGGCGCCAGCGACCCAGCGCGGCAGACGCCGAGCGGATCGCAAGCATCTCTGCGTGAGCTGTTGCGTCGTTGTCGCGCAGTGTGCGGTTCGCGCCCGTACCGACAACGACGCCATCATGCACGACAACCGCGCCGACCGGAACCTCTCCGGCCGCCGCGGCTTCGTGCGCCCGGTCCAATGCCTGGCGCAGATACGTTACATCTGCATCGTTACTTCGCGGCAGCTTCGCGTTCCGACGTAAATGTGAGATGATTCCCGCTGTCAACGTCCACGCGAATTAGATCACCGTCCACGAAACGCCCTTCCAAAACGGCCATGGCGAGTGGATTCTGCACCATCCGTTGAATCGTGCGCTTCAGTGGCCGCGCGCCGAATGCCGCGTCGTATCCTTCATGCGCAAGGTAGTGCTTCGCCGCTGGTGTCAGTTCGATTGTCAACTTGCGGTCGGCAAGCAGTTTTTCAAGGCGATTCAACTGCAGGTCCACGATTCGCGCGATCTGATCCTCGCCAAGCGGGCGGAATACAATGATGTCGTCCACGCGATTCAGGAACTCCGGGCGGAAGTGCTGCCGCAGCGTCGATATCACCTGCTCCTCGACACGATCGAAGTCACCACCAGTATTGTCCAGGATGTACTGACTCCCCACGTTCGATGTCATGATGATAACTGCGTTCTTGAAATCAACCGTGCGTCCCTGCGAGTCAGTCAGTCGTCCGTCGTCCAGAATCTGCAACAAAATATTGAATACGTCCGGGTGCGCTTTCTCGATCTCGTCGAAAAGAATTACCGAATACGGACGCCGACGAACGGCTTCCGTGAGCTGGCCACCTTCCTCGAATCCAACATAGCCCGGCGGCGCACCAATCAATCGCGCGACGGCGTGCTTCTCCATGTATTCCGACATGTCGATGCGCACCATCGCCTGCTCATCATCAAACAGGAACTCCGCCAACGCGCGTGCGGTTTCGGTCTTGCCGACACCGGTCGGTCCCAGGAAAATGAATGATCCGATCGGACGATTGGGATCCTGCAATCCTGCACGAGAACGGCGGACTGCGTTGGATACTGCTTCGACTGCCTCCGTCTGACCAATCACTCTACTAGCAAGCACAGACTCCAGTTTGGTAAGCCGCTCGCGTTCGCCTTCCATCATGCGCGACACTGGAATTCCGGTCCACTTCGCGACTATCTCTGCAACGTCGTCGGCGCCGACTTCCTCCTTCAGAAAACGGGCGCCGCCAGTGTTGCTCGACAATGACTTCTCCGCCTCGGCCATGTCCCGCTCGAGTTGCGGAATCGTACCGTAACTTATTTCAGCCGCCTTGCCGAGATCTCCGCTACGTGTAGCCTGTTCCGCCTCGGTGCGCGCCTGCTCGATCTGCTGCTTGATCTTGCCAACAGCACCAAGCGACTCCTTCTCCTGTTGCCACTGCGCCTTCATCGCGCCGGATTGTTCACGCAGGTCGGACAGGTCCTTCTCGAGAGTTTGCAAGCGTTCGCGCGATGCGGGGTCCTTCTCCTTCTGCAGCGCCTGTCGTTCGATTTCGAACTGCGTAATCCTCCGTTCGACTTCGTCGATCTCCTGCGGCATGGAATCGATTTCGATGCGTAATCGCGAGGCAGCTTCGTCTATGAGATCGATCGCCTTGTCCGGAAGAAACCTGTCACCGATGTAGCGATTCGAAAGTGTCGCTGCAGCAACGACGGCCCCGTCCGTGATGCGAACTCCGTGGTGCGACTCGTAGCGTTCCTTGAGACCACGCAGAATCGCGATCGTGCTTTCAACTGACGGCTCGCCCACGAACACGGGCTGAAATCTGCGCTCCAGCGCGGCATCTTTCTCGATGTATTTGCGATATTCATCAAGCGTCGTCGCGCCAACCACGCGAAGCTCGCCGCGCGCAAGCATCGGCTTGAGCATGTTGCCCGCGTCCATCGATCCTTCAGCTTTTCCCGCACCAACCAACGTGTGCAACTCGTCGATGAAGACAACGAATAGCCCCTCGCTCTCGACGATCTCCTTGAGTACCGCCTTAAGACGCTCCTCGAATTCGCCGCGAAACTTGGCACCGGCAATGAGCGCGCCGAGATCGAGCGAGATAAGGCGCTTGTTCTTCAGGCTCTCCGGCACGTCTCCGTTGATGATACGCGTCGCGAGCCCTTCGGCGATTGCGGTCTTGCCGACGCCTGGCTCTCCAATGAGTACCGGGTTGTTCTTGGTTCGTCGCGACAGTACCTGCACGACCCGGCGAATCTCTTCATCTCTACCAATAACCGGATCAAGCTTTCCCTTCCTCGCGGCTTCTGTAA
>JBDTAW010000102.1:0-4254 GCA_039924445.1 Gemmatimonadaceae bacterium
AACGCCCGCACCATGTGTGCGAGGAATGTGGCTATTACGGCGGCAAACAAAGAGTAGCCGCTAAGGGCGCCTAGTTGGCCCGCATCGCGTTAGACGCGATGGGGGGCGACTTCGCCCCCAACGCCCCTGTTGAGGGTGCCCTGATGGCGCTAGCCGAGCTGGATCAGTCCCATACCATCCAGCTTGTCGGTCGCCATGAGGTCATCGAGAGCACGCTCGCATCAATGTTGGCCGGCAAGCACGCTAACCTCGCTCAGCAACGCAGCCGGCTTTCTATCGTCGACGCCCCCGAGGCGATCGATATGTCCGAAAAGCCTCTTGCCGCATTGCGTGCTAAACCACGCAATTCCATGACGATAGGGCTCTCACTTCAAGTAAAGGGTGAGTCCGATGCCTTCGTATCCGCCGGGAGCACCGGCGCGCAGATGGCCGCCTCAACCCTCGTCCTCAAGCTGATGCCAGGCCTTCGTCGGCCCGCCATCGCAACGCTATTCCCAACTTCCAGGCGCCCGGTAGTTGTACTGGACTCCGGCGCGAATGTCGATTGCTCAGCGAGTGAGTTGCTGCAGTTCGCGTGGCTCGGTGGTGTTTACGCCGAGTGCATCCTTGGTCGTGAGAATCCCGCGATCGGCTTGCTCAGCATCGGTGAAGAGCCAGAAAAGGGAAACGCCGTTGTGAAGGAGGCCAATGCGCTGTTTGCGGCCGCTGATTGCAATTTTCTTGGCAACGTCGAGGGTCGCGACCTGCCAGTCGGTGGAACTGATCACGGCGCTCTCGACGTTGTCGTCTGCGACGGTTTCGTCGGCAACGTGGTTCTCAAGTTCTACGAAGCCGTTACGCCGATGATCGTCGGACTTATCCAGAAATCTTCCGGAATAGAACCAGCCACGCTGGCGCGATCACTCGGTCAGCTGGACTACTCGGAACATGGTGGCGCACCGCTGCTTGGAGTCCGCGGCGTCAGCATCATATGTCATGGCAAATCGTCGCCTCGCGCTATCATGAATGCAATCAAAGTCGGCGTTCGAGCAGTGGAGAGCCAGATGAACAATCTTATGACCGAACGCCTCGCGGCGTCGGAGCAGAAACATCAGACGGCGGAAGCATCATGATACCAACCGTTGCACGCATCACTGGAACCGGCCGCGGACTGCCGTCCCGGATTTTCACCAACGACGACTTCGCTTCGATCGGGATCGAGACATCCGATGAATGGATCATGGAGCGCACCGGCATTCACGAAAGGCGCATCGCTTCCGAATCCGAAACGACCTGCTGGATGGCTGCTGCTGCGGCGCGTGGCGCCATGTCGAAGGCTGGCGTTACATCCGGCGAGCTCGATGTGATCATCCTTAGCACCGCGACCCCTGACCGGCTACTGCCTGCGACCGCCGTGGATCTCCAGGCAGAACTTGGCGCCACACGTGCCTCGGCATTCGACGTATCTGCCGCATGCTCAGGGTGGCTTTACGGGCTCACGATCGCAGAAGGAATGATTGCTTCCGGGGCCATCGATACAGCGCTCGTTGTCGGCGCAGAGAAAATGAGCGCAATCATCGACTGGACTGATCGCTCGACGTGCGTCCTCTTCGGCGACGGCGCCGGCGCTGTCATCGTACAGCGCAACAAGGCGGCCGAGAAGGCAGGAATTCTCTCGACGTTCATGCGAAGCGACGGCTGCCTGGCGGACCTGCTGTACCGCCCCGACGGCGGTGCCGCCCACCCCATGACGAAAGAGATCGTCGAAAATCGAAGTCACCTGGTCAAGATGGCCGGCCGTGAAGTGTTCAAGCATGCAGTGCGCGAGATGAGCGAGGCGGCCGACCGCGCGCTCGACTTCGCCAAGCTGCGAGGCGCCGACATCGATCTGCTGATCCCGCACCAGGCGAACACACGCATCATAGAAGCGACGGCCAAGCACTCAGGCATTCCGATGAGCAAGGTCTACGTGAACATCGATCGGTTTGGCAACACGTCTTCTGCATCCATCCCGATCGCGCTCGACGAGGTCATCGAGAAGAAGATCGTCGGTCCGGGTTCAACGGTGATGATGGTCGCATTTGGCGCCGGATTCACCTGGGCGTCGGCGATCATCCGCCTCTAGGCGCACCCTCGCCAACGTAAGGTTCATGAACGTTATCCTTCTTTTTCCTGGCCAGGGATCACAGAAGCCAGGGATGGGCAGGGAGCTCGCCGCGGCCTTCCCACAAGCGAGAGAGACGTTTGCGCATATTGACGACGTGCTCGGTATCCCGCTCAGCAGGCTCTGCTTCGACGGCCCCGCTGACGAGCTTACGCTCACCAACAACGCGCAGCCCGCTCTTTACGCGCACGGAGCTGCGGCGTGGGCTGCTGTTCGCGACATGCTAGCCGACAGTGTAGTCGCGGCAGCTGGCCACTCGCTCGGCGAATTGACGGCACATAGCGCCGCGGGCACTTTCAGCGTAGCCTCCGGTGCAAGTCTTGTTCGCAAGCGCGGCAACGCAATGCTCGACACCGGGTCGGAGCGACCCGGTACGATGGCGGCCATTCTCGGAAAGCTCGCGGCTCCTATTGACGATATCTGTGCACAGGCGACGAGAGAAGCAGGGCTCGTGGTGCCGGCCAACTACAACACGGACGAACAGGTTGTAGTGTCGGGTGAGATAGCCGGTGTCGAGCGGGCCATGGAGCTCGCAAAGGCTGCGGGCGCCAAACGCGCGCTGCGGCTGTCGGTGAGCGGCGCATTTCACTCCCCGTTGATGGAGCCGGTCGAGCTGGCATTCAGCGGTGCAATTGCAGAGACCAGCTTCGCCGACCCCGAATTTCCCGTTTACGCGAACGTAACCGCAGAGCCAGTCACGGCTGCGGCGGATGCGCGCGCGCTGCTCCTGCGCCAGCTGACGTCGCCGGTGCGCTGGTCAGACGAGGTGCGGGCACTGTCGGCCGCATATCCTGACGCGTTGTACGTTGAACTGGGCCCGGGTAATGTGCTTTCGGGTCTGGTGTCCCGGATCGTCGCTGGCGCACGTACCATCGCTGTCGGCGCGCCCGCCGATGTGGACAAGCTTGCCGAGGCCCTCCGATGACAATTCAGATCGATCTGACTGGACGCAGCGCTCTCGTAACCGGGAGTACGCGTGGGATCGGCAAGGCGATTGCCGGAACGCTCGCCGATTGCGGTGCACGCGTCGCGGTCGTCGGACGGGACCTGGCGCGCAGCCAGGAAGTCGCGGCCGAGATTGGCCGCGGTGCGCAGGGCTTCGCCGCCGAAGTCAGCGACGTGGCGTCAGTGGTAAAACTGGTGGCCGACGTCGAGGCCGCGTTTGGTGGAGTCGACATACTGGTCAACAACGCGGGCCTTACGCGCGACAATCTCATGATGCGGATCAAGGAAGATGATTGGAATGTCGTCATCGATACCAATCTGCGAGGAGCGTTCGTTGCGACCAAGGCAGTCACTCGTGGGATGATGAAGCGGCGCTGGGGTCGCATAATCAACATCACGAGCGTCGTGGGAATCATCGGCAACAAGGGCCAGGTGAACTATGCAGCGAGCAAGGCGGGACTGATCGGCCTTACCAAATCCGTCGCAAAGGAGCTGGCCTCGCGAAACATCCTCTCCAACGCCATCGCGCCGGGATTCATCGAGACAGAAATGACCGCCGCAATGACGCCAGATGCCAGCACGGCGATGGCGGGGCAGGTCCCGCTCGAGCGCCTTGGAACTCCCATGGACGTAGCCGGTGCGGTCGCGTTCCTCGCGTCCGACCTGGCTTCGTACATCACCGGGCAGGTCCTGGTGGTCGACGGGGGGCTTACGTGAGACCGCGCGAAATTGCAGGCAGCGCCAGCCGTTCAATGCTCGCGTGACGGACCCTGGTGCCAATTTGGCACCCAACATCTCTCCAGTACTGGCTACCGGGCTACCGAGTCAGAGTTAAATTGTAACGTTACCCCCCAACTGTACGAGGATCAGCATGGCCGACAATTCGGAGAAGGTAAAGGACATTATCGCCAACGAGCTTGGCGTAGAGCGCGAGAAGCTTTCAGATGGTGCGTCTTTCATCGACGATCTCGGCGCGGACAGTCTCGACATTGTCGAGCTTGTCATGGAGTTCGAGAAGGAATTCAACATCGAGATTCCCGATGAAGATGCGGAGAAGCTCCGTACTGTCGGCGACGCGCTCGCGTATCTGAACGGAAAGGTCGCTGCGTAATGGGGCGTAGGGTCGTCGTCACCGGAATGGGCATGGTCACGCCCGTCGGCAACTC
>JBDTAW010000103.1:0-23378 GCA_039924445.1 Gemmatimonadaceae bacterium
AACAAGCCCGGTCCGAGCATGAGTTGTGCAACGCCCCCGACAAGGCCGAGGTACGCGACCAGCCACCAGCCGTGCACTATCACCGCGGATGTGAATCCCAAGAGCGCGGCGATGACTGCTGCCGCTATAAGAAATGCAGCAGCGCAGACTACGAAGGCTCGGTCACTGACAGGGGAGGATTGCGACATGAGTTACGGTGCGGCTTTGTGCGGCCGATTGGGTTACGTGGAATTCTATGTGGTTGATGTAGTCTAACCAGCCCCGCCTACGACACCCTCGTCCAGGATATGCAGAAATTTACAAGAGACACACGTTCGCTGATTCAGGTTCGGCGAATCCCTGAATTTGAAGATCCGGTACAACTGGAACTGGGGCGCAAGGTCTTCGGAGACGGACACCTCGCGCTTGCTTGCGAAGAACGGCGTCATCGCGTCAAACGCTGTCGTCTTGACCTCGATCATCCGCTCACGGCCATCAGTCTCGAACAAAACGATGTCATAGCCAAGCCCGTCGCCCTGCGTTCGCGAGACATGCTCGATGCACAAGCCCATTCGTCACAGCAGAGCCTCTATTTCCTAACGATCTGGATACGATCTATCGCACGTGTAGCCATCTGAGCTCCTGCCTCCCCGCCTGCACCAACCCTCTCCCCACCGTGCTAAACGGCCGCCCCTGCGTGAACGCAGATCCTATCGCATACAACGATCGCACCGAGAATCGAGATTCATTAGCAACAGCGTATACCGCCTCCCACCTCTCCGGCGCAAACTTCGCTTTAAAACTGTCCAACCCCTCGAAGTTATAAAACCGCCGACCATGCGCCCGCACCCACTTGAACCCAATCTGAATCAAAAGTGAGTGACTCGTAAGATCCCCACCTCTCGTCGACAACGGCGCCAACCCCAACGTCACATAGTCGGAATGTTGCAGCGCCACCCACTGCACCGCAGCATCAATCATCATCTCCGCAGTCCCATTCGGCGCGTTGTGTCCGCGCACAAACTGCTCCGTCAGCCACCCGCGCCGAGCCGGTATCGGTGACGCAACCAGAAAACCAACCGGTACTCCGTTCCGCGTCGCCACAAAAACCCGACGATCCTTCAGTTGCCCTAATGTTTCAGGCTCCACCAGAAAATGCAGCGGTGGCAATCCTCTAGTCCCCAACCACTCCTGCAGTAGTTCTCGCAATTCCGAAGAGCCCTCCGCCCGCTCCGACGGCCATAACTCTACACTGACCCCCTTATTCCGCGCACGATTAAACTGCGCGCGCAACGACGAGTGCGTCGCAATGATATCAGCCCAGTTAGCAGGACTCCAGGACGGTTGCGCCCCCAGCAATATCGAAGAATGCGTTTTTGTTGCACGATACAACTCTTCGAGCCGCCCCTCCGCGCCAAAGTAAACAACTCCAGCACCATGCTTCGCCGCGTCTCGCTCGAACTCCGCAGCAACGTCACGCAGATCGACATCCGCAGCAACAGGCGCGCCACCAACCACCAGTCGCCCGCCAGCTCGTACATACCCGACGACGGCCTGATGCGTCGAAGAGAACCACAACTCAAACCCGGGATTCAATATCTGGT
Organism: Gemmatimonadaceae bacterium; assembly: GCA_039924445.1. Taxonomy (GTDB): domain Bacteria; phylum Gemmatimonadota; class Gemmatimonadetes; order Gemmatimonadales; family Gemmatimonadaceae; genus Fen-1247. The sequence goes on from JBDTAW010000103.1 coordinate 1,584, forward strand.
ACGCAGTAGAATTCCACCCGTACTCCAGCACCAGCTCCCGCGCCCGGCCATGCGCCCGATCATACTCGGCGCCGCTCTGCGCACTCGGCGTCGGTACGCGACTCATCCGAGCGACTATCGCCGACTGTGCGGCGGGAGGCCGAGTACGCGATTCAACCAGCGCACAAACGGCAACATCGTTGCGTACTGCTTCGCAAGAATATCCGGCAACTTGGGACTCAATACCTGCGCTTCGCTCAGATCACGATGCACGGTAAATGATTTATAACGCAACAACGCAGCAGCAGGATGGTCTGCGTCAAACCCACGCGGCGGCCGCTTCAACACTGCTTCCTCACTCAGCTTCCCAAACGCACGCTTGAACGCCGGTACTCGCAGAATGGATTCCAGCGCTTCAGGATCACCGGCGATCGACTGACGCAATGTCTTCAATGCGTCACCCGGCGGCATCCAGATCCCACCCGCTACAAAACAATCCTTCGGCGCAATCTGAAAATAGAATCCCGCGCCACCATGCACCGCCTGCGTACCAACCGCATGCCCCGCATCACGATGATAGAACCAGGCGGCCGCGTTGGTCTTGTACGGTGACTTGTCCTTCGAAAACCGCACGTCACGATAAATCCGGAAGACCGATCGCTTGGGATTACCCACCATCTCGGGTGCAATCTCGCCGAGTCGCGCATCTACTTCCTCGACCAGCAGTTGCAGCGGTCGCTTGACTTCAGTTTCGTACCGCTCCCGATTCGCCTCGAACCACTCGCGCTTGTTGTTCCGCGCGAGGCTGCGCAGGAATGTCAGCGCTGCAGGTCTGAATCCGGTGAATGCTTCAACTTTTGTCTTTGGTGGCATCTGTTGCTGATGATCATGTCTCCGCGGCTCGTACCGAGAGACGGCGCTCGGCTTCGTCACGCGGGCCGAGGAATTCGGCGATCCCGCTCAGCCAGTCAATATGTTCGCACAGAATCTTGATCGATGCAAGCATCGGGACTGCGAGAAAGGCACCGGCGATTCCCCAGATCTCCCACCAGAAGGCGACTCCGATGAATATCGCCACTGGGTTCAGCGCCAACCTGTGCCCCATCACCGTAGGACCGATGATGTTTCCCTGAATCAGGTTCATTGCGATGAAACTACCGGGTACCAGAAGCGCGTGTCCAACGTTGTCGAATACCGTGAGCGATGCAATTGTCAGTATCGTGATGAGCGTCAGCGCGCCGATATATGGTATGAACTCGAGCGCCGTGACGAGTGCTCCCCACAGGAATGGGTTTGGCATCTTGAGCAGGTACATTATTCCGACGAAGACCGCACCTTCTATGATATTCATGATCGCCGACGTCATGAGATACCGCGAGATGGATGATTCAATCTCTCGCGCGATCTCGATGGCGGTCCCTTCCTTCATGTGTCGCGAACTTACCTTGATTGTCTTCTGAAGGAAGAGATCTCCGACCGAAAGCAGGAAGAATGTCAGCACCAGTATTTCCAGCAGCGCGCCAGCAAGGCTCTGTGTCGTGCCGAAGAATCGCGATCCCATGCTCGGGCCGGCAACAATAACAGTGCGCGTTGTTGATCCGGTACCCCCAACGCTGGTCGCCTTGTCAACCTGATCAGCGGTGCGCGTCACCTGCTCGACCGGCTTCATGATCTTGTGCAGCTTCTGCCCGGCGCGCTCAAGAGTGGCTGGGGCCGATACGAGCCAGTCCTGTGCGGGCGCGGCGAGTGAGTAGATGCCGTAAGACAATCCACCAGCGACGCCCAGTATTATCACCGCAGACGTCAGCGCGACGGGCACGCGCAGCTTGCGATACAACCAGCGCACAGGTGGGCTCAACAGGAAGTTGAGTTCAATCGCAAAGAAGATCGGAAGGAAAAACGAACGCCCGAAATACAGCGTGTAAACGATCGCAAGTATGGCGATAATCGAAAGGCTCAGCGGATGGCTTGGCACGCCACCCGCTGAGCCTGTTGTCGTAACTTCTGTTGGAGCGTCGCCCTCGGCGTCACTCACCTGGAACTACCGCACGGATGCGACACCCTGAGCCTTCTGTGCCAGCGCGAATAGTCCCTGCGTACTCTGAACACCCTTCAATGCGTCGATCGCGCGCTGAAGCTGATTGTCGTCGGTGAGATACTTGCGCTTGGTAGCAGAATCGCCAAACGCCATCGACATGATGCGGACGCCGAGCAAGCGGTCAAGCTCGGTGCTGCCACCCTGAGCGAGCAACGCTGAATCGACGGTAACACCCTTCGTCTTGAGGCGCGCGATGAAAGCGTTCCGCATCTGCGGCGTAACCGTGAAGTCCTCCTTTACCTTGCCCTTCATCTCGCCTGCATAGTCCTGTAGCTCCTGTGCGAAGATCTGTGACTTGGGTGCAAGGCTCTGAAGCAACTTCTGTTCCGCAGTCGAAAGCGTGTCCGGCTTGACGATGATGTCAGGGGTGATGCCACCACCGCCATATACGATGCGGCCAGCGTCGCTCTTGTACTGCGGACGCGCACGACGCGCCGAATCCGTTTCGAGCGAGTCAGGCGTCACCAGAACGAACTCTCCATCCGGCAGCAGCTTGCGCTCCTTCTGAATGGACCGTCCACTCGGCGTGTACCATTTGGCCGTCGTCATCTTGAGCGCGTAGCCGCCGTCCAGCTTGTAGAGACTCTGTACGAGACCCTTGCCGAAGGAAGTGGTGCCCATGATGAGCGCGCGATCATGATCCTGCAACGCGCCAGCGACAATCTCGGATGCTGATGCAGTGTGCGGATCGACGAGGACGACCATCGGGATCGTCGGAGCTTCCGGCTTGTCGGTCGCACTGTATGCCTGCACTTCGCCCGTGCGCCCGCGAACGCTCAGGATCGACTTGCCGACAGGGAGGAACAGGTTGCTGGTGGCGATAGCCTGATCCAGAAATCCGCCAGGATTGTTGCGCATGTCGAAGACTATCTTCGTAGCACCGCGCTTGGTGACGTCCGTGACCGCGTCCGCAACTTCCTGTGCGGCCGTCTCATTGAACTGCTGCAATGGGATGTAGCCGATGTTGCCGAACACGAGCGTGTAGGGCACGGCCGGAATGTGAACGATCGCGCGCGTGAACTTCACCGGGATCGGTTCGTTTACTCCGCTGCGTCCAAATTCAACATTTACGGTGGTACCCGGGTCGCCCTTGAGCTTGTCGGAAACCTGCGTCGTGGTCCAGCCGCGAGCATTGGCGGTATCGATCTTGAGAATGGCATCGCCTTCCATCACACCGGCAGCAGATGCTGGCGTGTGCGGGAAGACGCGCTGAACGGTTACGAAGCCGTTGGTCGGAGCGATCTCCATCCCGATGCCGCCGTACTTGCCGCCAGTCTGCACGCTGAACTGGTCGTATTCCGCCTTCGTCCAGAGAACGGAGTACGGATCGTTCAGTTCCTTGACCAGACCCTTGGCGGCCTTTTCATACAGGTCGTTGGGTGGGACGCTGTCGACGTAACGTGACGCCGTGATGCGCAAAACCTCGTCGAGCAGCTGAGCGCTCGCCACGGTGTCGCGCTGTTGATAAACAAACGCTCCAACAACGAGCGGAACCATGACCGCCCCGAGGACGGCAAAATGTGTGAAGCGAAGTTTACGCATAATGTTTGTAAAGCTACGGGGCTATAGTGTTCCGTGTTGCCAGCACGTAATCCACGTGCCAGTCTTTCCCGATCTGATGAAAACCAGCGTCTCGCAAAAGTCCCGCAGCTATCAGCATTTCATGGGCAGGTTGAAGTACCCGCTGAAGATGTGATGGATACCGCTGGGTAAGTGGCAATTGCGAAGCCAACCGCTCGAGGTTTATCCGCCATGTGACCATGTCCTGCGATCTGGCCGCGGCTAGCAGCCGGTACAGGCGTCGAGCGACCGGATTTGTCAGACTTCCATAATGCTGCAGCGATAGTGATATGGTGTTGCCAGCCACAATGTTGGCCCGAATCTGTGGCGCGAGCACCACACGTGCTTCGCCTGGCTCGGATGCCGCAATGACCGAAAACAGCGCCAACTGGTCTCGATCCGTCAGCCTTCGCCGTTCGATTGTGGCTGAACTGAAGACTGTAAATGTACCATCGAACGAGTGTTCGAATGGCTGCGAGTAGGCGCCGCTGGATTCCAGTCTCGTCCGCACCAGCCGATTAAGTGATGCTCTGAGCTGCTCGTACGTCCGGCCGTCCGCTTTCCGGCCGATCGACCGGAGAAATGCGTGGAGCGTGAAGTTGACGGCACCGTGTTCCGGAAATCCTGCCTCCCCGTATCGGTGCATTATCTCGACGTATACATCCTGGTCGAAGGTCCCGGGCAGCCGATCGCCGGGTGCAGGGAGAACCCGCCAGCGGCCCCCCTCCTCGGGCAGGTAGCTTATCGCACCGTCCTCCGCCGAATCGCTCAACCGGAAAAGAGGGAGCACCTCGAGCGAACGGTCCAGAAGGACCGCCTTGCTTGCCATCCTTCGAGGGACTGCGGCGAGATGCATACCTATAGAATAGGCCATGGCGACAGGTCGGGTAGTGCCGATCTCGCCGCTGGAACGATACGTGAATGACGAAACAGGACAGGACCTCCAGACCAGGAGCCGCCGATTCCCAACCAGCGAGACAGTGAACTGAGACCGCTTTTCAAATACGCCGGCGAAATAGCCGCGATACTCGTGCTGCTCGCCATGGTCATAATCGGCATCCTGACCGTTACACACGCCACTCCGGTCAGGACGGTCATTTCCTCCGGCACCACCGACCGACCGCCTGCAGTCGGCGATTCGCTTTTCGGACAGGTGATGGAGCTCTACACGGGCACTCACTTCTCGTCCGGCAACGTGGTGACACTTGCTCTCAACGGAAACGGAACCTACCCGCAGCTCTGGAAGGATCTGTCGTCCGCGAAGCAGACGATCACGGTGCAGATGTATTACTCCGAGCCCGGCAAGGTCGCACGGAAAATGCGCGACGTTCTCGCCGAGCGTGCGCGTGCGGGTGTGCGTGTACTCGTAGTGCTCGATGCATTCGGTTCGGGCCCGATCATGAAGACGGGATTCGCGGACACCTTGCGTGCAGCGGGCGCGCGTGTCGCGTGGCTCAGACCGATCGACTGGTCCACGCTGAATCGCGCCGCGACGCGTTCACACGTCCGCGCGATCGTCATCGATGGTCGCATCGGCTACACTGGTGGTTTCGGTCTCGCCGATTACTGGCTTGGCGACGGTCATCATCCATACCAGTGGCGTGAAACCAACATTCGATTCGAAGGTCCTGCGGTTGCTTCGCTGCAGGCTGCGTTCGCGTCCGCATACGCGGAAGCGACCGGCGAATTGATCACCGGCGCCAGATTTTTTCCTCCGGCGATCTTCGAGCCTGTCGGTGACAAGCTGGCGGGCTTGATGCACACAACGCCTCAAGTCGGGAGCACATCCGCCGAGCGCTTTCTCGCATTGACCATCGATGCAGCTCGGAAGACGCTATACATAACCAATTCCTATTTCATTCCGGATCCGCAGTTTCGTGTAATGCTGGTGGAGGCAGAGCAACGCGGTGTGGATGTCCGCGTCATCACTGCTGGCGACATGAGTGACGTAAGGACGACTGTATACGCGGGACGCGCGTACTACGACGAATTGCTCCGTGCCGGTGTGCGAATCTTCGAATACACGCCAACCATGATCCATTCAAAGACAATCGTCGCCGATGGTAAATGGTCTTCTGTCGGGTCGTTGAACTTCGACAATCGCTCCATGGCTTTCAACGACGAAGCCAATCTGAATGTGCTGGATCTCAAATTCGGAGCCCAGATGGATTCCGTCTTCCTGGACGATGAGTCGCACTCCAGGGAAATCCGGCTCCCCGATTGGGAGCACCGCTCGCTTTATGAGCGTGCGTTGGAATGGGGGGCAAGCAGACTGTGGCGCGTCCTGTAGGCGCACTCGCCGGCTTTCATCCCCTTGTGCGCGAATGGTTCGCCGAGTCGCTCGGCGCGCCATCACCGCCGCAGATACAGGGCTGGCCAGCCATAGCGAGCGGCGATAACACGCTGATACTGGCGCCAACCGGAACGGGGAAAACTCTCGCCGCGTTTCTCTGGGAACTCAATGCGTTGATTGTTGAAGGGCTCCAGGCACCGCTGACAAACGGTGTACATCTGGTTTATGTATCGCCGCTCAAGGCGCTCAACAACGACATCCAGCGCAACCTCGAGCTTCCTCTTGCGGAGTTGCGGCGCAAGTTCGAAGCGGCAGGACTGAAGTTCCCGGAGATACGCGTTGCGGTGCGCACAGGAGATACTCCGGCGAGCCAGCGGCAGAAGATGATCCGCAAATCGCCGCATATTCTTATCACGACGCCGGAATCGCTCAATATCATGCTGACGTCGTTGCGCGGCCGCGCCATGTTCGCATCGACACGCACGGTGATCCTCGACGAAATCCACGCGGTAGCTGGTACCAAGCGTGGTGCACATCTCGCCGTGACGATGGAACGACTTGCCCGACTCACGGAATCCGCCGACGGTCCACAACGCATCGGGCTCTCCGCGACACAGCGACCGCTCGATGAAATCGCCCGCTTCCTCGGAGGCACTGGCCGCACAGTCACAATAGTGGATTGCGGGCTCGCAAAGGAACTCCAGCTATCCGTGCGATCTCCGGTTCCAGATCTCGCGAAGGTTGATGGAAGCGTCTGGCCATCGGTTGCACAGCTCGTTCTCGACGAAACACGCAGTGCACGCACGACGCTCGTCTTCGTAAACAATCGTGCGCAGGCCGAACGAATTGCGGCGCGAGTGAATACGCTCGCGGAAGAAGAAATCGCACAACCGTATCACGGATCCATTGCGCGCGAGCGACGCCTGGCGCTGGAACAACGTCTCAAGGCCGGCGAGCTTCGCGCCCTCATCACTACGAGCTCGCTCGAACTCGGGATAGACATCGGAACTGTCGATCTGGTGATCCAGCTCCAGTCTCCAAAGCGCGTATCCGCCGCGCTCCAGCGCGTAGGCCGAGCTGGGCACGCGCTCGGAGTCCCGAGCCGCGGCGTCTTCGTGCCGACGTTTCGGGACGACGCAATGGAGACCGCCGCGATTGTCGCGGCGATGCGCGCTGGCGAGGTCGAGCCGACGACTATAATCCAGAACGCACTCGATGTACTTGCGCAGGTGATCGTGGCCGCCGTATCGGTTGACGACTGGAATGCTGACGAGCTCTACGCACTCATTCGTCGATCCTATCCGTATCACGCGCTCCCGCGCGCTCCGTACGACGAAGTTCTGGCCATGCTATCGGGCAAATATCCATCGGAAATCGCCGCGGAACTGGAAGCGCGGATATCGTTCGATCGCAGCACGAACATTCTCAGTGGATCCCGGGCGAGCAGGATGACCGCGGTGATATCGGGCGGCACGATTCCCGACCGCGGTCTCTACACGGTGAACCTGGCGGATCGCACGAGACTCGGCGAGTTGGACGAAGAATTTGTTCACGAGTCGCGCGTGGGCGACGTTTTCCAGCTCGGCTCCAGTACCTGGCGCATCACCGAGATCGGTCATGATCGAGTGGTCGTCGCTCCTGCTCCAGGTGCACCGGCACGAATGCCGTTCTGGCACGGTGAATATTCGGCGCGATCAGTCGCACTCAGCGCACGTGTGGGTGAATTGCGCCGGGAGCTGGTGAGTGGGGTCAGCGATTCCGAACTGCGATCACGCTACGACTGTGACGACGCAACGATCAATACGCTGCGCCGTTACGTTGACATGCAGAAACTCGCCACGGGCATAGTTCCGGACGATCGCAACATCGTGATCGAGCACTTTCGTGACGAGGCGGGCTCAGTGCGGGTCGTAATCCACGCGACGTTCGGCGGTCGCGTGAACGCACCATGGGCGATGGCTCTCGCGCATCGCGCGCGCGAGGCACTGGGCGGTGTGGATGTCCAGGTACAGACTACCGACGACGGTATCATGTTGCGCATGCCCGATCTCGGTACACTTCCTCCCGTGCAGTCGCTGATGGGAATGAGCGCCGCCGAGGTCGAGCAGCTTGTGATGGAGGAGGTTGGCGCGTCATCGCTGTTCGGTGCGCGCTTTCGAATGAATGCCGGCCGCGCGCTGCTCCTGCCGCGCGGAATGCCAAACAGGCGCATGCCGCTCTGGCTGCAACGGTTGAAAGCACTCGATCTGCTGCAGACGGTACGGGAATTTCCCAGCTTTCCGATTCTTGTCGAGACGTATCGGGAGGTGCTGCAGGACGCATTCGACGTCGCGTCACTCAAGGATGTCCTTCGCGCCATCGACGACGGACGCATCGCGATACACGTCGTCCAGACTGACGTCCCCTCGCCGTTCGCGGCGAGCCTGCAATTCGGTTTCGTCATGGACTGGCTGTACGGCGACGACACACCACGCGCCGAGCAACGCGCGGCGCTTTTGTCGCTGGATCGCTCGATGCTCGACGCAGTCATGGGCAACGTTGAACATGATGACGAGACACTGAAAGCGCTCTGGGAAATCGTGGAGCGGCGAAAGCACCTGCTTGAATCTGCCACGGATCCAACGCGAGCTGCTGATTATGGCCCCGGCGACGGCGGGCGTCGCGGACTGCTCGCGAAGTATGTTGCACTCGCCGGTCCGGTTACCGCCCAGGAGATTCACGAGCGATACGGCTGGCCCATGCGCTGGGTCGAGTCCACTCTCGCCGACTGGCGCAAACGTGGTCGTATTGTTGTCGGGAAGTTCAGGCCTGCAGTAAGCGAAACTGAATATCTCTCTCGCAAGACTGCAGAGATCGCTCGACGGCGCGCGCTTGCGTCACTCAGAAAGCAGATTGCGGCAGTTGGACTGCCCTCCTTCGCGTCGTTTCTCTCACGTTGGCAACACACCGACTCGCGCGACCAGCTCGACGGCTCGGCGGGTGTTGCGATCGCGATCCGTCAGCTTTATGGATACGCACGTCCCGCCATCGGATGGGAACGCGATTATTTAAAGTCGCGCGTGCGACAGTACAACCATGCATGGTTGTCCGAATGGATGGCAGAGGGCGAAGCAGTGTGGGTCGGGGAATCCAACAGCGATCCTTCAGCCGAATCCGTTCTTCTCTCGCGATTGCGCTTCTTTGAGCGGGGCACCGGCCGAGTCTGGTTGCAGACCGCGGATGACTCGGCCCTGACGCTTCTGAGTGCAAACGCAAGAACCGTATACGATGCGATCGCGTCGGAGGGTGCGTCGTTCATCAATGATCTCCAGGCTGTCATACCGATCTCGCCGTTGTCTCTGCGCGAGGCGCTTCGCGAACTGGCGGCACTTGGCATTGTTACCAACGATACTGCCGAAGCACTGCGTCAGATCGTGCGATGGAAACCAATGCAGCCCAATCCCTCGTACGATCCTGATCGTTGGCTACCGGCGAGTTTCTTCGACGATTCCAAACGTTCGATTCGACAGGGCCGACCCAATCTTCGACGGCTTCCCAAATGGAGCCGACCCGATCGTCCCGGGCGCGTCGCAGGATTATCCGCGTGGACCGGACGTTGGTCACTGGTGCACAAGGCCGGAGTATTGGGGCCCGCCATAGACGATGAAAACCGCGCAACGGCAATCGCTCGCAAGTGGCTGGACCGGTACGGTGTTGTTTCACGCGATTGGTGGCGTCGCGAGAGACCGCCGGTTTCATGGCGCGCGATCTACCAGGAACTCAAGCGGCTCGAGTTTCGCGGTGAGGTACGCCGCGGGTACTTCGTGCGCGGACTCGCCGGCGCACAGTTCGCGCTACCCGATGCGGTCGAACGACTGCGCGAGGCGGCTGGTGCGAATTCGCAGGATGCTCCGTTCGTCGTTATCGCGACGAGTGATCCGTCCAATCCCTACACACTGCATCTGGAAGGCATCGATCGTGAGCCGCTGTCACGTCCGCGCGGTTCCGGCGCACTTCTCGTGATGTGCGCCGGTCGAGTTGCACTCTCTGTCGAAGGACGCGGCAAGCGAATTGCAACCGCCGACTGGCTATCGCCGGACGAACTTCTCGAAGCGCGGAAAGTACTCGCCGAGCACTTGCGCGGGGAACGCGGCGCACGGTACCTGACGTAGTTGAATTCGCTCCGACGGCTGGTATGCACTTGCAATAGGATGTGCATGCGATAGGATAGCATGCATGACATCAACCGCCTCTCGCCGCCGCGCTGTATTGATCGGCGCCATCACTACCGTCGCCGTAGCCACTGCAGTTACGGCTGGTCCTGCCGCTGCGCAGAAAGCTGTGAAATCGACTCCCAGCGCACTGAACCTCTCGCCCGTCGAACAAAAGATGCGCGACTTCGTGAACGCGCATGCGAGCGAACAGATTGATCTTCTGCAGAAAGCGGTGGATATCAACAGCGGAACACTCAACCTGGAGGGAGTCCGAAAGGTCGGCGCCCTTTTTGGAACCGAGTTCGCCTCGCTTGGTATGGATACGACCTGGGTGCCTCTGGCCGACTCAGTCGGACGCGCCGGACATCTGTACGCAGAGCACCGGGGGAAACAGGGCAAGCGAATAATCCTGCTCGGTCACCTCGACACAGTCTTCGAGGGTGACGGGATGAAGTTCGTGCGCCTCGACACACTCGCCGCTGGTGCAGGCAGCAGCGATATGAAGGGCGGTGATGTCGTAATCCTGTATGCGCTCAAGGCGCTGAAGAGTGTTGGCGCGCTCGATAACACTCAGATAATTGTCGCACTCACCGGCGATGAGGAGGATGCCGGCCTGCACTTCAAGGAGTCGCGCAAATCGCTCATCGACGCCGCAAAGCGAAGTGACATAGCACTCGGGTTCGAAGAAGACGCGGGGAAGGGAACCATCGCACGCCGCGGAATGAGCGGCTGGCAACTCACCGTTACCGGCAAGCAGTCGCATTCTTCCGGCATCTTCACTGAAGGTGCCGGCGATGGTGCGATCTACGAAGCCGCCAGGATCCTCGATGAATTCAGGCAAAAGTTATCTGGAGAGAAGTATCTCACGTTCAATCCAGCACTGATAGTTGGCGGAACGGATGTCACATACGACGGAGCGAAACTTTCTGGCACGACAGCAGGCAAGGACAACATCATCGCGCGCTCAGCGATCGCACACGGCGATCTGCGCTTCATCTCCAACGAACAGGAAGCACACGCGCGTGACGCAATGCGCGATATCGTTGCGAACCACCTACCCGGCACTACCGCGACCATCACGTTCGAAGACGGCAATCCCGCGATGCCGCCAACGAAGGGGAACTACGCGCTTCTCGCAAAACTTGATTCGGTCAGCAGAGCGCTGGGCCAGGGACCAGTTGAGGCGCTCGATCCCGGCGACCGCGGAGCCGGCGACATCTCCTTCATCTCGGACCACGTCGACGCACTCGACGGACTAGGCGTAATCGGCTTCAGATCGCACAGCCCGGACGAGCGCGTAGATCTCCGCTCCATCACCCCCGCAACGATCCGAGCGGCAGTACTGATCTATAGACTGACGCGCTGAAGTCCGCCTGCACTATGACTGCAGGGTCCGCAGGGATGACTACCCCTCGAACACGGCCTGTAATTCAGACTTCCCAGTGACCGCCATCTGCGCCACCATACGTCCGTACAGCTTACCGATCACGTTGCCAGTTCCGTTATAACCACCAATCGCCCACACTCCCGGTCGTGGCTGCTCCATCACCGGAAGAATGCCGTCAGTGTACGCTACCGACGCAGCCCATCTTCGCTCAACCGGCTGTTGTACTCCAACGACAGTACGCAAAACCGACTCGATGCAATCCTGTACTTCTTCAGTCGGCTCGGAATTGGCAGTCCATTCTGCGCCCTCAAACCGATCGCGGCAACCGCCGAGTACAACTCGACCATCGGGGAGTTGCTGCCAGTAGTCGTAACCCCAGCGACGATACACAGGATACGGGTAATCAACTTCTGGCGCGGGCGCGGTGGAGAGCATCTGAAGTCTCGCCGTGCGAACTTTACCGGTGAGCTCTGGCAGCAGAATCTCAAGCTTGCCGTCGACAGCAACGATGATTTTCTCGCATCTTATTATGCCGTTCGTCGTGCTCACCTCGCCGTCGCGCAGCGAAATCGCACGCGTCTGTTCGTGAAGTGTCGCACCCGCCACCGCGGCCGTGTGCGCCAGCATCTGGCATCGCTCGAGCGGATTCATGACGGCATCACTGGGGAAATAGAGCCCGGTGCCTTCCTGTCCCTTGTACGGTTCTACAGGGAATCCATCTGCGACCATGGCCTCGAATTCGAGATCGCAGTCTTTCTCTTCTGCAGCTGAAGCAGCAATGCGGAGGGAGCCATGTCGCTGGACGCACGCCGTCGTCTCTGTGGTGATGCGACCAATTTCATCCAGCGTGAGTTGGTAGATCTGCCGAGCACGTGCGTGCCCGAGTTTGGCAATTGCATCGTGATGGAATGCTGCCGTGCCGGCCAGAAGAAACCCTCCGTTCCGACCAGCCGCGCCGCCACCGACTATTCCGGCATCCACACCGATCACCCTCTTGCCTAGTCGGAGAAGCTCCTGGATGCACGAAAGCCCCGAGCCACCCAGGCCTACAACGCAAACATCCGTAGTCGCATCCACACTCAGTGCGGGAAATGACTCGGCGGAGAGATTTTCGCTCCACGCCGGAGCATTGAGCGGCGAGTTGGATGGCATCTCGAGCTGTTGGGACCTCGGGTTTGTCGGTGAATCCATGGATTTCAGAGACTAGCGCGCCCCGCTTCGAACGGCAAGCTAGCCCGATTCCGACCTCGGCTCTGGCGGTTCCGGGGCGTCCGAGTCATTCGAAATTCTTTATACATACTTGATGTTAGGGGGTCCGGGTGGCATTGTAACAGAGTTTCATGAAACAGCGTATCAAATCTTCCGCACCGCCCGGAACCCAGGCCGTGACACGCGCGATCGCCATCCTCAAGGCGATGGCGCAGCCCCGCGCGAGCTCGGCGTACGGCTTCGGAATTACCGAGCTGGCCATCATGCTCGAACTCAACAAGGCAGCGGTATTTCGACTGCTCGGCGCACTTGAAGTCGACGGAATGGTGATTCGTGACACAGCAAGCGGCGCCTATCGGCTCGGTCCCGCCCTCATTACGCTTGGTGCCTCGGCGCTCGGATCGACAGATCTGAGCGCCGCTGCGCATGATGAGCTTTTGGAACTCGTTCGCCAGACCGGCGAGACTTCGACTCTCGAAGTTCTTATAGGGAGCGAAGTTCTCCTCATCAGCGAAGTGCAGGGTCATTTCCTTCTCAGTGGCAATCCGGAACTCGGCTTGCGGTGGCCCGCGCACGCGACGGCCACGGGTAAGGTTCTCCTCGCCCTGACTCAGTCGGCGAAAATCCCGGCCGAACTGGTGAAGCGCACCGCCAGGACGATAGGGACGAGCCGGGATCTCGAGCAGGAATTGGAGCGGATACGCAATACCGGCTACGCGATCGCGACTGACGAACTCGAAATCGGATTTACCGCGGTCGCTGCTCCCGTCAGAAACCACTTCGGATCCGTGGTCGCCGCGATCAGCATCAACGGTGCAACCAGCAGGATGCACGGTACCGCACTACAGGCTCTGGTCGAACTCGTTCGCGATGCCGCAGACAGAGTGTCCCGCAGGCTTGGAGCAACTGCGGCTATGCTCGAGCACCAGGCTGCAGCAGGAATCTCCGCTGTTGATCGCAAGGCTGTGATACGCCGCACGCAACGCGAAACTTCACCAACACGATGAACAGAGGGAGTGATACAGAATTGTCAGCTTTTATCAGCCGATATCATATGAAGAGTCCACTGCCGCACGCTGCGCAAATGGCAACGACTCTGGCGACCGTAATGTGTGCTGCACTCGTCAGTTACGCCGCCATCACTCTGTCCGCCTCAAGCGCAGCAGCCCAATCCGCAAAACCGCGCGGGACGCTGTTGATCGTTGGCGGTGGAACCCAACCGCACGATCTCGTTGTGCATTTTGTGGGACTCGCAGGTGGACCCGGTCACGCACGCATCGCGATCCTGCCGATGGCGAGCGAAGAATCGGCAGAGTCGGGCGCTGAAAAGAAAGCAGAGCTCGACAGTCTTGGAGCGGATTCATTCGTCATCGATGTTACTCGTCAGCAGGCAGACGCGGATTCGATCGTGAAACTCCTCAAGACTGCTACCGGTATCTGGTTCCCCGGTGGTGATCAGGTGCGTCTCGCCGCTCATCTGCAGGGCTCCGCCGCATTGCGCGAAATCCACTCGCGATATCAGGCCGGAGCCGTAGTCGGCGGAACATCGGCCGGCGCGGCAGTCATGAGCGACTCGATGCTGACGGGTAACCAGTTCTTCCCCGGGATGACAGAGTCCGCTGACTCCGGGAATACGCCGAAACGGATCGGACGGCACGTGATCGAGATTGTTCCTGGTTTCGGATTCCTGCACGGCGCGATTGTAGATCAGCACTTCATCACGCGTGCGCGCGCCAACCGTCTGTTCAGCGTGGTCATGGAAAGGCCATCGTTGATCGGCGTCGGAATCAACGAGGGCACAGCACTTCAGGTAAACCCCGATGGAAACTGGCAGATACTAGGCGCGAGCGCGGTCATTGTCTTCGATGCGCGTCACGCTGCAGTCACACCCAGAGACGCGCCGCTGCTCGGAGCATTCGGTATGAATGTCTCCGTACTACCAGCTGGAAGCACCTTCGATCCTCGTTCCGGTAAGGCAACTCTGCCGAGCGGAGGATGAACACCTCGCACTGTTTCCTGCCGCACCGCACCGAGCGCAATAGCGCTCGGCACCGGCCGTATTCGGTACCATCTCAGCGCAGTTCTGATCCCCTTAATGGAGAAACCGTCGTGAGATTTGTCAGTAACGTGTGGAGATACTGCATCGCCACCGTCATCGGAATTGTGCTTTGCTCTGCGGCATCACCGCAGCTGGCACGCGCGCAGGGAACGGGAATCATCAGAGGCACGGTGACTGATTCTTCGACCCAGCAGCCGATTACGGGTGCGCAGGTGCAGGTCGTTGGAACGGAGCTTGGCGCGACGACCAACGATCAGGGAGCCTACGTCATTCGAGGCGTGAGCGCTTCGACAGTAACGCTACGTGCACAACGCATCGGCTTCGCGCCGATGACGCGTGAGATCACGGTTGGTGCAGGCGCGACGGCCTCGGAGGATTTCGCACTGAAGCCGATCGCGACATCGCTCTCGCAGGTTGTTGTAATTGGCTACGGCTCGAGCAGTCGGCGAGACGTGAGTGGTGCTGTGAGCAACGTCAGCGGTTCGGAGGTAACCGGCCAACCGCTTGCCGGCGTTGACGCTGCGTTGCAGGGCAAAACACCAGGAGTCCAGGTCACACAGAACTCGGGCAATCCAGGCAACGGTATCACGGTACGAATCCGTGGATCCGCCTCCGTATCAGCGAGCAATCAGCCGCTGTACGTTGTCGACGGTGTGCCGATTCAGCAGGAGAACTTCTCGCAACTTGGCTACAGCGGCCAGGACGTTACGGCGATAACGTCGCTCGATCCGAACGAAATCGAGTCGATCACGGTTCTTAAGGATGCAGCCTCGGCCGCGATCTACGGATCGCGCGCATCGAACGGCGTCATTCTCATCACCACCAAGCGCGGCCAGGCTGGCAAGGCGCGATTCACGTTCGGTGCGTCCATCGGCCAACAGTCGGTTGCGAAGAAACTGCCCTTGCTGAACGCGAAGCAGTACATCGCGTATATGGCTGAAGCCGCGACGAATGATGGCTATGACGCGGCAGACGAAGGATTCGGTGTCGGTGTTGACGATAAAACCTCAACTGACTGGCAGGACGCGATCTTCCGTAACGCTCCGGTACAGAATCTTAGCCTTGGAGTTTCCGGCGGAAGCGACAAGATCCGGTACTACGTATCCGGTTCCTATTTCAACCAGAAGGGCGTGGTGATCGGTTCATCGTATCAGCGTGCAAACGGCCGCGCGAACCTGGACATCAACGCTACTGACCGGCTCACCGTCAGCACGTCGATCGGCCTCTCCCGAGAGATGAACTACCGCGTCCAGGGCGACGGATCGCTCGAAGGAATCGTTACGAACGCGATCGGTAATCAGCCACAGTTCCCGGTTTACAACGCTGATGGAACTTTCACAGATCCGGACATTGGCCTGAATTATCCGAATAGCGTTGCACTCGGGACCTACAATAGTTCGCCCACCAGCACGCAGCGGACGCTCGCCAATATGGAAGCACGCTACTCGCTTTCCAGCGCGCTGACATTCACAGGTCGAGCTGGCACTGACCTGCTCAACATGCACGAGCGCCAGTGGCAGTCTCCGCTAGTGTTGGGTACATACTCATCGAGCGTCAACGGAATCGGCAAGTCCGGTTACAGCACGGGCGACAAATTTACCGGTGAAGGATTCTTTACATACAATGGCAAGTTCCACGATTCATCGACGTGGACAGTCGTTGCGGGCGCCAGCACAGAGCGCAACTGGGATGAGCTCAACTTCGTTCGCGGCGAACAGTTCAGCAGCCCTGAGCTTCACGACGCCGGGAGTGCGGCAAGCATCACGGATTACGACGCGAGCCGAAGCCAGCACAACCTCGTTTCGTACTTCTCGCGTGCCAACCTGTCCGTACTCGACAGATACCTGCTCACCGCAAGCATCCGCCGTGACGGATCGTCGCGATTTGGTGAAAACAGCCGCTACGGCTTGTTCCCAGCAGTTTCCGCTGGCTGGATAATCACCAGCGAGCCGATGTTCAGCTCGCTCGCCAGGCTTGGCACCATCAAGCTGCGGGGCAGCTACGGAGTGACGGGCAACCAGGGCATCAGCAACTTTGCCTACCTCGGCACTTACGCTGCAGCCAATTACGGAACTTCGCCGGGAATTTCACCGAACAATCTGTCGAATCCTGATCTGAAATGGGAGCAGACAAAGGAAGCCGACATCGGCTTCGACTGGACAGGATTCGGTGGCAGAATAGCGCTCATCGCGGATTACTACAACAAGAAGACGTCGAACCTTCTGGTCAACCGACCCATCACAACGACCAGTGGCTTCTCCAGCTTCTTCGATAATGTTGGCGACGTGAAGAACACAGGCATGGAGTATCAGCTGACGACGCAGAACCTTGTTGATAAGGGGGCTGGTAATCTCAGCTGGACAACTGACTTCTCGTTCTCCACCAATCACAACGAAGTCACTGCGCTGTATGGCAACCAACCGATTTACGGCGGAACATACAGCCTCAACACAGCTCGTGTTGGTGCGCCACTCGGCGCTTTCTATATCCTGAAATTCACGGGTGTGGATCCCGCGACTGGTGACGCGATCTACCAGGACACGAATAAAGATGGGTCGGTCACCGCGGACGATCGCATCGTAGCGGGCAACGCATCACCGACCTACTGGGGCGGACTCACCAATACGTTTACATGGAAGAGCTTCGACCTCAAGGGCTTCCTGCAGTTCAGCGGCGGTAACAAGATATTCAACGGAATTCGCGTATTTGCGGATGACGGTGGCTATAACCTGGACAACAAGCTGGATTACGTGCTGAGTCGTTGGCAGAAGCCAGGCGACATTACCAGTGAGCCTCGCGCAAGCTACGACGGCAACTCTGGAGCACGCGAGAAATCGACACGCATGCTGGAGTCGGGCTCATACACCCGCCTGCAGGAAGTAACCCTGGGTTACAAGATACCGAACGCGATGCTGCACGTCGGTGGTCTTCAAAATACCCGCGTCTACGTGTCGGGGCATAATCTGTTGACGTTCACCGGATATCGTGGCTACAGTCCCGACGTCAACAGCAATGGATCTGATTCGAGCATCGGGCTCGGCTTCGACTTCTTCGCCTACCCACCCGCCCGGACGTTCACGTTCGGCATTTCAAGCGAGTGGTAGACATGAGATACCAAATGAGATTCCCAACACGGGCCAATTCATCAATGCGACCCAGACTGCTTTCACTGTTGCTGCCAGTAGCATTGGCAGGATGTAACTCCATCCTTGATGTTACCCCCAAGGATACAGTACCAGACGCCACGGCAATCAATGACGCCGCGGGTGCTCATTCAGCACTGAATGGAGCGTACGCTGGCCTCCAGAGCCTGGCATATTATGGAGAGTCGTACGTCGTGTTTTCGGAAGTTCTCTCCGATAACGCTCGACATTCGGGAACGTACACCAGCTACGCCGATGCGGACAATCACCAACTCGCTGCTGACAATAGCGAGGTGAGTGCGATGTGGGCGTCGATCTATGATGATATCAATCGGACCAACGAGATCATCACGAAAGTGCCGACCATTGCGACCATGACGAGTGACGACAAGAATGAAGTCCTTGGCGAGGCGTACTTCCTGCGGGCACTTGATTATCACAATCTCGTGCGTATGTGGGGCGACGTTCCGCTGAGGCTTCAGCCGGTCGCCAACGCTCAGGAGGCCGCCGGCATTACGCGATCCAGCACGGCGAATGTATACAGCCAGATATTGTCGGACCTCGGCAACGCCGAGACGATGATGACGAATACCGATCAGACAAACGAAGCATCGGTTGGCGCGGCCTTCGCACTGGATGCTCGTGTACGGCTGTACATGCAAGACTGGGCTGGCGCAGAGGCGGCGGCTAGAGCGGTGGAAGGCATGGGTTACTCACTGGCCCCCAACTTCGCCGATTTGTTCAGCGCAACCGGGAACGCCACTTCGGAAGATATATTCCGTGTGCTTTTTACACCGGCGCAATACAACGAGATCGGGTACTACTATCTCACCAAGAACCTTGGCGGTCGCTACGAGGTCGCAGCCGACTCAGGAGCAATCGCCGCATTCGATCCCGCTTCCAATGGCGACAAGAATGCATACAATCCGTCCGATGTACGCGGTCGGTATTCCATCGGTATCGACGGTAGCAGAGTCTATGCAGCCAAGTACCGTACATCGACCGGCGCGGAGCATGTGCACGCAATCCGATTCGCCGAGGTGATTCTTACGCGCGCCGAAGCACTGGCGCAATTGAACCGTCTCCCCGAAGCGGTTGACGAATACAACCGCACGCGAGTTCGTGCAGGACTTGCACCAGATGCACGGACCGGTCGGACGCAGGCGGACGTGCTCGCTTCGATTTACAAGGAACGTCGCCTTGAGCTCGCATTCGAGGGCGACAGGTGGCCAGATATTGTGCGGAGAGGCATCGCTGCATCGCTGCTCGGGATTTCGACGAGCCAGACTTTGCTGCCGATCCCCCAGCGTGAACGCGATACTGCACCTGGCCTGACGCAGAATCCGGGTTACTAACCTGATGTGGCACGACCAGCGCGGGGCATGGCCGGAATGCCATGCCCCGCGTTTTTAATCGGAGCCCGGTACATCCAGGAATCGATACCGTGGCAATGGCATGATGAATTCAGGAGACTTTGTGATGATGCAGTTCCAAAGAGCAGCGCGATGTGCCGCGATCGTGAGCCTGATTCTTTGTCCATTCGCGCTCGTGGCTCAGAGTACCGAGTCGACGAACCCGAACCAGAAGGCATCTGCGAATTCATCAGCATGGACCGTGGATGATCTGCTGCTGTCGCAGGATGCCCGATCGTTCCGGATATCGCCTGACGGACAGAGCGTCGTCTGGGTTCGAACGGCCATGGACAAGACTAAAGACCGCACGACGTCAAATCTCTACGTCACTCCAACTCGCGGCGGAGCGTCGGTGCAGTTGACTGAGGGGGATCACACCGTCTCCAGCCCGCATTGGTCGCCCGACGGAACGCGCATCGCATTCCTTGCTTCACTGCCACTGCCCGGAGACTCTGCTGCAAATGTCCATGCTGCGTCCACGCAGATCTGGAGCGTCGATCCCCGGGGTGGCAGACCGTCACTCGTAACAAGAGTTGAAGGTGACATGGACGATTTCGCGTGGAAAACGCCGAGCGTCATAGTGTACCTTGCCGAGGAAGAGCCATCTGCGTACGGACGCCTGATGCGCGATCGCAAGGATGATTCTCGAGTTGTGGATGATTCGCTCCACGAGCCCCCGAATCGCCTGTTCTCAGTTGATCTTGACTCCCACATTACACGCCGACTCACCGAGAACACCGACTGGATTCAGGACTTCGCGCTGTCTCCGGACGGTAACACCGTGGTTACGGTGCACCAGCGTTCGCTCTCCGAAGGGTACGACCAGAAGATTCCTTCGATAACTCGCCTCACTAATCTCGAGACAGGGAGCAGCCGCATCATATACGACGGAAAGCGGACGATACCATACAATTTTGCCTGGGCGAGCGATGGCGCCGGTTTCTACTTCGTCAACGATACAACGACCAGTCCGCGGTATCGCACAGCGACGATAGCACTTCTCGATTACTACGATCTTGCTTCAGGAACGACCTTTCCTGTGGATCGCACATGGAGTCGCGCAGTAGCCGGAAACATGAGGCCAACGCCGGATGGTGTCATGGCGAATCTTGCCAACGGGGTATTCGTGAAGCCGGCGAGATTCGTCAAACACTCGAGTGCGGGACAATTGACCTGGACGAGAGTCGATATCAGCGGTGTGCACGTTGCGAACAGCTTTGACTTCGATGTGTCCGCAGATGCGCACGCATTTGTGTATCGATATACGCGCGCCAACGTACCGCCGCAACTCTTTGGGGCGATGCTGAATCAGTCGCAGGTCACACAGGATGTGCAGATCACGCAACTCAATCCATCACTCGTCGGTAAACCACAGCCCGCAGTCGAGGTCGTGCACTGGAAAGGCGCCAGGGATGAAACCGTCGAGGGTCTGCTCACATATCCGTTGCAGTACACCGCTGGCAAGCGCTATCCCTTGATCCTCACCATTCACGGAGGTCCCGCGCTCGCAGACCTTGATGAATGGAAACAGATATGGTCGTATCCGAAGCTTCTTCTGAATCAGAAGGGCGCGTTCACACTCCAGATCAATTATCACGGCAGTAGTCGGTACGGACTGCAATGGGTCGAATCGATCTGCTGCGGCAACATATACGACCTCGAAACGCCCGATCTCGAGCGAGGCATCGATTACGTTGTCTCGCGCGGACTCGCGGACACAGCAAAACTTGGTTCACTCGGCCACAGCTACGGCGCGATCCTTACAACCCAACTGACCACGATCGACCCACGTCTCAAGGCCGCGTCCGCGGCGTCCGGTGATGTCGAATGGTTCAGCGACTGGGGTGTTGTAAGCTTTGGTGCATCGTACGACAACTATTACTTCGGCTCGAGCCCTTGGGATGACCCCGAGCTTTACGTGCGGAAATCGCCCGTATTCAGATTCGACAAGGTTCGCACGCCGACCATCATCTATCAGGGCACAAACGATAGACAGGTGCCGCCCGGGCAGGGTTGGACGTACTTCAGAACGCTCCAGCAGATCGGCAAGGCCCCGGTTCGCTTTGTAAACTTTCCCGGCGCAGCGCACAGCCCGAGCAAGTACGTCCATCAACGACGCAAAGTCGACGAGGATATGGCCTGGTTCGATCGCTACCTGTTTGACACCACGGACAGCGCTGACGACTGGCTGAATCTTCCCTGATCGTCCGTAGCGGATAATGCGCACCAGAGTCGGGCCTTTCGCTGTTATCTTGGCGGATGGCCCGACTCGCGTCTGACAGCGCCCGCCCAACCCCGACCCCACCACGGATAGCACCAGCCTGGGTTCTTGGTGCGTCAGTCCTCGGCATTTCGGTCGCCGGACCGCTCACACGGCTGTCGTCTGCGGATCCACTTACCATCGCAATTGGACGTATCGCCTTCTCGCTGATCGCGATAGTGATCATGCTTGGAATTACGGG
>JBDTAW010000104.1:0-18938 GCA_039924445.1 Gemmatimonadaceae bacterium
GGTCGGGATATGGCACTCCGGCTCGCCAATGGCGATGATGCTCAGTTCTCTCCGCGGGATGTACATCTGCGTGCCGCGCGACATGACGCGGGCGGCAGGGTTCTACAACACTCTGTTGAAGAGCGACGATCCGGCGATTGTCGTCGAGGTACTGAACGGCTACCGAATCAAGGAGAAACTTCCGTCGAACATCGGCACGTTTACCCTTCCGCTCGGCGTTCCGGAGATAATCCGCTCGGGCAATGATGTGACCGTCGTCACGTACGGAGCGTGCTGCAAGATCGCGCTCGATGCCGCCGCACTATTGCAAGAAAATGCCGGCGTGGATGTCGAGGTGATCGACGTTCAGACTCTACTTCCGTTCGACCGTAACAGCACGATTATCGAATCGTTGAAAAAGACGAACAAGATTCTCTTCCTGGACGAGGACGTTCCGGGCGGTGCAACCGCATTCATGATGCAGGAAGTACTGGAGCGTCAGGGAGGGTTCTACTGGCTCGACGCGACTCCTCGCACCTTGACCGCAGAACCACACCGCGCTGCGTACGGCCGCGACGGAGATTACTGGTCCAAGCCCAATGTCGAGACTGTATTCGACGCTGTATACGCGATCATGCGCGAGACGAATGTAGCAAGCTTCCCTTCGCTAGAGTAGCGCCCCGGCCTGACCCCTACCCTCTCCGGAGATACGCAAAAGGATTCCGACGCCCAGCCAGCTTGCAAGCATGAATGATCCGCCGTAGCTGAAGAACGGCAACGGAATCCCGGTAATCGGCATGAGGTTGAGCGTCATTCCGATGTTCACGACGACGTGAACGAGCCAGCACGACATCAGGCCAAATGCTGCAAGACTCCCGAACGGATCGTTCGCACGCGATGCAATGCGCGTTGCGCGCAACAACAGTGCGAGGAAGAGCGTAAGCGCGAGCGCGACCCCGATGAACCCGAGCTCCTCTCCAACCACCGCGAAGATGAAGTCGGTGTGTTGCTCAGGCAGGAAACCACTTCGCTTCTGGGTGCCGAGCGTGAAACCGTTGCCGAACAAGCCGCCGGATCCGATAGCGATCTTCGATTGCAAGACGTGGTAGCCGGATGCACGCGGGTCGGCAGATGGGTCAAGGAAAACCTTCAGCCGGTTCTGTTGATACGGCGCAAGCTTTTCCCAGAGAATGGGCGCGATGACCCCCGTAGCAACGTTCGCTACTACCAGCACGATGCCTTCGAGCAGGTATGGCTTGTACCAGAGAACAAGCGCGATCAGCACCAGGAACCATGCGCCCCACAGCCCCGTGCTGAACGAAAGAACAAGGCTGACAACGGGGCTCGCGAGAAGCACGAGGAGCGGCCACGGCACGCCAGACCAGAACAGCATTCCAAAGAATATCCCGACGAAGACAATCGCGGATCCCAGATCTGGCTGCAACATGATCATGGCGAAGGGAATTCCGACGACCAGCCCAGGTTTCCACAACTCAAGTAGCGACTTGGGCGCCTCACGTCGCTCCGCCAACACTTTCGCCAACATCAGCACGACAACTATTTTCGCGACTTCCGCCGGTTGACCGAGTCGATGGCCACCAATCGCGAGCCAGCTGCGCATGTGTCCTTTCGCACCGGTGCCTGCGCCGAGTACCAACAGCGACGCCAGAGTGACGAGCGTCAGCAGATACGCCGGCCACGTTGCCCATTCAATGAGCCGCACTGACGAGTTGCCAATCGCCCACGCGCAGAGCACGCCTAGCGAAAGCCACATCAATTGCGTCTTCCAGAGCGGAGCTACATAAGTCGGGACGTCTGTCTGACCAGCGGAATAGACGATAGCAACGCCGAAAAGCGAAAGAGCAATCGCCGTAACAGCGAGCGGGTAATCCGCGAGCGTCTTACGAAACATCAGCCCTCCGACTGCACAGCGGTTACCGGTGAGACCTTCAGATAGTGCGATATGATTGATGACGCAACATGCGCCGCGCGACCTCCGTGGCCACCGAACTCGAGCATGACGGCGACCACGATCGTCGGCTTATCGGCTGGAGCAAAACCTACGAACCACGCGTGGTTCTGCTCGACACCGTTCACGTAGTGCCCGGTCTGTGCGGTGCCAGTCTTACCTGCCAGCATTATCCCCTGAATTCGCGCCGACTGCGCTGTTCCCTGGCCGATGACGCCGGCGAGCGCGGTGCGCAGACCATCCATCTGATCCTGCGAGAGCTTGAAGATCTTCGTCTTTACGGGTGCGCGCTTCACGATTTCCGGCGTCGGAGCGTTACCATCCGTCGCCAGCGCGGCATAGAACTTCGCCATGTTCACAACGGTCTGCGAATTTTCACCTTGGCCAATCGACAGATTCAATGTGACCGCGTTACTCCATCCTCGGGCACCGTAGGTCTTGTTGTAATAGTCGACGGCGTACGGCCACAATGCACGCTTCTCGTCCGGCAGGTCGATTCCAGTCTTGTCCCGGAGGCCGAGCGAAATGCCGCCGGCAATCATCCGTGCCAGACCGATCTTGAGGCCCAGTTGATAGAAGTAGACATCACACGACACCTCGATTGCGCGACCGAGCGAGATCGAGCCGTGTCCCTTCTTGTCCCAGCACTTGAAATACCGATTGCCAAACTGAAATCCACCGGTGCACGGAACCGGCATGTGCTCATCCATCGTAACGACGCCATCCTCGAGTCCTGTGACGGCTGTCGCGAGTTTGAACGTCGAGCCCGGGGGATAGCGACCTTGCGTAACCTTGTTCACCAGCGGTCTGCGTTCGTCGGAGAGCAAACTCTTCCAGTAGTCAGCCGGAATACCGCCGGTGAACTTATTGACGTCATAGCTTGGCGCACTGTACAACGCGAGTACGCCTCCGTCTCGGGGATCGATGGCTATGGCGCCGCCGACCAGTGAATCGCCGAACACACCGGCGACGTAACGCTGCAAGTCCAGATCAATATTCGTGTACAGTGGCGGTGCTGGTTCGGGATTGAGATCGAGCCTCGGTGTCGCCTGACGGACCTGGCGCCCGCGTGCATCGACTTCATCGTAGCGAACGCCTTCGGTACCGCGAAGCAATTTCTCGTACTGCTTCTCGATACCACCCTTTCCTATGAGCTGGCCGGGTTTGTATCCGTCATACGCCGGCGAATTCAGGTCGGCGTCCGTGATTTCACCCGTGTATCCGACAAAGGACGCAACGGCGGGTCCGTCCGGGTAAAAGCGCTTCGGAACAGACTGGATTATCAATCGTGGAAAATTGATCCGATGTTCTTCCAGTACGGAAACGACACTCATCGACGCGTCCGACATGATCAGGGTCGGCCGGTTGGGATCGCGACGGAATCGCCGGATCGCTGCATTGATCTGATCAGGAGTAAGCGCGATGACGCTCGCAAGGTGTGTAAGCGACGACTTGAGCGAGTCGACGTTTACCGGTGCCAGGGACACGGAGTATCCTGGCAGGTTCTCTGCGATGATGTTTCCGTATCTGTCGTAGATGATTCCGCGCGGTGCCGGCAATGGCAGCGCGCGCAGCCGGTTCTCCTGGGACTGCAACTTGTATCGATCATGCTGCAGCACCTGTGCGTTGAAGAACGCAACCATCAGCGAGAGAATCAACGCGCCAAGCGCAAGACTCGCGAGGCGCGACCGGCGCGCAATATCGTTCGGGTGAACGCTCACGCGGACGAAGGCTCGAACAAAGGACGCATGACGAGCAACACAAGAATGCCTGCAATGGCCGTTGCCGCTGCTGAGAGCGGAGACCAGAGGAATAGTTGTTGAACGAGACTGATGCCCGACAGATGACGTTCAGCGATGAAATAGATGATATCGAACAGCCACTTTCCGGCAAAGAAGAACATGGCATTGAGCGGTAGGCTGTCCGCAAAGAAGACAGCCTTGAGCCACGAAGCGAGGTACGCAACGAGCAGCATCGCAAGCGCGCCAGCTCCAAGTGAATCGGGCGCCAGCGAATCCGCTACAATTCCGACGATGAACCCGATCGCAGCTGCACCGGCCGGCCTCACACGGACTGCCGCGGTAAGCACCGCAAGCAGCAGGAAATCGATCGGTGCTCGCCAGCCAAGCAGCGGCCGAAGTGTAAAGTGCAACAGCACCAGCACCGCGAACGTGATGACCGCGCGAACCGTCCCGGAAAGAGTCATGCGAGTCTCGTCATGGTGTGTGCGAAACTCCGGCACTGTCGCGCGATGGTAGCGCGCGCTTTACCGCTGCGTTATGAGTTGTGTCCACGCGCGTCGTGTCTTGCCGAACCGCGGGACGCCGTACCGGTGGCGCTGGCACAACAGGCGGGACTATCGATGATTCCGGAACTCCTGCCTTGCGAAGGCTGTCGCGCGTTACAGAATCCTGCGCTGCCTGACGTGCCATCGCCTCGGCGAGTGCCGCGGAACGCGCGAGAGAATCACCGGCGACTACTATCTTGCGTACTGACGAATCCGAGATCGCGCCAACCGCCCAGACGTTGTCCACCCCCGCGCTTGCGCGGTCAGGCCGAAGAATCATGACAGCGTACACGTCGGCAGGAAAAACCGCGGGACGGATGAGATACGTGCGCGCCCACGACTCGGCAGTCTTCGTTTCGCCGAGCACCCGACCGATCGGAATCCCGCGTGGATAAACGCCGCCAAGCCCTGAACTAACGATCAATGTGCCCCGGCGGATCGAAGTGCGGAATGGAACTCCACGCATCTCAAGAAGATATCGACCGGGACCGGATTCGAGATGCGCCTGCACTATTCCGAAAGCAGATGCGTCCTCCGACATCGCGCTGACGCGGAAGTCAGGATGAGTCCACACCATTGCGTGACTGATGGACGGATCGACGTTGTCTACCACACCCACTAGACCTTCCGGCGCGACCACCGGGCTGAGTTTCACGACACCAGCTCGCGAACCAGCGCTCAGCGTGACTCCGAATTCGTCCTGGGAGCCGCGGCCATGGAGTGCCTCGGCTGGAACAAACCCCCATTTCAGCCGGCTTCCGAGGCCCAGCAGGTCGCGGAGGCGCGTATTTTCAGCGGCAAGCGCCGGAACCGACATCGCGCGGACGGACACCGAGTCGCGCTGCTCGATTATCGCATCGTGGCCTTCGAGCGCTCGCCGACTACCTTCTGCGCGTTTTTGAAGCGACAGGAATGGAGCGAGTATGCTCCTCCTCAGACCGCTCGCAATTGGCTGACGCACCTGCGTCGGCAGCACGAGTGCGATAATCGACAAAACCGCGCACACAATGAGCACGGTCCCATCGAGCCGGTTATTCGAGTTTCCGAGTCGTGCCACCCGCTACCTCAGGGGGAGAGAACCGACCAGTACTTTTCTTCGTCATCGAGTATCCGACCGGTGCCGCGAACGACACATGTGAGCAGATCCTCGTCGACATGAATTGAAAGGCCGGTCTCCAGTGCCAGCAGTACATCAAGTCCGCGAATCAGGGCGCCACCGCCCGTCATCACGATGCCACGATCAACTATGTCAGCTGCAAGTTCAGGTGGCGTGATTTCCAGCGCGCGCCGCACCGCATCGACGATCTGCTGGATTGGTTCCTGAACAGCCTCGCGAATCTCCGAGGAATGCACGCGCACCGTCTTGGGAATTCCCGAAACGAGGTCGCGCCCCTTCACATCCATCTCGCGTTCGTCGCCAACCGGGTGGGCGGATCCGATCTGAATCTTGACCTGCTCCGCGGTTGCCTCGCCGATGAGCAGACTATGGTTCTTGCGCATGAACTGGAGAATCGCCTGATCCAGTTCATCCCCGCCGGTCCGGATGGACGTATCGCTAACAATCCCGGAGAGCGCAATTACGGCAATTTCCGTAGTTCCGCCACCGATGTCGATCACCATGTTGCCCGTAGGCGTGTCTACCGGGAGGCCAACGCCGATGGCAGCAGCCATGGGCTCGGCGACCATCATCACTTCCTTGGCGCCGGCACCCAGGGCGGAGTCGCGGACGGCGCGCTTTTCCACCTCTGTGATCCCGGAGGGCACGCAGACGATTACCCGGGGCTTGACCCGGAACACATGGTTCTCAATGATGAGCGCCAGGAAATAGCGCAGCATCTTCTCGGTCACGTCAAAGTCCGCGATGACGCCATCCTTCATCGGACGAACGGCGATCACGTTTTCGGGTGTGCGCCCCAGCATCCGCTTGGCCTCGAGCCCCACCCCCTTGATCTTCCGCGTCTCGCGGTCGAGGGCGACGACTGACGGCTCGTTGAGAACGATACCCTCGCCCTTGACGTAGACGAGCGTGTTCGCGGTGCCCAGGTCAACGGCGATCCCGGTCGCCGGGAACAGTGATCCACCTTTAAAAAACGGCCAGCGCATGCGTGCTTCCTGCAAGTTACGAGGGAGGTGCCGAACTAGCTGATGAACGAGTCCGGATCGGATAGCGGCATTCCGAAAGCTTCGGCCACACCAGGATAGGTGACCTTGCCCTCGACGATATTAAGGCCCTTTCGCAACGCGGCGTTGTCCCGCAGCGCCTGCTTCCAGCCTTTGTTCGCCAGAAGGAGAGCGTAAGGCAAGGTAGCATTGGTCAACGCCAACGTGGAAGTGCGCGGCACGCCGCCGGGCATGTTCGCGACTGCGTAATGGATTACGCCATCCACGACATACGTTGGATTCTCGTGCGTTGTGGCGTGGCTTGTCTCGAAACAGCCGCCTTGATCGATCGCGACATCCACGATCACAGAACCAGGCTGCATCGTCTTCAGGTCCTCGCGGCGGACCAGCTTTGGGGCCTTGGCTCCAGGAATCAGCACCCCGCCGACAACGACGTCTGCGGACTGGATCTGCTCTAGGATGTTGTGTCTGTTCGAGTAAATGAACGTCACGTTGGCCGGCATAACGTCGGAGAGGTACCGTAGACGCTCCAGCGACACGTCGAGCACTGTTACCTTGGCGCCGAGTCCGGCGGCCATCTTGGCGGCGTTAACGCCAACCACGCCGCCGCCGATGACGACTACGTTGGCTGGGGCAACGCCGGGAACTCCGCCCAGAAGCATTCCGCGACCACCGTACAACTTCTCGAGGTACTTGGCAGCTTCCTGGACGGCCATCCGACCAGCGACCTCAGACATTGGCGTCAGGAGCGGCAACTCGCGATTGGGGAGTTCGACCGTCTCGTACGCGATGCAGATCGCTCCGCTGTCCTGATGCGCCTTCGTGAGCGTCTGGTCAGCGGCAAAGTGGAAATAGGTGAAGACCACCTGGCCCTTTTTGAGTCGCGGCCACTCGACCGTGATTGGCTCCTTGACCTTCATGATCATTTCGGCTTCGCGCCAGACCATGTCGGCATCGGAACCGATAGTCGCTCCGACGGCCGTATAGTTCGCATCCGAGAATCCGCTTCCCTCTCCCGCGCCCTTCTCGATCATTACAGAATGCCCGGCGGCAACCAGGGCTTCAGCGCCAGCAGGTACCAGCGCGACGCGGTTCTCATTCGTCTTGATTTCCTTCGGAACTCCGATCTTCATGGCCGTATCTACAGAATTGTTAGAGGTGCAGGTCCAAGGCTGACGACCGTCTGCCTGGATGGCGCGAAACACGCCGCACAAACTTCCGAAACCATCGGTTCGTCGATTTCATCCACCAGCGAAAGCATCTCGTCCAGTGAGCGAAAAGGCTCGCCATAGAGCTCGAGGCCGGCAGCGCGATACATCCTCGCACCCGGCGTCTCGAGAGAGAGTGTAATCTGACCCTTCAACTGTTGTTTGCCAGCCGCCAGCTCGTCCGCGGGAATCCCCTGGTCCGCGATCCGCGCCAACTCCGCGACTACTGCACCAGCTGCCTCGTTGGCAGAGTCTGGCGATGTTCCAACATACACTCCATGCATGCCCGCGCGCGAATAGAACGACGAAAATGTATGGACTGCGTACGCGAGCCCCAACTCTTCGCGAACGTGCTGGAATAACCGGGAACTCATCCCCCCACCCAGCAGCATGCTCACAAGGCAGAACGCGTATCGCTCGGGGTCATTATGGGCAGGCGCGGCGCTCCCGAAAACAAGCTGAGTCTGCGCGCCCGGGCGCTCGACGTGAGTGTACGAAGGCGCTTCAAAGGCCACCTCTGGACCGGCGAAGCCACCCCCGGGCGCGCCGGGGATGTCTGTCCAGCCCGTTTCGCCGAGTATGGATAGCAACTCATCGTGATCTACAGAACCCGCCGCTGCCACAACGATATTCTGCGGCCTGTAAGCAGCAGAATGCAGCGCCCGGAGATCGTCAGTGGTGAACGACGAGACGGTATCACGAGTGCCGAGAATGCGGTAGCCGTATCCGTTGTCGCCGAACAGGCGCTCGTTGTGAACTTCGAATACAAGATCGTCCGGGGTGTCGTCGACCATAGCGATCTCTTCCAGCACAACTTTCCGTTCCAGCTTCAGATCGGCCTGGCGTAACGTCGGGCGGAAAATCAGGTCCCCGATGACGTCGGCTGCGGTGTGCAGGTGTTCGTCCAGCACACGTGCCTGATACGAAGTATGCTCGCGTGCCGTATAGGCGTCGAGCGAGCCACCCAGCGTCTCCAGCGCAAGACTGATTTCCTTGGAGCTGCGGTTCTCCGTTCCCTTGAAGACCATGTGCTCCAGCATGTGCGAGACTCCCATCTTGTCTCGCTTCTCATGGAGGGTCGCCGCACGGACCCACGCCCCAAAGGCAACAGACCGCACTCCCGGAACATTGTCCGAGAGTACGGTCAGTCCATTAGGGAGAACGGTCCGCTGGACGGCCGCCCCGATTACACTAATCCCTGCGCCCACGCCCGCCGCTGCGTGGCCGACGCGGCCGCTCACTCCGCTCGCCGCCATCCTGATGCTCGTCGCCAGAACTCGTTGATGAGCCGTCGGAGTGAGATGATGCGTCGTTGGACGATGCACCTTCCGGCGCGGTTTCCAGCGCCTTCATCGATAGCCGCAGACGGCCGCGCTCGTCACGATCAAGAACTTTGACTCGCACGCGGTCACCCTTCTTGACGACGTCTTCCGTCTTCTCGGTGCGGCCGTGCTTGAGCTCGGAGATGTGAACGAGTCCTTCGGTGCCTGGCATGATCTCGACGAAAGCTCCGAAAGCGGTCGTACTCTTGACCGTACCTTCGTATGTCGCGCCGATCTCGGGTTCGGCGGTAATCGCCTGCACCATCTGCCGTGCGCGTTCCATCGCCTCGCCGCCAACCGCGGCGATCGTAACCAGTCCGCTGTCGTCAACGCTGATCTCGGCGCCAGTCTCTTCCTGAATTCCGCGAATCGTCTTGCCCTTGGGGCCGATCAACTCACCGATCTTCTCCGGATTGATCGTGACGGTCACAATGCGCGGCGCGTACTTCGACAGATCCGGGCGTACGTTGGGAAGCGCCTTGTTCATCTCGCCGAGTATGTGCATCCGGCCGACGCGCGCCTGTGCCATCGCTTCCTTCATGATCTTGAGATCGAGTCCCTGGATCTTGATGTCCATCTGGATCGACGTGATTCCCTTCTCCGTTCCCGCGACCTTGAAATCCATGTCGCCGAGGTGATCCTCGGTACCGAGGATGTCGGTCAGGATCGCGTAACGCTTTCCATCCTTGATGAGACCCATCGCAACGCCGGCGACTGGTGAACGGATGGGGACCCCCGCGTCGAACAGAGCCAGCGAACCGCCGCAGATCGTTGCCATCGACGACGAACCATTCGACTCGAGAACGTCGGAAACAATTCTGATCGTGTAGGGAAATTCGTCGAACGGTGGCAGAACTGCCTGGACTGCGCGCTCGGCCAGATTACCATGTCCGATTTCACGACGGCTGGTGCCACGGATCGGGCGAACCTCGCCAGTCGAGAACGGTGGGAAATTGTAGTGCAGCATGAACGACTTTGTCGACTCACCAGCGTCATCGATGGAATCGAGACGCTGCACGTCATTCGCGGTTCCAAGCGTCACCGACACGAGAGCTTGCGTCTGGCCGCGCGTGAACAGCGCTGAACCGTGTGCGCGCGGGAGAACCGTTGTGTCGATTGTTATCTGCCGAACTTCCGTCGTCGTGCGTCCATCAACACGATGTTTGGTATCGAGTACCTGTGTGCGAAGTGCTTTGTATTCGAGATCGCCAACCAGGTGAGCAATGTCCTTGGGATTGTCGGGGAAGTCGCCAAGCAAATCGGCAACCGCCGCTTTCTTGACCGCTTCTACGGCTTCGATACGGGTGTGCTTGTCGGCCTGATTGATTGCCGCAGCGATCTTGCCCTCGGCCAACTTGTTGACCGCAGCGGATAGTCCGGCGGGCAGTTCCGGCTTGTTCCACTCCATCTTGGGCTGGCGAACTCCCTCGAGCAGCTCTTCCTGCATCGCGACGAGTTCCTTGATGCCCTTGTGGCCGATTGTGATCGCGTCGAGAATGTCGTCTTCACCAACTTCGAGTGCGCCGCCTTCGACCATGACGATCGACTCATCGGAGCCAGCTACGACGATGTCCATTTCGCTGTGCTGCAGTTGCAGGAAGGTCGGGTTGAGTACCCACTTGCCCTGCACGCGTCCAACACGCACCGCGGCGATCGGACCGAGGAACGGAATCTTCGATGCGTTCAGGGCAAACGACGTCGCGACGAGCGCGAGCACATCTGCATCATTCTCCTGATCCGCAGAGATGACGGAAACGAAGACTTGCGTCTCGTTCTTGAATCCCTCGGGGAACAGCGGTCGGATGGACCGGTCGATAACTCGCGCAGAGAGGATTTCGCTGTCGTGCGGGCGTCCCTCGCGCTTGATGAAGCCACCGGGGATCTTGCCGGCGGCGTATGCCTTGTCACGATACTCGACCGTGAGCGGGAAGAACGGGAGCGAGCTCTCGTTGTCGCTGACAGTGACTGCGACTAGAACCATCGTGTCACCAAACTGTACAAGCGCGGAGCCCGCTGCCTGTTTTGCCATGCGGCCCGTTTCGATGCTCAGGGTCCTGCCGGCGAACTGCCTTTCAATACGTTTCATCATTTCTCAGATTTTCTCTCTGGAACACGAAACGCGCGCATGACGGATGACGTAGATGTCATCCTCACGACGCGCGTTTACCCGTTCAACTTTCGTGTTAATAACGGAGGCCAAGCTCGGCGATGAGCTGGCGATACCCCTCAACTTCTGTCCGCTTCATGTAATCGAGGAGGCGGCGACGCCGACCGACCATCTTCAGCAAGCCGCGGCGGCTGTGATGGTCTTTCTTGTGCGTCTTGAAATGTTCGTTCAGGTAATTGATGCGGTCCGTGAGGACGGCCACCTGGACGCGGGAGGAGCCGGTGTCGGTCTCACTCGCGCGGTACTTCTCGATTGTCGGAGTCTTGTCGAAAGCCATGTAACAGAGTGTGCGTGTCGCGCTATCTGCGCGTCGGGTCATCTAATTCTTGGTAAGCCTTTAAAACTAAGCCATCCGGAGCCGGTCCGGTACCCCGGGTTCCAACCTGAATCCTCCGGATCCGCTATCCGGCTCAAGGCCCGCATCCGTCGGGCCATTCTAGCTCGCGTGTCCGGACACGGCGCCGACAATCAAGCGTTTGATGTCGTTGAACGTCACCATTACGAATAACGTCAGGATCAGCGCGAGGCCGATTCGCGCCACGTTCTCGCGGGCCCGGTCGCTCAGCGGCTGACCGCGTACCGCCTCTACAACCTGCACCACGATCTGACCACCGTCCAGAATCGGGACCGGCAGCAGGTTGAAAACCGCAAGGTTGACGCTGAGCAGCGAGATCAGGTAGAAGAGCACGGAGCCGCCTTGACGTGCCGCCTGAACCGATGTCGTTGCGATCAGAATGGGACCGCCGAGCTCAGTTACCGATGTTTTACGAGTAACTATCCGCCGCAACGATGTGAATACGAGGGTGGCCATGTCGACCGTCGCTTTGCTCCCGTCGACGATCGCGCGCCCTATTCCGACGGTAGTCGCGCTCTGCCCAGCAGCGATGCCTATCCGGCCTTCCTGGGATGTCAAACCGGTGTTCGGATCGGTGACAGTGTCCGCGACTGGAGTGACGCTCACGCTCATTGGAGTACTGGCTCGAAGCACCCCGACCGAAACCGCCCGTCCGCTCGAGTTCTTGATCACAGCGACGAAGTCGTCCCAGGCGGCAACCGGCGCACCATTCACGGAGACGATGCTGTCACCCTTCTGGAGGCCGCCTGCAGCCGCCGGCTTACCGGCTACGACATCGTTCAAGCGAGTTGTCGGAGCGCGCTCGTAAATCTTTACAAGGCTTACGTTTATGACCAAGCCAAGAAGGACGTTCATGGTCACGCCGGCAAGCATGATGATCAGCCTCGCCGTCAGCGATTTGGACTCGAACCAGCGATTTTCCGGGACCGGCTTGGATCCGAACGGGACTAACTGGTTTGGATCGAGGTTCTCCCCTTCCGGTTGAAGCTCACCGCCGCCCTCGAGGGCCGCTCCAGTCTCGTCGAGTCGCGACGCCATCCGAACATAGCCACCTATCGGCAGTATCCCGATCCGGTATTCGGTTTCACCGATCCGCTTCTTCGCGATCGCCGGCCCGAAACCTATCGAGAACCGTGGCGCATAAACGCCGAATGCTTTTGCGGCCAGGAAGTGTCCAAACTCATGTACAAACACGACGAGGCCGAGCACAAATACGGGGGCGAGCCAGACTAGCATGAATTGGGATGGGGGGTTTGGCGCACGACCGGCAATGGGGCACCGACGATTTCAGTACAGCTGTAATCTAGCCGGGAGACGGCTCGCCACGAGGCTCTCCGCTTGCGGCGTCGACGTCCCGCCGACAGGGGAGCGAAAAGGCAAATACTGATCCGACTTCTGGGAAGTCCGCCCAGATGTGGCCACCCAGCTGAGCGACAGCGTCGCGCACGATGCTGAGCCCCAAGCCTGTGCCATCAATCTCGGATGAACCGTTATCGGCGCGGAAGAACCGCTCGAACAGCTGTGCGCGCTGATCGACGGGCACGCCGATGCCGTTATCGGCCACTTCGACAACGATCTGACTATCTTCGCCGGTCGGTGCTTCGAGACGCCCCCGAATCTCGACCCAGGGGTTGTCAGTTGAGGGGTTGCGATACTTGATCGCATTCGAGACAAGGTTTGTGAGACACAGTTCTACCGCGGCCGCGGCAACTTCTACGTCCGGTAGATCGGTCAACCGCAGTGTAACTCCGTCAACCTGCGCCATGTCCCGTAGTTCCCTGCGCACTTCCGCCGCTGCCTGGGGCAGGCGTACATGACGCTGTTGCCGAGAATCTGCATCGACCCTGGACAGCTCCAAAAGGTTATCCAGCACACCGCGCATACCTCGCACGTTGCGAACGATGATCGCCGCGAGTTCTTCACGCTTTCCGTCCGGGAGACCGGACAGCTCAAGAATCTGTGCGGCCCCCAGCGAAGCGCCGATTCGATTGCGGAACTCGTGTGTCAGCGCCCGGTTGAATGCGCGAAGGCGGGCCTCACGTTCGCCAACTTTGTCTGTCACGAGTTGCAGAAACTGCGTGGATGTTGCCTGTAGTATGAGCGAAACAGCTTGGTACACCCGCTGGGCGCAGCCCATCAGTTCCGACCGCTCACAAGGAACGTCGGATTCATCTGCAACTTCACCGAGGAATCCCAGGAGCATTCCCCCCAGGATTTCGAACTCCTTGAGGATCTGATACTGGTCGAAGCCCTGTGCGTGACGAAGTGCGCCAAGCTCCCGCGCCTTGGCCACAACTGCCATGTCCGACGAAATCACGGCTGCGGGATTCGCAACGTAGGCCGCGATTCCCTCAATCAGGAGAGGCACGTGATCCAGCAGGTCCTTCGAAGGGAACACGAGGCTCGCATCGAGCGAAATCCGCGCGGAAATTCGATCCAGCCAGCGCTTGGTGAGCGTCTCGCTTGACTCTATCAGCCGTTGGGACAGGACTGCCGCAAGCGGACAATCGTCGATGTGCGCTTTTGTTTTCGGTGGCATTGGAATGTGGATGAGTCTCTCGCCCGTTTCCGTGGACTGATTTGCCGCGTGCCACTGTAAATCTACAGTCTGTACAACCCGACAACGTGGTTTCGCGCGGCAAGGTCAGCAGCCGATAGATCGGCCACGGAATTGCTTGGTAGGCCATCAATTGCCGTGAGCGTCGACGCAATCGCGCGGGCTATATCTCCAAACTCGATCCTGCCGGAAAGAAATAAGGCGACCGCCGCTTCGTTGGCTGCATTGAACACGGCAGGTGCACAGCCATCCTTGATCCCGGCAGCCACTCCCAACGCGAACGATGGAAACCGTTCCGGGTCAACTGGCTCAAAGGTCATCGGCGAAGCATTCGACGGATCGAATACACGGGCCGGTACGTCGTCAACGCGGTCTGGATGCGTGAGCGCATAGAGAATCGGAAGTTCCATATCAGGAAAGCCCACCTGCGCCAGCACGCTGCCATCGATGAACTCGACGAACGAGTGCACGATGCTCTGTGGGTGCACCACGACATCGATGCGGTCATATGGCAGACCGAAGAGATAGTGCGCTTCGATTACTTCGAGTGCCTTGTTTGCGAGCGTCGCGCTATCGATCGAGATCTTGCGACCCATACGCCACGTCGGATGGTTCAACGCGTCCTCGACTGTAGCGCTGGCTATCCTCGCTGCGTCCCATTCCCGGAAAGGGCCACCGGAGGCGGTAAGTATGATGCGACGCACCTCGGCACGTGTCCTCCTGCCAATGCACTGCAGTATCGCGCTGTGCTCGCTATCAACTGGAACAATTTCACCACGGCCGTGCGCGCAGGCTCGCAAGACTGCCTCACCGCCCATGACAAGCGATTCCTTGTTTGCCAGCGCAACACGTTTTCCCGCCTCAAGCGCCGCGAGCGTCGCAGGAAGTCCAGCAGCGCCGACGACTGCGTTGACGACAATGTCCACATCCGCACGCGTCGCGGCCGCAATCAGGCAATCCGTCCCGGTGGCCCAACCAGGATCGCTATCACCATTCGGATTTGCGATCCCGAGGTACTCTGGCCGGATCGACGCCGCCTGCTGCCTGAGGAGCGCGGCATTGGACGACGCCGTAAGCGCCGTAATCCTGAAACGTCCGGGATGGCGCGCGATAACTCTGAGCGTGGCCGTACCGATCGATCCAGTTGACCCAAGAACAGCAACTCCCTGCGGTTTCACACCGGCACCGCGATCAGCAACGAGTGCAACAAGAGCGCTGCTACAGGGAGTGCAAACAGTAAACTGTCGAACCGATCCAGCACTCCGCCATGTCCGGGAATGATCGTGGAGCTGTCCTTGAATCCGGCCTCTCGCTTCAGCAGCGACTCGGCGAGATCCCCGATCTGCGCCACCGCACTCACGCAAATTGCAAACGCGATAGTCGCGAGTGGCCTGAGTGAAAGCTGAGCGTAGGGATGCAGCACATAGCTCACATATAACCACGCAATCAGAACGGCGAGGACAAGCCCGCCGAGGGCGCCCTGAACCGTCTTTCCGGGGCTCACGCTGGGCATCAGCTTGAGTGATCCGAACATCCGGCCGAACATGTATGCACCGACGTCTGTAGCCCAGACAAGAAGTATCGGGAACATTGCGAGAACGGTCCCGCCAAGTGCTGAGACAACGTAGTCGTTGTATCGCAGATCAAGCACGTAAGCCACGAGGCTCACGTAAAGCACGCACATGATCGTCGTCGCCGCCGCCGCCATCGGACGTCTGTCCACTCCGCGCCGGAATACAGTAAACGCGATAACTGCGAGGACGGCGATTATACCGTGTGTCACTGTCGGCGCAAGCAACCTGAGATGCACACCGTACACAACGAGCGGAACTGCGGCGGATGCAACTATAGCTGCTGCATCGAATGGCTCAGTACCCACTGCACGTGCCATTCGACAGAATTCCCACGCACTGAGGGCGGCAATCGCAGAAAGCAGTGTCGCGAGGAACGGACCGCCGAGATAGACGAGAAATATCCCGGCTGGTGCCGCGATGATCGAAAAAAGTATCCGCTTGGAAAGTTCTGACACGTGCTGCGTCAGACTTCCATGATTTCCGCTTCTTTCGCTTTCAACAGCGACTCAAGCTGAGCCATGTGGTCATCGTGGGCCTTCTGGAGATCCTTTTCGGCGACCTTGACCTCGTCCTCAGAAACCTTGTCGAGTTTCTTCAGCTTATCACGTCCATCCGTGCGTGAATGTCGAATCCCGATGCGACCGTCCTCGGCCAGCTTGGAAACGATCTTCACGAGTTCCTTGCGACGCTGCTCGTTCATCGACGGGAGTGGAACGCGAATCAAGCCACCTTGAGTGCTCGGATCGAGTCCCAGATCCGACTCGCGAATGGCCTTCTCGATCGCCTTGAGTTGCCCTTTATCGTATGGAGTCACGATGAGAGAGCGCGGATCCGGTGAACTGACGCTGGCGACCTGGTTGAGCTGCATCTGCTGGCCATAGACATCAACACGAACAGTGTCGAGCATGTTTGGCGACGCCTTGCCCGAACGGATGGAGCTGAATTCGCGCTTGGAGTTCTCTATTGCCTTGTCCATCGCGGCACGTGAATCCTTCAAAATCTCCGGAATTGTCATCATGATACGCGCGTCCCCACTGGTTCACCGCGAACGGCTTTCATCACCGCGCCCGGATGGTTGATGTTCAGTACTATGAGAGGAAGGCTGTTTTCCTTGCACAGCGTCACGGCGGTCTGATCCATTACGCCGAGTTCCCGCTGCATTACATCGCTGTATGAGATTGTTTCGTACAGTACGGCATTCGGATCGCGCTTGGGATCGGCCGAATACACTCCGTCAACGCTCGTGGCCTTGATGATCACATCGGCGCGCATCTGGATGGCGCGCAGCGCAGCGGCGGTGTCGGTCGAGAAATATGGATTGCCGGTCCCGGCTGCAAAGATCACCGCGCGACCTTTCTCGAAGTGACGCAGCGCACGGCGGCGTATGTACGGCTCGGCGATCTCTTCCATTCGGATCGCTGTCATTACTCGCGTGTCGACACCAATGCGTTCGAGCACATCCTGCATCGCGAGAGAGTTGACAACAGTGCTCAACATTCCCATGTAATCAGCGGCGACACGATCCATGCCCATGCGCGAAATCTGCGCACCTCGGACAATGTTACCGCCGCCGATCACGAGACCGACGGCGACCCCAGCGTCAACCACATTCTTGATCTCGTTGGCATAGCCGGAGATCACGTCGAAATCAAAACCAAAGCCCTTCTCTCCAGCGAGTGCTTCGCCGGAGAGTTTGAGCAGAATGCGGCGTAACTTGGGTTCGGTCAATCGCGTTTACTCCTCTCCGAGTTGGTAGCGCGTGAAGCGGCGTACCTGGATATGCTCGCCCAGCTTGGCGGACGCTTCCTTTACAAGATCGCCGATTGTCTTCTTCGGTTCGCGAACATACGGCTGCGATAGCAACACGACTTCCTTGTAATAGGACTCAACCTTTCCCTCGACCATCTTCTGGACGATGGCATCCGGCTTGCCGCTTGCCTTGGCCTGCTCTTCGAAGATAGCGCGTTCGCGCTCGACGACTTCCTGCGAAACGCCATCCTTGTCAACAGCCACCGGGGCGGCACTTGCAATATGAAGCGCAATTTCGCGGCCGAGCTCCTTGAAGTCATCAGTGCGCGCAACAAAGTCAGTCTCGCAATTGATCTCCACCATGACGCCGACCTTGCCGTTGTGGTGAATGTAACTCGCGATCAGGCCTTCGCTCGTCTGTTTGCCCGTACGCTTTTCCGCCTTGGCGATTCCCTTCTTCCGGAGGTGATCGACAGCCTTCTCCATGTCGCCCGACATCTCCTCGAGCGCTTTCTTGCATTCCATCATGCCCGCGCCAGTCCGCTGGCGGAGGGTCTGTACGTCTTTAGCAGTAAACATCTTCAACCTTCGGTAGGTGATTATCGGTAGGTAATTATCGGTATCTGTCAAACGAACGCCGCCGAGGTAATCCGCGGCGGCGTTCGAGGCTGATTGGTCGCAGTTATTCTGCGGCCGGACCTGCGCTGCTGTCGCCGTCTCCGCTCTCGCCGGCATCGTCCGCTGCAGCACCAGCATCGCCCTCGGCGCCCGGAGCTCCCTTGAGCCTGGCCGCGATGGCTTCCTGATTTGCACGACGACGCCGTGGGCGCCGGCGGCGACGGCGTTCGTCGCCTGCTTCCGGCTCCGCTCCACGATCAGAGCTGTACGTGTACGACTCGGACTCTTCGACGTCAGTATGAACAGGCGCTTCACGACGAGCTTCGATGATGGCATCTGCGATAGAAGCAGTCATCAGCTCCACCGCGCGGATCGCGTCATCATTGCTTGCGACTGGTACTGTGATGAGATCCGGGTCTGCGTTTGTATCGACGAGGGCGACGATCGGAATTCCGAGCTTGTTAGCCTCTGCGACAGCGATGCGCTCCTTCTTGGAGTCGATCACGTACATGAGTCCCGGTATACGCGTCATCGACTTGATGCCAGAGAGGTTCTTGGCAAGCTTGTCGCGCTGACGCGTCATCATCAGTTGCTCTTTTTTGGTGTAGTTCGCGAAGTCTCCGCCACCCTCGATCCCTGCTTCGAGATCCTTGAGCTTGCGGAGCTGCTTCTTGGCGGTCTGAAAGTTGGTGAGGAGGCCGCCGAGCCAGCGCTCGGTCACGAACATGGCGCCGCAACGCTCGGCTTCCGACTTGACGATCGGAACGAGCTGGCGCTTTGTGCAAACGAAGAGGACCTGATCTCCGCGCGCGACTACTTCACGCACGAGATTCTGCGCCAACTCGAGCTGGCGGAGGGTCTTCTGAAGATCGATGATGTGAATGCCGTTGCGCTCGGCGAAAATAAATCTGCGCATCTTCGGGTTCCAACGGCGCGTCTGGTGGCCGAAGTGAACGCCGGCTTCGAGCAGTTGCTCGAGATTGGGCTGTGCCATTCTTAAGTATTCCTTGCTTGGTTGATGTCGTCTCCTCC
>JBDTAW010000105.1:0-5626 GCA_039924445.1 Gemmatimonadaceae bacterium
TTCCTCTTCTCAATGGCGCCGGTCGCATCGATCACGGTCGCAGTTGTTGGCGCGATTACCGCGCTGTTTGCCGCGACGATCGCCATCAAGCAGTGGGACATCAAAAAGGTGCTTGCGTATTCGACTGTGTCGCAGTTGGGCTACATGTTCATCGGTGTCGGCGTTGGAGCGTATTCTGCTGGCATCTTTCACCTCGCCACGCACGCGTTCTTCAAAGGGCTTCTGTTCCTTGGTGCTGGTTCTGTGATCTACACGATGCATGCAGCGTATCACCACAGTGGAAACCACGCTGACGCGCAGGACATGCGCAACATGGGTGGTATGCGAAAGGCGATGCCCGTCACCTGGGTCATGATGTGGATCGCCACTCTCGCCATTTCAGGTGTTCCTCCATTCGCGGGTTTCTTCTCCAAGGATTCCATTCTGAATGCGGCGTTCGAGCACTCGAATGACTCGATACTGAGTGGAGCAACGTGGCTAGGCATCTCTGGACATACAGTGCTACTCGGCGTCTATGTATTCGGGCTCGCGGCGGCACTGCTCACGGCTGTGTACATGACCCGACTGATGCTGTACACGTTCCATGGCCCGAGTCGCGCTACGGAGACAGAGCAACACGCGATGCACGAAGCGCCATGGACCATGACCGGACCGATCGTCGTCCTCGGCTTGCTCAGCCTGATCGGTGGCTGGTTGAACCTGCCGGCGATCGCCTCCTTCCTCGGCCGCTCTGGTGGACTCGACAGGTGGTTGAACCCCGTTGTGGGCAGCGCTGCTCGCGCGATGACCAACGGCACCGCTGTTGAAGCATCTCACGGCACTGAGTTAGCGTTGATCGGCACCGCGGTTGCTATCGCGATCGTCGGAATTGCGATTGCATTTCTGGCTTTGAAACCAGCGAGCCTCGTGACAAAAGATCAATCACCGGGCGAGCACGGATTCGAGAAAGTTCTCGCCGAAAAGTACTATGTTGACGAGATATACGAGGCCGGGATTGTTCACCCAGCATTCGCGACAGCCAAGAACGTGTTGTGGCGTGGCCTGGACGTCGGCATTATCGACAACCTCTTTGTGAACGGGTCGGCTGCCGTCGCAAGAGGATTCGGTTGGATCGGCGCGCAAATTCAGAACGGCAGCACTGGCGTTTACGCATGGGGCATCGCGCTCGGCGCCATTGTAGTCCTCAGTGTCTTCTCCTTCAGGTAAGACTAGCGAATGACAGATTTCCTCAACGGCATCCACTACAACGCGTGGATCCTTCCGGCTCTGCTGATCATTCCGCTTGTCGGCGCACTCCTGGTGGGAGCGCACGGCGCGACCCGCGGCAGTCTCGCGGATGCGGACGCAAACGCGGGCCCGGCACGACAGATCGCCTTCTGGACGCTCACTATAGAATTTCTTGTTTCATGCGGGCTCTGGTGGTCGTTCAAGATCGGAGTACCAGGCTGGCAGGCAGGTGTCGACTACGCATGGATTCCCTCGTGGGGAGCGCGCTTCTCGGTCGGCGTCGACGGCATTTCGCTGATGCTCGTGCTTCTGACAACGCTCACGATGCCGCTATCCGTCCTCGGCGGATGGACTGCAATCAAGAGCAAGATCCACGCGTACCTGGCCGTTCTGCTCATTCTCACAACGGCAATGCTCGGCGTATTCGTTGCGCGCGACCTGTTCCTTTTCTACGTCATGTGGGAATTGATGCTCATACCCATGTACCTGATCATCGGTATCTGGGGCGGCCAGCGTCGCATCTACGCGAGCCTCAAGTTCTTCATCTACACGACGCTCGGATCGCTGCTGATGCTGGTGGCGGTCATCTACCTCGGCGTGCACAATCGCGACGCCGTGACGGGAACGCCGAACTTCAGCCTTGACGCAATTATTGCATCGGGCGCGCTGTCACCAAAGACGTCACTCTGGCTCTTCGGTGCATTCTTTATCGCGTTCGCAGTCAAGGTTCCAATATTTCCGTTCCATACCTGGCTACCGGACGCACACACTGAGGCCCCAACTGCCGGCTCTGTGATCCTTGCTGGCATCATGCTCAAGATGGGGACGTTCGGATTCCTTCGATTCGCGCTCCCAATCTTCCCGGGCGCGGCGATGAATCCTACGGTCCGCGCGATAATTCTCACGCTCGGCGTAATCGGTATCCTATATGGCGCCCTGGTTGCGCTGGTACAACCGGACTTCAAGAAGATTGTCGCGTATTCATCCGTGAGCCATCTCGGCTTCGTGATGCTTGGAATTTTCGCG
Organism: Gemmatimonadaceae bacterium; assembly: GCA_039924445.1. Classification (GTDB taxonomy): domain Bacteria; phylum Gemmatimonadota; class Gemmatimonadetes; order Gemmatimonadales; family Gemmatimonadaceae; genus Fen-1247. Next base: position 2,254 of record JBDTAW010000105.1, read on the forward strand.
CTGACCGTCCAGAGTGTTCAGGGCGCACTGCTTGTGATGATCAATCACGGCATCTCGACTGGCGCTCTGTTCCTTCTCGTCGGAATGATTTATGAGCGCCGCCATACCAGAATGCTCACTGATTACGGCGGTATAGCGCGTGTCGTCCCAATGTTCGCCGCTGCACTTACGCTTGTCTCGTTCAGCAGCATCGGCTTGCCGGGCCTCAATGGATTCGTGGGTGAGTTCCTCGTTCTGCTCGGAACTTTCCGCACGTACCCCGTGTTCGCTTTCTTCGCTACGACAGGCATCGTCTTCGCCGCGTGGTACCTGCTGCGTGCGATCCAGAGGGTGCTGTTCAACAAGCTGGACAACCCGGACAACGAACACATTCCGGACTTGAACTGGCGTGAGATTGGGCTCCTTGCACCACTGATTGCATGCATGATCTGGATCGGTGTGTATCCAGCTCCAATTCTCCGGCGCATGCAGGCTTCAGCGGAACAGGTTGTTCAGACGGTGCAGACAACAGCGCTCAACGGAAAACGGAGCGCCTTGACTCTCAAGGGCGGGGAATAGCAAGTGGCGTTCGATCTTTCGCATCCGATGCAGCTGATCGCAGCGCTCGTGCCTGACATCATCATCATGGTTGGCGCCATGATCCTGATGCTCGTCGCCGCCTGGGGCTCCGAATCCAGTGAGCGTCAGCGCAGCGTTGGTGTGGCCTCGATCGGCGTGTGTGTCGTCTCGATGCTCTCGATCATCTACTTCATGGCAACTCACGCAAGCGCCGGCGGCGGTGTCATCGCCGTGGACAACTTCCGGTGGATTGTCGATCTGGTCGTACTCGCGGCTGCCGCAGGTACGATCGCGCTGATGCTCGACTACAATGCTCGCGAGATGATCCTGCCTGCAGAGGCGCATACGCTCGTGTTGCTCTCCACTGCTGGTATGATGATTCTCGCCGCCGCGCGGGATCTGACTATTGTATTCCTCGGCATCGAACTGATGTCGATTGCGCTTTACATTCTCACAGGCATGAACCGCCGCAGCGAGAAGTCCGCTGAGGGCGCCATCAAGTACTTTCTGCTCGGTGCGTTTTCAACCGGCTTCCTGCTTTACGGAATCGCGCTCGTGTACGGCGCGACAGGAACGACCAATCTGACGCTGATCGGTGAGCGCATAACGGCGGGACAAGTGATGTCCACTGCCATGCTGTTAGTCGGAATCGGCCTTCTCCTGATCGGCTTTGCTTTCAAGGTCGCGCTTGCACCGTTTCACATGTGGGCACCCGACGTCTACGAGGGTGCCCCAACTCCTATCACTGCCTACATGGCGGCCGCAGTCAAGGCGGCCGCATTTGCGGCCTTTCTGCGTGTCTTTTTCGAAGCGTTCGGCGGCTCATCCTCCGTATGGCACGTCGCCGTCTGGTGGCTCGCTGCATTCACCATGATTGTAGGCAACGTCGTCGCGCTCGCATCGAAGAACATCAAGCGCATGCTGGCGTATTCGAGTATCGCCCATGCGGGTTACATTCTGGTCTTACTCGCAACGGGACAGGCTCTCGGTAGCTCCGCGTTCCTTTTCTACATCGTCGCATACACCTTGGCTACGTTCGGAGCCTTCGGCGTTGTGGTGGCGCTCGGACAGGCCGGTGAGCCGAATCTGAACATCGACGATTACGCCGGGCTCTGGACTGTTCGCCCGTGGTTGTCTGTTTCCATGGGTGTCTGCATGCTCTCATTGCTCGGCTTTCCGATCTTTGGCGGTGCCGGCTTCTTTGCGAAATGGTACGTGCTCCAGGCCGCACTTCAGTCCGCCGCACCCCAGGTTCATCTCGCTGTCATCCTCGTCCTCACGAGCGTGATATCATGCGGATACTACATGTATGTGGTGCTTGTGATGTTCATGAAGCCACGCGGCGCAGTTGAGACAGTCAGTGACCCCGCCAGTGTTGGTTCAGCCACGCGTTGGGTTATCGGCCTCTCCACCGTGATTCTACTTGTGCTTGGTATCTTCCCGAATTCGCTCGTCTTTCTGACCCAGCAATCAGGATCCTACCTCAAGCCGGCGCAGGTAGCCGGAGTAGTTCACCGGTGAAGCTCATTCGCGAAATATTTCGCGAGTACGACATCCGTGGAATCACAGAGACTCAGCTAACTCCCGAAGTCGCACGCCTGGTGGGGCGTGCCTTTGCTGCACTGCTCGTGGAACGCGGCATCCACGGATCCGTCGCGGTCGGGCGCGACAACCGCCCGAGTGGCGAAGGGTTACACCGTGAACTGGTGGCCGGACTGCTGGAGAGTGGCGTCAACGTTGTGGATATCGGCATCGTTCCGACGCCGGTGGCGTACTGGGCGCAGCATAATCTCGACGTCGTCGCCGGCATCCAGATCACAGGGTCGCACAACCCGCCCGAATACAATGGGTTCAAACTGGGGATCGGCAGGGCGTCGATTTACGGTGAATCCATCCAGCGTGTCTATCAGATCGCCGCGTCTGGTGCATTTCCGAGCGGAAAGGGCAGTGTCCGTGAGGAACTGGTCATCGACCGCTACATCGATGATGTTGTAACGCGCGTTGGCAGAATATCCCGTCCCCTTCGAATCGCCGTGGATGCCGGCAACGGTGTCGGCGCACTTGTCGCGCCCCAGCTATTTCAGAGACTGGGCGTTGAAACGACCTGCCTGTTCTGCGAGAGCGATGGTACGTTTCCGAATCATCACGCTGATCCGACAGTCCCGGCGAATCTGGAAGACCTCGTTGCGGAAATGCGGAAGGGTCAATACGATTTCGGCGTTGCATTCGATGGCGATGCTGACCGGATCGGCGTAATCGAGCAATCAGGTGATATCATCTGGGGTGACTACCTGCTCATTCTCTACGCCCGCGACGTACTGACGCGCGTGGCCGGCGCACCGATCATCTTCGACGTGAAGTGCTCGCAAGCGCTGCCCGAGGCCATTGAGAAGGCTGGTGGCGTCCCGGTAATGTGGAAGACCGGTCACTCGCTGATCGAGGAGAAGATGCACGAGATGCACTCTCCTCTGGCGGGTGAGATGTCGGGCCACATGTACTTCGAAGAAGGCTGGTATGGCTTCGATGACGCACTATACGGTGCGGCACGAGTCCTACGGATAGTCGCAGACTCAGGGAAGGCCCTGCACGAATTGCTTGACGACGTTCCGCGGTTTGTGTCCACACCGGAAATCCGCGTTGACTGCGCTGACGATTTGAAGGTCCAGGTCGTGAGCGATGCAGTGAAGTATTTTGGGGCGAAGTACAGAACGAACGATGTTGACGGTGTGCGCATTCAGTATCCCGACGGATGGGGACTGATTCGCGCGTCAAACACGCAACCGGTAATCGTGCTGCGGTTTGAAGCACGTACCAA
>JBDTAW010000106.1:0-5815 GCA_039924445.1 Gemmatimonadaceae bacterium
GTCGTCTCAATTGTAGAAGGCATGGGCAAGTACATGCAGGACGACATCATGGGGAAAATCATCCCCATCAATACGTTCAACCTTCGTCAGAAGCCGGAAGTAACGCTCGGTGGCACCGACCGGACTACCTGGCAGGAATGGAACAGGCGTCCCCGAATCAAGGACGAAGACGTCGCACCTGTCATGGCTGCGCTCCCGCCAGGCACAACAGCGGCTGTAATAAGCGAGGATCAGCTCTGGGTTGAGTCGAAGTATGTAGCCAAGCCGAAGCAGGTCGATGCATCCAACGTCACCTATCAGTACTTCACAATCAAGAAACTGGGCGTGACTGAGGGGCGTGTCTTCACGCAGCAGGAAGACGCGCTCGGTTCGCCCGTAGTCGTAATCGGACTGGATGTTGCAACCTATTTTTTCCCGGGTGTTGACCCCATCGGTCGCGAGCTCAAGATTGGGCACCTTCCTTACACGGTAATCGGTATTGCCGAGACCCAGGGGAGCATTTTCGGACAGTCGCTTGACAAATTCATCGTTGCTCCACTCAATTCACCGCTGAAGGCGCTGACAAACCGACACGGCGTGATCGACCAGATCATGATCCAGTCGCCAGATGCACAAACGATGATCATCGCGGAAGACGCGGTGCGGTCCGTGATGCGCTCACGGCGGAAGCTGATGCCGGAAGTCAAGGACAACTTCGTACTCGAGACATCCGATCAGGATCTGGAGTTCTGGGACAAGATCAAGGGCTATCTCGTAGTCGCGGGCATTGCCCTCCCTATGATCGGAGTGATCGTTGGCGCGATCGTCATCATGAACATCATGCTGGTGTCGGTGTCGGAGCGCACGGCAGAGATTGGTGTGCGCAAGGCGCTTGGGGCGCGGAGGAGTGATATCCTTTCGCAGTTTCTGGTTGAGTCGGCGACCCTGAGCACGTTCGGAGCGATCGTCGGTGTCCTTATCGGAGTCGGTCTCTCTGCACTGATCGCGTATTTGACGCCGCTGCCAACGCATGTTGCGGCCTGGTCGGTGGTCGTTGCGGTAATCCTTGGTGCAGGTGTAGGAATTGTTGCCGGTGTGTATCCGGCGAGCCGGGCTTCCAGGCTCGATCCCATAACCGCGCTCAGAGCCGAGTAAGATGAGTCTTTCCACTCGCATTTTCTCTGTACTGGAAGGCGTTACCATCGCGATCGACGCGTTGCGTGCCAACCGCGTTCGCGCGGCACTCACGATCCTTGGCGTTGCCGTCGGCGTGTTCGTCGTCGTCCTGATCTCCGGCGCGATCCACGGGATCAACCAGAGTGTTGCCGCAGACTTCGAGAAGGCGGGCCCATCAACTTTCTACGTCTCGCGTTACCCGATCACGTTTGAGGCGTGTGACGGTACCGATGACACCTGCAAGTGGCTACGCAATCCTCCGATAACCAAGGAGGAGATTCAGACGCTTTCCCGGTTGCCTGGAATTGCAACGGTCGCGGCGCGCGCCAATGATCAGGGACCGGTGACGTACCGGCAACAGAACATTCCATCGCCGAGTATTACTGCGTACACCGCCAATTGGACCGAGGTCGATGGGAGCGATATTTCCCCCGGCCGCACGTTTACGACTGCTGAAAATGCATCCGGCGCACAGGTTGTGCTGATCAACGATGACATGGCCAAGGCACTATTTGGTGAAGTGGATCCGATCGGCAAGCAGATCTCGATCAAGGGCAATCCGTTTCAGGTCATCGGCGTCTATCATTATATCGCCAGTTTCCTGAGCGGCGGAAAAGGCGCGAAGGCGATCGTACCGCTTGAAGCAGCATTTCGGCACCTCGGTACCGGCCAGCGCGGAATTCAGTTGACTGTGAAGCCTGCCGCGGGCGTCGAGCGCGACGATGCCATCGATGCAGTAACCGCTGCGCTTCGCGGTCAACGTGGTCTCAAACCTGGCGCTGATAACACATTTGCAATCATCACGCAGGACAAGCTGTTCGAGACGTACAACAAGATCTTCGGGATGTTCTTCATCGTCATGATTGCACTGTCGGCAGTGGGCACGCTCGTTGGTGGTGTTGGTGTCATCGCAATCATGATGATCAGCGTCACAGAACGCACCCGTGAAATCGGTGTGCGCAAGGCGCTCGGCGCCACGCGCAAGACCATTCTCTGGCAGTTCCTGGTGGAGGCGGTGACGCTCACCGGCATCGGAGCTTTTGTCGGGATGTTTGTCGGTTGGATCGGCACGCTGGCGCTTCGCGCGTTCACTCCGCTCGCGGCGAGTATCCCCCTCTGGTCCATCGGAACAGCGGTTGGGGCGAGCGTGGTGACCGGAATCGTCTTCGGAATGATGCCTGCGCTCAAAGCCTCCCGCCTCGACCCCGTCGAAGCTCTCCGCTACGAGTGACGACCACGGCTGTGTCGGGCGTGACTGACGCAGTCATCCACCCCGAGCATAGCCCGAATGACACATTCGTACGGGGCACCGTAAGTTCCAGCCCATGACAGACGTGGATATTCTGGCCATCGCGGCTCACCGGGACGACGTAGAGCTCACCTGCGGTGGTACTCTGATAAAGTCCGGGCGATTGGGTCGCACAACTGCGATCATCGATCTTACTGCAGGCGAGACAGGGACACGCGGCTCTGCCGAACTGCGCGGCCGAGAGTCCGATGCGGCGTCGAAGATTCTTGGAGTCCGTGAACGTGTCAATCTGGGCCTTCCAGACGCCGGGCTGCTGAATACTCCGGAGACGCGGGCACTGCTCGCGGTCGTGATTCGCAGACTTCGTCCCAAAATTGTAATTGCACCACCACTCAAGGGGCGGCATCCGGACCACATCATCGCGGCCCAGCTGATTCGCGATGCATGTTTCGTTGCAGGGCTCGCTAAGATTGTCCCCGAAGTGCCCGCATTCAGGCCACGCAAGATTCTTCACGCACTCGCCTTTCGTGAGGACTACATAAAACCCACATTCGTCGTCGACATCAGCGATGTGTTCGAGGACAAGTTGCGCGCAGTCCAGTGCTACGCTTCGCAATTCGATGGGGCCACACAGGCTGGCGAAGTCTACCCCACCGGTGAACCGCTATACGACGTCGTACGGCATCAGTCCGCACACTATGGCTCGCTCATTCGCGCGCGCTTCGGCGAGCCGTTCTATACGACCGAGACCATGCGCGTGGATGATGTCGCGACACTCGAGGTAAACACGTTTTGATCGACGACGAACCCACCTACCCGACGTATCTCAAGCTCAAGGAACTTCTGGCACTGCAGTGCCCGCGCAGCTCGCCGGAGCACCCGGATGAGCTGCTCTTTATTACCGTGCATCAATCCAGCGAGCTATGGTTCAAGCTGATCCTGCATGAATTAAGGAGGCTTCGTGATTTGATGTCCAACGCACTCGTCCTTGAAGCGGTAGAGTCGGTCGGTCGCGTAACCGGGCTCATGCGAATCGTGACGGCGCAGTTGCACGCACTCGACACATTGTCGCCGCACGGATTCTCACAGTTTCGTGGAAATCTTGGTACGTCCACCGGTGGGCAGAGTGCGCAGTTCCGGTCCATCGAACTCATTTCCGGACTTCGTGATCCGGAGTATGTCGCCTACCTTCGGTCCCAGCAGCCGCTCGACCCTATGGTTGAGGAGGCGCTAAACGAGCCCGGCCTTCCTGAGGCCTTCGCGTCGCTACTCATAACACGCGGTGTACAATTGCGGCAGGTTTATACGCGTGACTCCGACAGGGATCTCCGACTTCTGGCCGAGGGTCTGATGTCGTATGAGCAGGAATTCGGGATGTGGCGATTCCTTCACGTTGAGGCCATCGAGCGCGTGATCGGGCCCAGCACTCCCGGCACTGGCGGCTCGCTTGGCGCCAAGGCTCTCCGCGACACCCTGGGCAACCGGTTCTTCCCCGATCTCTGGGCGATCCGTGCCGAATTTTATTAGGTTATAAGAAATGTCTCATCCACCCATCTATCTCGATAACGCAGCGACCACCCCAGTCAGAGAAGAAGTGCTCGAGGCGATGCTGCCCTTCTTTGGCCCAAAGTTTGGCAACCCATCCTCGGTGCATCGGTTTGGACGCGAGGCACGCGTCGCGCTGGATGAGGCTCGCGAGCGACTCGCGGCGTGTTTCGGCGCGCATCCGGATGAGGTTTCGTTCAACTCGTGTGGAACTGAAGGCGACAATACTGCAGTGCTTTGCGTCTGGCGTTTGTTGCACGACAGCGGCAGGAACGCAGTGGTTACGTCTCCGATCGAGCACAAGGCTGTCCTTGCCGCCGCACACGAAGTCGCGCACGAAGGTGGTGAAGCGCGCTTGCTCGAAGTCGATGGGAACGGCGTGGTGCTTGACGCTTCGTTCTACAAACTTGTTCGAGACGATGTCGCAGTTGCGAGTGTGATGTGGGTGAATAATGAAACCGGCGTGATCCAGGACATTCCCGAACTTGCGCGTCGCGCGAAAGAGCACGGCGTGATCTTTCATACCGACGCGGTTCAGGGATTCGGGAAGGTTGAGATCGACGCACGGACGCAGCCATTTGATCTGCTTTCGATTACGGGTCACAAGATCGGCGCACCAAAAGGAATCGGGGCACTGTTCATTCGTCGTGGAACACCGTTCGAACCATTGATTCTCGGTGGATCCCAGGACCGCGGTCGTCGCGCAGGTACAGAAAACCTCGCATTTGTAGTTGGACTCGCAACAGCCGCTGAATTGGCCGTCGCCGAGCGCGAGAAGCACTGGAAGGAGACCGAGCACATGCGCGATCGGTTGCAGGCGTTGCTTCTCGAAGCGATTCCCGACGCGATCATTCACAGTCGTGGTGCAAAGCGCGCACCTCACGTGCTCAACATTTCCGTTCCCGGTACTGACAACGAGTCGATGCTGATGGCGCTGGATCTGCGCGGAATCGCGTGCTCCGGCGGCAGTGCATGCCAGAGCGGAAGCCTCACACCCAGCCACGTTCTGGAGGCGATGGGGGTCGATCCGCAGATCGCCGGCGCGGCGGTCCGCATGAGCTTTGGGTCGATCAACACGGAAGCCGACGTGGATCGCGTCGTCGACGTATTTCCCAAGTTGGTCGCCCGCGCACGCACGGTGGCTGCCGCGTAGCATCGGCGTAGCTCTCTTCACGGAGCCCGGCGCGCGCGCCGGGTAGATCATTAAATTTCACTCCATGCTACCGAACCGTGTCCTTGTCGCGATGTCGGGCGGCGTGGACTCGTCCGTCGCCGCGGCGCTGCTCGTCGAGCGGGGCTATGACGTCGTCGGCGCCACCATGAAGCTGTTCTCGGACGGATCCGCAGTCCCTGACCGTCCCTGCTGCTCGCTTGACTCGGTGAACGATGCGCGGCGTGTCTGCGAACGACTCGGGATTCCACATTACGTGCTCAATCTCGAGACTCGCTTCGGCCACGACGTCATGGACGACTTCGTCGCGGAATACGTCGCCGGTCGGACGCCGATTCCCTGCGTTCGCTGCAACACCTTCACCAAGTTCCGCGACCTGCTGCACACAGCGAACAAAATCGACGCTCAGTGGATTGCGACTGGGCACTACGCGCGAGTGGAGAACGGTGAACTTCTGCGCGGGCGCGATGACGCAAAGGATCAGACCTACTTTCTGTGGGGAATCGATCGCGCTGTTATCTCGCGCATGATCCTTCCCGTGGGAGACATGACAAAAGCAGAGACGCGTGCAATTGCAACGCGACTCGGGCTGACGATGGTCGCGAACAAGGCCGATAGTCAGGAAATCTGTTTCGTTCCCGACGGAGACTACATAAAGGTCATCGCCGAACGCGCAGGCATGGATTCGCCGGCAC
>JBDTAW010000107.1:0-15488 GCA_039924445.1 Gemmatimonadaceae bacterium
GAGTGCGCGACCTGTCGCCCGCTCGAGCATGACGTTCTCTGGCTTGATGTCACGATGCACCACGCCGCGTCCGTGCGCGTATGCAAGCGCGTACGCGACGTCCTGCATCATTCGCACGAGATCGCGGATGGGTAGCGGGCCGGCACGCTCGACGCGCTGTTTGAGGGTTTCACCCTCGACCATCCCCATTGCGTACGCCAGGTAGTCATCCGCCTCTTCGACCGCGTACACCGGCACGATGTTGGGATGCGAGAAGCTGGCGGCTGTACGCGTCTCGCGCAGGAAGCGATCACGGAGCCCGACCTGTGCCGCAAATTCCGGCAGCAGGATCTTAAGCGCCACGGGGCGATCGAGTTTTACCTCACGAGCCAGATAAACGACACCCATTCCGCCGCGCCCAAGCTCGCGCTCGAGTGCGTACCGGTTACCGATCGCGTTACGAATCGAGTCGAGGGAGGGCGTCTCGGTCAGGGGAGGCGTCATGTGTCGAATATGCAGCGTGGCGGAGCGGAGTCAATCATTTTTATCGCCTCGACTAAATCGGGGGGATCGGGTGCGGGAGGGATCTTGTTTTCAATGCCGCCTCGACCCCGCTCCGGGTTTTCGGCGCCAGCGATACCTTGAGCGCCTGCTCGTTCCGCGTGGCTTTGATCCCGCGACAGAACAGTTCTCGTACAGCGTAAATCCGAGGTTCGCGGACACGCGCACCACGAACACGCTTACGCAGAATCCATTTCGGATATCGATCGACTTCAGCATCAACCTGTCGGTCGATCAGACCATGCAACGAGATTTGATCACCGAACTGAAGCGCATGCTTGCAGTACCGGAAGCAGATCGGGAGTACGCCGGCTTTCACTTCGAAAATTCGGTTACGAGACCAAAGCCAGCGCCACCGGCGAGCAAACCTTGACGACTCATAACCAGCCACGGAACCGGTAAAGCGCAAACGCAAGTCGCTCCGATGCCGCCATTCGGAACGCGCCGAGCCGATCGGTCACACTCGAAAGAGAGTGCAACGCAAAATCGCGCGACTCGGACGGCACGCATATCACCTTGTATCCGACATGTTCAAAAACTCGGCATGCACGTCGAGTATGAAGTGGTGATGTAACGACTGCGATAATGTGGGTTGTCGCCGGCGGTAGTTCGCGCGCCGTGCCGAGTGCCTCCGTACGAGTGCTCACAACGCTGTCCACCACGACAATACGGGGTGGCGTGGGAAGTAGTGCGATAATCCGCCGCTGGTCGGCGTCCGTCGTGATCGATGGATCGTCGAGCGGATGTGGTCGCGTGATGACGATTGTGGGTGAATACCCCGCGCGAATCAACGCCACGCCCTTGAGCAATCGATCCATCGCCTCGCCGCCCAGCATACCGTCGTCACTCACGCTGCCAGACAGGACGACAACAGCATCGACGGTTTGCGGGATTGAATCGCTGCGCACTAGACCATCGCTCACGTTCCGTGCAATCGGGGAGAAGGCAACGACACACCATGCCACGACCGGTATCACGAGGAGGGACCAGGCGACGCGCGTCGACTTGTAGTAGACCGCGCTACCGACGATCGCAGCAAGGATACACGCCGCGGTGCGCCATCTCGTGAATCCCGGTACGAGAAGGCTGGATAGCACAAAGCAGGAGACGACGCCCATGAGCGCGCCGATTGTGGCGCGCTCAGCTTTACGAGATGGAGTGGAAGTTGAGATTATCGAAGCAACCCTCTAGGACATCGCGAAGCTCTGGTGGCAGGATGCCGCCATCACCAGCTGGCATCGTCGTTCAAACTCGGCCGAGGTTCCGAGTTTGGCAAGGCCGGACAACATCTGCCGCAAGGTGGGCGGCTCGTGCGCCGTGCGAGCACTGAAACCCAGACGTTCCCGGCTTTCTCCGTCTCGCACTTTGCCCTATCATCGCCCATATTCTCCCCCGTCATCCCCACCTACGAATCGCGAGCGCCGATGAAATTCGAGACCCAAGGTTCCAGGATCGGCCTCTACCTGGTGCTCACGCTGGCACTCAGTTGCATTTTCTACGCTCTGATCCTTACCAGCGGCCACGTCGGTGGCGGCCGTGGCCTCTATGTCACGGGCCTAATGTGGTGCCCGGCGATCTCCGCTCTCCTTACGTGCAGGATCGCGGGCCTGGATTACAGCATACTCGGCTGGAACTGGGGCGAGACGCGATGGGAGCTGACGGCCTTTCTGGTCCCGCTTGGCTACGCGACGGTCGCGTATCTCATCATCTGGACAACCGGGCTCGGCGTGTTCGGCAACAAGGAATTCGAAGCAGGACTCGCCAAGGCATTCGGGTGGGCCAGTGCACCGAGTTTCGTTGTGATCGCCGTCTACTTTGTTCTGAACGGGATTTTCGGGATGGCGGGATCGGTGTCAACGGCGCTTGGCGAGGAACTTGGCTGGCGCGGGTTTCTCGCGCCGCACCTGGACAGGAAATTCGGATTCACCGGCGGAGTACTCGTTACAGGCGCCATCTGGACACTATGGCACACGCCCGTTCTCCTGTTCGCCGATTACAACATGGGAACGCAATGGTGGTTCAGTCTTCCATGCTTTGCCCTGCTGGTGATGAGCATCAGTTTCCCACTCGCGTGGTTGCGACTCAGATCGCGCAGCGTGTGGCCAGCCGCGATACTGCACGCGAGCCACAACCTGTTCATACAGAGATTCTACACGCCGCTGACGAGCCCGAGCGGGAAGATCACTCCGTACGCGATAGATGAGTTCGGGTTCGTGTTGCCGCTGGTCGCGGTGGTGGTCGCGATCTGGTTCTGGCGGCATAGACGGAGTGTGACGTCGATCCCGGCCTGAGCGCAGAATGCACTGCAACGCTACATCCACACTCAACAAAGAGAGCTCACAATGAACGGCGAAAAGATCTACGAGTACGATCTTGATGTGACCGGGATGACCGACTACGGCATGACACTGGATGCCATCCTGTCCGGTCAGACGCCAATACCGCCGCAAGGCGTTCGTCTGGACGTTGCATTTGCGGGCGTAGCGACGGGCCGAATCGCAGGCCGAGTGCACGGCACAGACTTCACGCGGATGCGTGCCGATGGTCGGATCGATCTTGATATCCGCGCAGTCATCGAGACGCACGACGGTCGCCGGATCGCACTTTCCGCGGACGGTATCGCAGCGCCGCGTGCAGCAGAGCCAGCCGCCGATCTTTTCGAGAACGTGGCACTGACTACCACTGCGAGTGAGTACCTGTGGGTCAATGCGCGACAGATTTGGGGAGTGGGCACGATTAACTTCGCCACCGGAAAGATTCACATCGAGGGGTTCATGCAGTAACGCATTCGCACGGATACGCCCTTAACGCCTGCCGGTAGTTGAGCCGGCTATGGAGTCAAGCAGCCGGCTGGCTTCCCCCACGCAAAAAACCGCGCACCCGTCCGCTCAGAACTTCTCGCTGAGCGCGTGTGCGCGGTCCATGTTGTTCAGAAACGTTGGTGCGACCTGCTGGATCAGATACTTGATCTCTGTGTTGCTCGTCGACTGCATCGCACCAATCAATTGGTAGAGTGTCGCGCGCGAGCGTCGCTCTACCCCATCCAGATATACGCGATCGATGTCGCGTCCGCGCGGGCCAGCTACTTCAACTTGCCCTGGATGGCCTTGATTCGGTCCAGGTGGGCCTGAACCTTCGGCTCCGCCGACGTAAGTGCTGACTTGAGCTCGGCGTTCTGCGCCGCACTCTCATCCCGCTTGATCATGTCAAGTACATACTGATGACCAACGACCTGCGCGTTAACGTAGGCTGAGTCAAACCCGGCTCCCTTCGACGCTGCGCTCAGTGCTGCGGCAGTTGCCTTATTCATCATGTCGATGGAGTCCGCTGCGGCCACGTCGGGGGTGATGTTGAGTTTTTTGGCCAGCACGTTGCCGCTGTTGAGCATCGCGGTGTGAGCGATTACCATATCGTGCGCGAATGACTTCACTGCGGCAGTCGTCGCTTTGCTCTCGGCCATCTTTCCAGCGTCGATCTCGCCCTGATTGGCTGCTGCAAGCGCTGCGAAGATCCCTGCATCCGTCACTGGAGCTGGCGTAGCGGCAGCATTCATCGATGTGCTCGACATTGCACCGGCTTTCATCGATGTATCGGTCGCGGCCATCGTCGTATCAGTCGCGGTATCGCTCTTCTTGCATGCTCCGAGCATTGTCACAGCGCCGAGCGTGAGCGCGAATGCGGTTTTGCTGATCACACGTACCATAGGATCTACCTGTTGGGGTTTGCTATTAAGTCGTTTGGGCTGCAACTCATCAGGAGGGGCAATATCCGTGCTACCGAATGAACTACTCCGGCTTGTGGGTCAGTTCGACATCCACGGTGAGTCTTACATCATTCGAAACGAGCACCCCACCAGCTTCGAGCACCTGGTTCCACGTCAGTCCGAAATCGCGCCGATCCAGACGGAGCGTTGCGCTGAAGCCGGCTCGGTCGCTCCCCCAAGGGTCGCGGCCATATCCCTCGCGAGTGACGTCCATCTCCACAGGCCGCGTGACGTCACGAATCGTCAAATTTCCGGCGACGCGGAAGTCATTGTCGCCCTTGGACTTGATCGTGGTGCTGACGAACTTGATCTTTGGGAATTTCTGCGCGTCGAAGAAGTCCGCTGACCTCAGGTGCGCATCGCGGGCGTCGTCGTGCGTGCTGACACTTGCCGCACCGATCTCGACATTGATCCGGGAACCTTCGGGCGTACCGTCCGTCTCCACGGTGCCCGCGACATCCGTAAATTGACCTCTCACCTTCGACATCATCAGATGGGTCACAGTGAACCCGACTGCCGTGTGGGCGACGTCAATATGCCAGGTACCTGCCAGGGTCTGGGCTGTGGCTCCCGTTTTATCTATTGTAGCGGACATTTGAACTCCAGCGAATTGTGACTGTTTGGATAGTAAAAGGGCTTGCCTGTAGCCCGATAACGCGATACAAGTAACTATATTTCAGTAAGTAACTATTGTCAATGTTGTCTACCGGATATACTTACACATTATGAGCCAGGAATCGATTTGCCCGCGGTATCACAAGGCTGTCGAGCTGATTGGACGACGCTGGTCCGGCGCAATCATCAGCGCGATGCTCGGCGGCGACAGCCGATACCATGAAATCAGGGAATCCGTCCCGGATATCAGTGATCGGATGCTCGCAGAGCGTCTGCGAGAGCTGGAGGCCGAGGGGGTCGTAGTTAGACATGTGTTTCCGACTACGCCCGTGCGGATCGAGTATGAGCTGACCGCGAAGGGGCGCGCCCTCGAAGCAGCGATCGTAGCGATCGAAGATTGGGCCAACGAGTGGATCGAGCCGCCGGCCGAGCAGCCGGCCGAGCAGCCGGCCGTCGTCGCGGGGTCAGAACAGCACTGATTCGTGCATCGAAAGCCGTCGCCAGCCACCAGGCTCGCTCCACAACGGCTCGCTCCTTGAAAGACCGGATCGTGGCATGATCCGATGACTGCACCGCAACCAATTCCCCGCCGGCCAAGCATCGGGCGCGCGCTCAGCAGCCGCAACTATCGACTCTTCTTCAGCGGTCAGACTGTTTCGCTGGTGGGAACATGGATCACCAGGATCGCGACATCCTGGCTCGTGTATCGGCTCACCGGCTCGGCGTTCCTTCTTGGATTGGTTGGATTCTGCGGTCAGATACCAACGCTGATCATCACACCATTCAGCGGCGTGCTTATCGACCGCTGGAACCGCCATACGGTTCTTGTCGTGACGCAGGTGCTGTCGATGCTGCAATCGCTCGCGCTCGCGATTCTCGCCTTCGCCGGAATCATCACCGTTACAGAGATCCTGATTCTGCAACTGGTACAGGGATGCATCAACGCATTCGACACACCAGCGCGACAGGCATTCGTCGTGGAGCTGGTGGCAGATCGCAGTCTGCTATCGAACGCGATCGCACTCATCTCGACAATGGTGAATGCAAGTCGAATCATCGGCCCGTCACTTGGCGGCATCCTGATCGCGCTCGCAGGTGAAGGATGGTGTTTCATGATCGATGCTGTTTCATACATCGCAGTGATCGCATCATTGCTTGCGATGCATCTGACGATAGTGGAACGCGAACCGCGAACAACACGCGTGCTGGAAGAATTGCGGGCTGGTCTTGCATACATCAAGGGCTCGCTGCCGATCCGCACAGCTCTCATACTCCTCGCGATTGTGAGCATGATGAGCATGCCCTATACGGTGCTCATGCCTGCGATTGCGACGCAGACACTGCACGGCGGTGCGCACACTCTCGGCTTCCTCATGACCGCATCAGGCGTGGGCGCGCTCATTGGAGCGCTCTACCTTGCCTCGCGACTGTCGGTGGTAGGGCTTGAAAACGTGAGCGCTACGGCTACGGTTTGCTTTGGATTGGGACTGATTGGATTTGCAGTGTCTCGCGAACTCTGGCTCTCACTCGCAATCCTGCCGATCGTGGGCGCCGGCTTCATGGTGCAGATGGCGTCAATCAACACGATAATCCAGACGCTGGTGGAGGAGCGACTGCGCGGTCGCGTAATGGCATTCTATGTAATGGCATTCCTTGGCACTGCCCCTATTGGCAGCCTGGTTGCCGGGATTGTTGCCGCACGCATTGGATCGGAGTACACGATCCTCTTTGGTGGATCTGTGTCGGTAGTCACCGGATTGTGGTTTGCGTCGAGACTCCCAAAACTGCGCGCGGTGATGCATCCGATCTACGCACAGCACGGGATCATCACGACGGCGTGATGATGACATGTTTTTCATCGACGAGTTCGCGAATGGGTGATTGGTGTGCGCCGGGATCACGGCGGATTCACGTTGCGCTACGGGTGCGGCAGCCTCGGACTCGGCAGACTTACCAACACGCCGGTGATCACCAGAACGATACCCGCAAAGAACAGTTCGCGCGTTGCGCTGCGGTGAATAGCGCGACCAGCTTGTTCGGAGCCTAGCTGCGGACGCATTCTACGCCAGTTCCACGCACCCAGTACTATTACGGTTGCGACAAAGACGAGCTTCAGATCGAGTGCGTAGCCATAGGGCGTGGTCCAAAGCGCCGCGACAAACTTGAGATGGATCCAGGCTGTAGTAATCCCCGTAAGCACCAGCAAGAGTGACGCGCCGATTGCGACCGGTGAGAATGTTCCCACCATGTCTGCCACGAGTGAGCCACGATCTTCCGATGGAAGATCGCTGCGCAGAATCGCGGGGAGGCCGGCAACGACCATTACGAAAAGGGTACCGATCCAGAGCGACGCTGAGACTTCGTGAATTGGATTCACGATCGGTTTCCACTTGCCCGACGTGATTCCCTGGAGTGCATAACAGACACCCGCGATCGCGGCTACGATCCATCCTGCACGCACGCGTTTAATTGCCGCGGCAAAAGCGGCGAGGAAGACCAGCGCGAAGCCAAACGCGATGATGTACCTGTTACCACCTGCGGCTACCGTCGCGGAGAATGTGAGGCCCTTGTCAGCGGCACGGGCAGAGATGCTCATGAAGAGATTGAGCAGCATGAACAGCGTCCCAATCACGCCGATCCGTGCGGCACCGATCTCGGCGAGGCCGAGGGAGACGCCTGTCGCACCATCGGCACCCGAGCGCGAAGCATTGGTACGCAGTAGCACGAGCCAGCGGAATCCGAGGGCTCCGAATATTCCGAGGTACGCGAGGAACCCAGCGTATTCGAGTGCCAGGCCTGAGGCCGTAACGCTGTCCTCGGCGGCTTGCAATAGAGGGTAAATAGTCACCATGCCAATTTACGGTCAGGCATGGCACAGTGTTGGCCGCGATCAACCGCACCGCCGCGGGCCAAACAACTGTCGCGCAAAGGCACGGCGGGGTATTGTTCAGGAAGGGAGGCTGAGTCAATGGCTTTCCCGTGGTCTACCCTGCTAAATCGGAGAAGTTATGAGACCGTCACTGTTGGTGGGTTTGCTGCTCGTGGGGGCGTGTGCGAGCAGCGGAACCCAGGCTGGCGACATAGGGAACCCGGGCGGCGGCGATGTCGAAGCGAACGCCCGGCGCGTCGAGCTCAGTGGCGGCGGCGCATTCCCGGGCTCCACTGACCTGACTGCGGACCCGCAATCCCGTGGGCCTGCGACGTGGCACCCAATGAAAGCGACGCCCGAACGCACTTGGCAGTATCTGCCGATCGCGTACAGCAAGCTCGGGCTCGCGATAACGCGATATGACTCCGCTTCACACATCATAGAAGGTGAGCGTCTTCGCTCACGGGCGGATTTCGGAGGCAAGCAGTTATCGGCCATGATGAACTGCGGCGATGTAGCGGGAATGCCAAATGTCACGCGATTCGAGATCAACATCCAGGTGCGCTCTGGCGTGAAAGGATCCGGTAATAGCAGCAGTGTCGCAAGCATTGTGACAGCAACCGCGAAGCCCGATGGCGTATCAGGAGATCAAATGCCGTGCAACGTAACTGCACTCGCGGCGGATCGCGTGGCTGCAGCCGTTGCGGAAGCGCTCGCTGCAACGCAGTAACGGTTCGCGCTGCAACACGATTCGTTGAAACGGCGCGTGCGCAGTTGCGCACGCGCCGTTTGCGATAAGTGAATGAATTTGTAATGCTGCTGACAGCTGCGTGTAATCCTGCTGACAGCCTGGACGTATTTTCGCGCAGCAAGCGCAATCATCATGAAACTTTCCTGTGGCCCGGTGTAGATGACGTAACGTCATCAACCTGGGAGTTCTTTATGCAGCACGCGAATGGTATGGGAATGAGGACGGTGCTAATGGCGCTGGTCGTTCCTGCGGCTCTGCTAATCGGCGCCAGTGCTGCAAGCGCGCAGCGCTATCCACAGCAGTCACAGCAGTATCCACAACGTGGATATCCCGGCCAACAGCAGGGACAGTACGGATCACAGCAACAGTTATTCGTGTGGCAAGGGCGTGTCGATCGTGAGATCCGCATTCAGATGAATGGTGGGCGTGCGTCAGTGGTTCAGATTGGAAACAACGAGCGTGCCAACGGTCGAGTACGCACTGTCAACTCCGTTCCACATCAGGATGGAATCGTGACCGTGCAGCAACTTGAAGGTCGTGGAAAAGTTGACGTGGTGCAGCAGCCGGACAGTCGCAATGGATATACCGCGATAGTTCGGATGCGCGATCCAAGCTCGGGCGCCGCTACATATCGCATCGCCGCGTATTGGCAACCGATCGGCAATAATGGTAACGGTCGTGGCAACGGTCGTGGTAACGGTCGTCGTAATGGTCGTGGCAACGGCCAGTATGACCATGGTGACGGGGGATACGGGCAGCATCGCGGCAGCTGGTAACCTGTGGATAGTGCGCTGAACGTCATCGCGTGCAGAGACCGATAGCATGGATCCCCGCTTTCGCGGGGATGACTGGCAAGTTGTAATCGGGGATGACTGGCAAACTGAAAAATGAAGGCCCTGTTATTCGTTATGACGTTCAATCGTCATAAGTGAATGCGTTCCCGAGCGCGACCGTCTGGTCGCGCTCGGCCGCATTCAACCTCCACAGGAGCTTCATTTTGGCCAAGCGTTTATCCGTAGTCCTGTCCATGAGCTTGCTAGCCATGATGGCTGCGAGCGCCGGTGCGCAGACGACGCAGTCAGCGAATCCGGTTGAGTTGGGTATCGACGCGGTGATCGCATCGACCGTGGGAAGCAGCCCTAACTTCACAACGGTATCGATCCCCGATGCCCAGTTCCGTGTGGGCTTTTTTGTGAGTAACGATCTCTCGATCGAGCCACGAGTTGGGATCATGTCAGTCAGTGGCGGTGGATCCACCTACACGACTTATAATGGAGAATTGGGCCTGCTGTATCACTTCGTTCCCGGCGATCGCCCGGGTACCGGAGTGTATGTGCGACCGTTCGCCGGCTTCGAAGGCGTAAGTGGCGGCGGCAGCGAGACGCACGCGCGTATCGGCATCGGCCTGGGAACGAAGATTCCCTTCGCGGACCGACTGGCGACTCGGCTCGAGCTCAACTATGGTCACGTGTTTTCGACCAACAACAGCGACGGCGGGAACCAGATCGGCGCTTCCGTCGGCCTCTCGTTCTTTACCCGTTAGCGCGTCCTGACCAACTCCTGCCGGCGACGCCGGCGGGGATGCATCGAGTCCTCAGCCCCTCCCGCGCAAATCGCGCGGGAGGGGTTTTCTACTCATGCCGATCGCCGGGGTGGCGCTGTGACAACGACCGGTGCATAATGGCGACGCTGGCAGTTCGTCGTTACATCCGGTCACCCCCACCTCTACGTCCCGATGTTCAAGCTTCCCCGCCTGTTTTTGACCGCCTCGAGCGCGATAGCAATCATCCCTCTTGGGCCACTGCTCACCGCGCATCACTCGGACGGCGGATTCGACGCTGCACCAGCCGCACTGCCATCATTTGCGGAGCCGAGTCTGTCACCCGACGGCAGCGAGATCGCATTCGTTTCGGCGGGCGATATATGGACAGTTCCTGCACGCGGCGGAGATGCGCGACTGCTTGTATCGAACGAAGCTGCGGAATCGAGGCCGTTGTATTCGCCCGATGGTAGTCGGATCGCGTTTGTGTCTACCAGAACAGGCAACGGAGACATATACGTGCTCACTCTCGCGACGGGTGATCTGCTTCGCATAACCTACGACGATCAAGCCGAACAGCTCGACTCATGGTCACATGACGGTGCGTGGTTGTACTTCTCATCCGGGCGCAGCGACATATCCGGGATGAGTGACGAGTTCCGCGTGCATTCCGATGGTGGCACGCCCATGCCGGTAGCCGCTGATCGGTACGCTGCAGAGTTCTGGGGCGCGCCATCACCGGACGGTAAGACTCTCGCGATCACTGCGCGCGGGGTCTCGCGCGGCCAGTGGTGGCGCAAGGGTCACAGCCATCTCGACGAAAGTGAAATCGATCTGGTGCGCGACGTACGCGGCACACCGACATACACGCCAATCGTACCCCTCGGCGCGAAGAGCGGCTGGCCGATGTGGAGCCCGAACGGCGCGACGATATTTTTTGTTTCCGACCGAAGTGGCGCTGCAAATCTTTGGGAACAGCCGGCAAGCGCGGGGGCGACAGCACGCCAACTGACGACGTTCACCGATGGGCGCGTAGTCTGGCCCGCAATGTCCGCCAATGGAACAGCGATCGTGTTTGAACGTGGCTTCGGGATCTGGCGCTTTGATATCGCAACCCAGAAAGCCGCACAGGTACAGATAACGCTCCGCGGCTCAGCCGGATCGGCAGGCGTGGAGCATGAGACGTATACGAGCGACATACAACAGTTCGTGCTATCACCGGACGGGAAGAAGATCGCATTCATCGTGCACGGTGAAGTGTTCGCAGCTTCCGCCAAGGATGGCGGCAATGCAACGCGCGTGACTGACACTCCCGCTGAAGAAGAACAGATCAAGTGGGCACCCGACAGCAGGCGGCTCGTCTACACAAGCGACAGGGAGGGTCCGCAGCACCTGTTCATGTACGATTTCGCGACAAACGCCGAGACCCAGCTCACTCGCGGTACCACCAGCGATGTGTCACCGGAGTGGTCTCCTGATGGCAGTGAGATTGCGTTCAATCGGGGCGCAAAGGAACTCCGGATTCTGAATGTGTCGACCCATGCGGATCGCTTGCTCGCGACCGGCGCGCTCAACAGGCCGCCGTTCCTGGGCCGATCGGAGATGATGTTTTCGCCCGACGGGAAGTGGATTGCGTACACACCAGACGTGGGCCCACGCAGTTTTTCCGACGTCGAAGTTGTGAGTGTTGCCGGAGGCGAGAGCAGGCCGGTGAGTTTTCTCGCGAATACGTCCACGAACGCGATCGCGTGGAGTCGGGACGGTACATACATCCTGATGTCAACCGGCCAACGCACCGAGACGCGACAGTTTGCACGAATCGATCTCGTCCCGCGCACTCCGCATTTTCGCGAAGATCAGTTCCGCGATCTCTTCCGTGAGGAGTCACCACGCAATCCTGCAACGCAGACCAGGTCGCCTCAACAGCGCCCCCAGCAGTTGAACACTCCCGATTCGGGCGCGTCACCGCGCAACGCTGGCGCGAAAACGGATTCGGAGATGCCAGGCGTCAGAAGCGCGAAGCCACCGGTGAAACCGGTCAGGATCGACTTCGATCACATTCGCAATCGGTTGTCGCTGCTGCCCGTTGAGATCGATGTGGGCGCACTGGCAATCAGTCCCGATGGAAAGACAGCGCTTCTCACAGCCAACTCGGCGGGCGAGACGAATCTGTATGTATATCCGCTGGACGACCTTGCGAAGGATGCCGGCGTCGCGCGGCAGTTGACATCATCGGCCGGTCGCAAGTCTGATGCGCAGTGGTCGCCTGATGGCAAGGAAGTGTTTTTTCTCCAGAGCGGTAAACTGAATACAATCAATGTGGAGTCACGCGCAACGCGCCCGCTCGCGGTAACCGCTGAGATGAACGTGGACTTCTCCAGGGAAAAGATGGAGGTATTCACCCAGGCCTGGACGTATCTGCGGGATAATTATATGAACCCGCAGATGAATGGCGTTGACTGGAACGCGACGCGCGCCGAGTATACGCAACGGATAGAGGGCGCACAGACCCCGGATGAGATGCGGCGCATTTTGTCGTTGCTTGTTGGGGAACTGAACTCATCGCACTCCGGCATCGGCGCACGTTCGCCGCATGGCCCGTCCGCGGCACGTATCGGACTTGGCTACGACCGCGTGGAATACGAGACCGTCGGTCGATTCCATATCATATCGGTCGTCCCACTGTCTCCTGCAGACGTGGCCGGGATCAAGGTGGGCGAGTACCTCACGAGCGTTGACGGGACACAGCTCTCCGGGCATAGCAATCTCGAGCAGTTGTTCGATTACGGAATCGGGCGCCGAACGGTGCTGGGAATCGCATCCAGTGCAACTGCAAAGGCGCGTGATGTTGCCGTGATGCCGGTAAGCACGGTTACGGAGAAGGGATTGTTGTACCGGGCGTGGGTGGAGCAGCGCAGGGAATACGTCGATAGCATCAGCCATGGGAAGCTCGGCTATGTGCACATGTTCGACATGTCGCAGAACGCACTTAACCAATTGTACGTCGATCTTGATGCGCAGAATATGACGCGTGAGGGCGTTGTGATCGATGTACGCAACAACAACGGTGGCTTTGTGAATGTGTACGCGATCGACGTACTATCCCGGCAACCGTATCTCGAGATGACGAGCCGGGATCGCCCGCCAACATCGGCGCGCACGCAACTCGGTCAACGTTCGCTGGAATTGCCGACGGTGCTGGTTACGAACCAGCACACACTCAGCGACGGCGAGGATTTCACTCAGGGTTACCGCACACTCAAGCTCGGAAAGGTTGTCGGAGAGCCGACGGGAGGATGGATCATATTTACGTCCAGTGCTACGCTGATCGACGGTACAACAGTTCGGTTGCCATCGACGCGCATAACCGGGCTGGATGGCAAGGATATGGAGTTGCATCCGCGACCAGTTGATGTCGAGGTGACGCGTGCGATGGGTGAGAGTTACGAGGGGAAGGACACGCAACTCGATGCCGCGGTAGCGACGCTGCTCGCGCAGTTGAGTGCGAAGCGGTAGGGGCAGGGCGAACATGGATTCCCGCTTTCGCGGGAATGACGGAGTGGCGTCGCCCGAACGGGTGACGCCAGTTTACTCCGCCAGCAATCCCAATTTCAGCGCGAACGCGATGTATTCGGCACGGTGCGTCAGTCCGAGTTTGTCTCCGATCCTCTGCTTGTACGTATCCACCGTTTTCGGACTGATGAAGAGCTTCTCGCCGATTTCCGGCGCCGAGTAACCCTGCGCGGTCAGGCGCAGCACATTCTGTTCTCGGTCGGTAAGCCGCTCGAATCTTGCTCGTTCGGCGTCGAGTGGATTTTTCTTGGTTACGCCCTGCGCCAGGATCTTGGCCGCGCTTGGGCGAATGAACATGTCGCCGCGGGCGACGGTCCGAACTGCGTCGACCAGTTCACGATCTGCTGCGTTCTTCATGAGATATCCCGCTGCGCCCGCTTCGAGCGCCGGTACGAGGTAATCGTCCTCCGCATGCATTGTGAGAACCAGTACGCGTGCTCGTAGCTTGCGTGCAACGATCTCGCGTGTGGCGGAGGCTCCGTCCATCGGCTCCATAGTGAGGTCCATTATCACAACGTCGGGGTCCAGTTTTTCCGTTAGTTCTATTGCTTCCATTCCATCAGCAGCTTCGCCAATGACATCGATGCCGGATGATGCGCCGAGCACCGCCTTCAATCCTGCACGTACGACAGCGTGATCGTCTGCAAGTATTACGCGGATCGGATCTGCACTCATGTTTGAAGACTGGTAAGGGGGGAGTTGTAGATCGGATGCAATGGTATGGATGCTCGCACGGAAGTACCGCCTCCTGGCTGACTATGAATCTGGAAGTCTCCGTCCATCAGCGCTACGCGTTCCCGCATCGTGAACAGGCCAATGCCTGCACGCTCTCCCTTCACGGTTTCAGGGTCGAAGCCGCGTCCATCGTCGATAATCTCGATCGACGCGGTCTCCAGATCGCGATTGAAATGGATCTCAACGCGTTTTGGCGCTGCATGGCGGCGTGCATTCTGAACAGCCTCCTGCGCCACGCGATACAGCACCGACATGACCGCTGGCGGCATCAACTCGTCGCTTGCGTCACTCGCGATCACCTCGACGACAGCACCATCGTCTTCCGGCAGAATTGCATAATTCGCGAGGTGTTCAGTTGTGTCGCGCGCAAGCCGTTTGAGCGCGGCAATAAGACCGAGATCGTCAAGAACGCGCGGGTGCATTGTATGCGCGAGCAGACGTACTTCTTCGAGGGTACTGATTGCGAGCAGCCTTGCTCCCGCGATTCGTTCCTTCAAGATCTCGCGCGGTGCGTTTTCCGCGGCCTGGACACCAACGCTCAATTGCATGACAAGCGCGGCGAGAGACTGCGCTGCCGAGTCGTGCAATTCACGGGAAATCGCCGCGCGCTCCTTGTCCGCTGCTGATATCAACTCGGTTGCGAGCCGTCGAGTACGTGCGCGGTCGGATACCAGCCCATCCAGCAGAATATTGAACATGCGTGCCACCCGCATGACATGTCGGTCTGCGAGCACGGAAATTGGAACCCGTGCCCCGAGGTCACCCTGCCAGATTGTGTCGACAGTTTTCTCCAGGGTGCGGAGCGGCCGGACCGCCAGCATCACCAGGGCCGTGTTAATGAGGAGTACGGCCAGGAAGGCGACGATTACGACCGTGAGAACAGGAGCGGTGCTCAGCTCTCTGTGGCGTACGACCAACGCTGTGGTGGTAGCGGCGAGGAGCAGGAGGAGGTTGGCTCCGACGAGTTTGACCGGCAGCGGAATCCGCAACAAACGTTCGATCCATCTGGGCAGATTGCCGCCGGAGGTTGATGGAGCCGTGCCATCGAAGTCGCAGCTCGCACACGTGGCATCGCCCCGGGCGGCGGCCCCACGTTCCAGTC
>JBDTAW010000108.1:0-10542 GCA_039924445.1 Gemmatimonadaceae bacterium
TTTCCGTTGATGCTCGTGGTGTGGTGGGTAACCACGATCTTTTCGATTGCTGGTACACCGCTTGTATCGGAATCTTCGGCGTTGGGCCTCGCGCCAGGCATTCCGGGCCGTGCGCCGCGTTGCGTCCCGGGTTGTACCGAGGGTGTTGTGTCGGGCTGGGCTCCGCGAGCAGCGCGACCGCCCGGCCGCTGAGGCTGCTGCGCGCCAGCGGCCCCGACTGCTAGAAGTGAGACTGCTGCGCTGAATAACAACGGGCGCATCTGCATTACGAACCTCTCCATGGGTTGTGGTCCAGAATGGACCCTGGAACTTTGGACGATTAACCGCGGATAGCCTTGAGGACGGGCGTGCGTGGTGGCCCGGCAAGTCCGGGTTTATTGCGTCCCATACATTTCGCGTGACGCGGCGGAATTGTTGAGAATCCGGGCCTGTTACCAGGCTATGCCGTAGTCCTCGCCGTGATTGCTGGAGCCGCCCCACATGCTGTGGTGGGCCGAGTCGAAGAAAATTGCGTTGATTGGACCGGACGTCCGTTCAGCAAGCTGGAGCGTGTAACCCATCCCCTGAAGCGCCTTCCGGGTCGAGTCGGGCAGGGAGGTGGCAACCAGAATCTTCCCCGGTTCCAGCTCGTGGGCACCGAACGATGATCGCATCTGGAAGCTGTTGAAGTTGGGCGCCTCGGTTGCTTCCTGGACGGTCATCCCAAACTCAACCACGTTCAGGAAGAATTGCAGGAGGTTCTGATCCTGCGAATCGCCTCCCTGTACTGCGAAGGCGAGATACGGCGATCCGTTCTTGAGGGCGAGCGTCGGTGTCAGTGTGACACGCGGCCGCTTGCCCGGCTCGATCACGTTGAACGGTCCATCCTTGGCATACGTGACAAAACTCTGCGCGCGTTCGCTGAGTCCGATGCCGGTGTTGCCTGCAATCACCGCCGGAACCCATCCGCCACTGGGCGTCACCGACACTACCCAACCTTCTGCGTCCGAGGCTTCAATTGATGTAGTCCCAGCATAGAAGTCGTTGTCGAATGCAGAGTCCGCGTGCGTTGCGTTGTCGGGAAAGAACTCCGCTGCGCCGGATCGACCGAATGACCGTGCGAAATTGACTGACGATGTATCCGGCTTGGGCGGCACCTTGTCCTGCTGCCCGCTGCGCGGTTGCGCCTTGGCAGGGGCGAAGTCCGCTGGATTCCACTCTGCGAGAAGTTTCCTGAACGGATTTGTGTCGCCCTGAAATGGGTAGGGATCACCGGGCTTCACATTCGGATCGTTTTTCGTGGAGTCAATTTCCGCGAAGCGCGCCTTCGCATACGCCTTGGACATCAGTCCCTTGACCGGCTCGACTGGCGGGAAGTACGGATCACCGTAGTAAAAGTCGCGATCCGCGAACGCCATGTTCATCGACTGATACAGCATGTTGATGTACTTGGGCGAGTTGTAACCCATGCTCTTGACGTCCGTGTTCTCCAGGATGTTGAGTGCCTGAAGCATGGCCGGCCCCTGCTGCCAGATCGGCAACTTGTACACTTCAATGCCTTTGTAATTCGTGTGCAGCGGTTCCTCGATGTGGACTTTCCAGTTGGCGAGGTCCTGCATTGTGAACAATCCGCCTTCCTCGCGCATGCCACGCACAATTTCGCGCGCAATATCGCCCTTGTAAAACCGATCGTAGGCTGCGTAGATCGCCTGCTTGCGCGTCTTCCCTTGCTTGAGAGCAGTCTGCTCCGCATCGACAAGCTTGCGCCACGTCGTGGCAAGATCCTTCTGCACGAAGATCTCACCCGGTTCCGGCGCCGGATGCGCGGTGCCGGGGTGCGTGAGCATCACCGCTTTGGAATACTTCCACTGCGAAAGAGTGTCGCTGTAAAACTCGATCGTGCGAGACAGCTCACCTTCCATCGCGTATCCATCTGCCATCTGGATTGCCGGTGCGAGCACTTGCTTGAGCGACAGGCTTCCATATTCTGCAAGCATGGTGAGCAGTCCACCGACCGTTCCCGGCGTAACCGCCGCAAGCGGACCGTACTCTGGGGGATAGCGATACCCTCGAGAATGGTAATAGTCCGCTGTCGCGCCAGTTGGCGCGACGCCGAGTGCATCGATACCGATCACCTTGTGGGTGTGCGGATTGTAGATGAGAGCTTGAGTTTCACCGCCACACGAAAGCGTGTCCCACATAGTACAGCCGGCGGCAAGCATTGCGGCCGCGGCATCGACCGCATTACCGCCTTCGGCAAATATCAGCGCGCCAGCGGTCGCAGATAGCGGCTTGCCTGTAATTGCGAGCCAGTGAGTCGCGTGAAGTGGCGGCTTTTCGGTCTGCGAATAGCGCGGATCTTCAGCCTGGCGCGGCTGCGCTGTGCGCGGCCGGGTCGCGCGCTGCGCACGCGCAGCAAGCGGTGCAAGTGTCACGAGTGCGGCTATCGCGATCGGTCCCGGTCGCAGTCGCGTGAACGGGTTTGGCTTGTGCATGAGATACCTCACGGATTGGAGACTGCTTGAGCACGCGGGACAATGACCGCGGCCTTTCCTTTCAGCATGGAATTGAACGCCGTTACCTGAGCACCAAGCAGATCATCAATACGCGCCTGAACTCCCGTCCATTGCTGCTCGAGATCCCCAAGGCGCTGCTTGGCACCATTTGTGACGGGCATGTAGGAACCGTCGATCTGTCCGGCAAGATAGAGCCAGTCGTCAACGACGCCGTTCGGGAATCCGATGATATCCTGTCCGTTGGTATGTTGTGGCTGTACCAGGTCCACACTCAGCGAGTCGAGTCGCGCTTCCAGCTTCTTCCCGCTGCTTGCGACTTCGCTGCTGTCCGGGAGGTCCGCCGCATGCGCGATGATTGTCTTCACCTGGTCGCGCACGTCGTTCAAGCGCTTCGCATCCCGGAAGATCACATTGGAGCGTTCAGTTATCGATCGCATTATCTGATTCTCCTCAGCCAGCTGAGCATCAGTCATGTGTACGCGAGGATCCTGCGCTACTTCAAGTGGCGCGGCGAACGTCTTGCCATCAACCACTAGTTGAACAGTGTACTGTCCCGGAATAACTCGTGATCCGGCGGTCGATCCAAAGAAGCTCATTCCTTTCGGTGCATCGAGCGCTGCACCGCGCAGGTCCCACACGAAGCGATGCATTCCCGATGTACCCGGTACCGGTCCGATGTTACCACTCGGCTTCGTCTTGCTCGAAAATTTGCGAATTGTGGTATGTGAAGCGTCGAGGATATTGAGTTCCACCTTCGTCGAATCCGTGCCGGCGCCGATGTCATAGTAGATGATCGCGCCACTGGGCGGATTGGCGCCAGCGTCGCCGCCACCACGCGGTGAACCCCACGATGTGAGATAAGCGCGACGCGGGTTGAACAGTCTGGAATCTTTCGCGCCGACGGTTTCTGCGTTCTGTTCAAGAGGCGTGATGTCATCCATGATCCAGAATGCACGTCCCTCGGTTGACGCAACGAGATCACCGTTTCGCAATTGCAGATCGGTGACTGGAACTACGGGGAGATTCGCTTGCAGGCTCTCCCAGTGTTGGCCTTCATTGAACGAAACGTACGCACCAGTCTCGGTACCTGCGAACAGCAACCCCTTGCGCGCCGGATCGGCACGGACGACTCGAACCTGGTCACCGTCACGAATACCGTTCACGAGCTTCGTCCACGAATGGCCGTAGTCGGTGGTCTTGTAGATCTGTGGCGACCAGTCGCTCCACTTGTAACCGTCGTAGGTGATATACGCGGTACCCGCATCGAACGGCGAGACTTCGATCGCGTTCACGAAACCTGGTCGCAAATCCTTTGGAGTCACGTTCGTCCAGTTTGCTCCGCCATCTCGCGTGAGTTGCACCAGCCCGTCGTCGGTTCCGACCCAGATGGTGCCACTGTCGTGCGGTGAAGGTGCGATGTAGTAGATCGTGTTGTAGACTTCGCCGCCGGCCCCTTCGTTGGTGATTGGTGCACCGCCGGGCCCCTGGTGCGCCTTCTCATTGCGCGTGAGATCCGGACTGATAACTGCCCACGTGTGGCCGCGATCACTTGATTTGAACAGGTGACTTCCGCCGTGATAGATCACCTTGCGATCGATCGGTGAAGTGGTAATCGGCGCACTCCAGTTGAAGCGATATTTCTGGTTTTCCGGCGAAGTAGAAAGGCTGAGCGCCGGATATTCCATGACGCTTCTCTCCTCGCGTGTTACACGATCGAACTCGGTGATCGCACCCTGATAGCAGCCCGCGTACAGAAAACGCGGATTGGCTGGATCGAACGCGACGTGCGAGCTCTCGCAACCGCCGATCGCATACCAGTCCGATGTCGTGATGCCACCGCTTCCAGTTGCACTTGCAATTGCGATCGAGCCATCGTCCTGTTGCGCTCCGTACACCCAGTATGGATACTGTGCGTCGGTATTCACGCGATAGATCTGCCCCGTGGGCTGATTGTCCTGTGTCGACCAGGACGCGCCGCCGTCGAGGGTGATTGACGCGCCACCATCATTTCCGTTGATCATGTCATCGTGATTCAACGGATTGATCCAGAGATCATGATTGTCGCTGTGTGTGGCGCGCATCGGCTGGAAGCTCTTGCCTCCATCGATCGATTTCACAACCGGCGCGTTCATGACGTACACTATGTTCTCATCCTGCGGGTCCGCGGTGATCCGTGTGTAGTACCATGCGCGCGACCTGATCAGCCTCTCGGCGGATAGATGGTGCCAGCTTTCGCCGGCATCGTCGGAGCGATACAAACCGCCCTTGTCACCCTCGGCTTCGATGATTGCGTAAACGCGATTTGGATTCGCTGGCGATACTGAAACGCCGATGCGGCCGACGATTTCAGTTGGTAGTCCGTGTCCGACCAATCGAGTCCATGTTGCGCCTTCATCCGTGCTCTTGTAGATCGCGCTGCCGGGGCCACCACTGCGTATCTGCCACGGAAGACGCTGGAAATCCCACATTGCCGCATATAGAATGCGCGGGTTGGATGGATCCATGCTCAGATCGATCGCCGAAATGCCGTCGCCGGGATGCAACACCAGCTTCCAGCTTGTGCCGCCATCCGTGGTTCTGTAGATCCCGCGATCCGGCCCCGGAGTCCAGCGACTTCCCTCGGCGGCGACAATCACGTTGTTGGAATTGCGCGGATCGATTGCGATCTGCGCGATTGAAATTGTTTTCTCGAGACCGAGCGACGTCCAGGTCTTACCTGCATCGGTGGACTTGTACATGCCATCGCCCCACGTCGAGGACTGACCGCGCGGTTCGCGCTCTCCCATCCCCGCGTAGATCACATTCGGATCGTTGGCGGCTACTGCGAGCGAGCCGACGGAACCTGTGTGAAGCTTGTCGTCCGAGATATTGTGCCACGACATACCTGCGTCGTCCGTCTTCCAGATCCCGCCGCCAGTTGCGCCCATGTAATAGGTGAGCGGCTGAGTTGAGACGCCAACGACGGTGGTAACGCGGCCTCCGCGATACGGCCCGATGTTGCGCCAATGGAGGCCGCCAAAGCGTGCCGAGTCGAAGGAGGCAGCACCGGGTGCGCGCGCTGGAGTGAGGGCGGCGGCTGCATGCTCAATGTGCGCATCCGCACCACGTTTCTGCGCTACGGCGCTCGACGGTGTTGCAAGAAGCAGTGAAGAGACGGCGATCGCCGCCGCACTTGATACCTTCGGGGAGGGAATTCGCATTTGCAGAATGGAGAGGCAGGGCGTGCGTAAGGACAGACTCAGACAGAGTATATCATTTCCAGCACCCTGCCGCGAGGAACAGGCTTATGTGAGGACATGAGCGGATTCGCCCCGGTCTTTATCCGGGAAGAAAACCGGTCACACTGAGCGTACCGACGAGTCCGGACCGTGTCAGGCGGGCCCGGCTTGCGCTCGCCAGCCGGGACGATGCCTCAGTGATGATCCGGTTTGCCGATTGTCTTATCGATGAATGAGAAAGTCGCGGATAGAGCTTTCAGGTTTGCATCGCGTGTCAACTGCGGGGTCGTTCCGATCAAACTGTGATTGGCTTCCGGAATTTCGATGAGCTCGTGCTTGACTCCCGCCGAATCCAGTCGGCGGCTCATTTCCAGAGTCTGTTCACGCGGCACCACCTTGTCCGCTGATCCCACTATCAGCAGCATCGGTGGAGAAGTGCGGTTGACATAAGTGACCGGGCTGGCAGCAGCGAGTTGCGCCGGTGTGCATTCCTGGTCGCCAAAGCATCCCAGCAATTCCCATTCGGGGCCGGTGCGGTCGGCGCGTGACATCGCTCCATCCAGTTTCGCCTGTGCAGTGATCGTGGACATGTCGAACACTCCGTACCATGCAACTGCGCCCTGAACGCAGTCGGACACATCCGATGCGGTGCCGACATTATTGTTCGCGTCCGGTACAACTGACTTTCGAAAGCGTTGCGGTTCCAGCGTGTTTTGCCCGCAACTGACTGCGGCGAGCGCCGCAAGGTGTCCGCCAGCCGAAACACCCCACGCCAGTGAGCGTTTCGGGTCTATGCCCCATTTCGACGCGTTGGTTCCGAGCCAGCGGATGGCTGATTTGGTGTCCTGAATCTGGGCTGGGAACCGCGCCGCGCCGCTCAGTCGATAGTTGATCGAGGCAACCACATATCCGCGCGCTGCGAGCGAGGCGAGCACTCCGGAAAAATCCACGAATGGAGTGGCGTGCCGGGAATTGCCCGCGAGCCATCCGCCGCCGTGAATGTAGATCACGAGCGGGAAGCCGGCTGCGGG
Organism: Gemmatimonadaceae bacterium; assembly: GCA_039924445.1. Taxonomy (GTDB): domain Bacteria; phylum Gemmatimonadota; class Gemmatimonadetes; order Gemmatimonadales; family Gemmatimonadaceae; genus Fen-1247. The sequence goes on from JBDTAW010000108.1 coordinate 6,745, forward strand.
CCGTCTCTCGGAATCCGGCGGCAGATACAAGTCCAGTGTGAGCGGTCGGTATCCGTCCGGCGTGTCGTAAACGACATCCGGGATTCCCTTCACTCCGTTTGCGAAGGTGACGCTGTGCGCAGGATACGGATCGCTCTTGCTCGCGTTGGCGGCGATCTCGGGAAGCGGAGAAGGCAACTGCGCGTGCGCACGCGGGGTCGCACCAAGTGCCATGGCGACGAGTGCGGCACGCGCAACCCGACTCATCGATTCTCCGGGCGCGGATAAACATCGTGGTTTCACGTTTTGCATGGAGCCGAAAATGCCGACGAATTGACAGGCTCGGGAGGGGCAAGAATTTGTTAAGGCGTCACTGGAAAATGGAGTCGGCGCCTGCGCATACAGTGGCTGCAAGACTCGTCGCTGCCGTCACGCGAGAGCGCTTAATCGTTCCACATCGCCCGCGACAATCGCTTCAAGATTCGCCGTTATCTTCTCTACCGGCCAGTCCCACCACGCGACCGACTCCAGGGCTGCGACTTCGTTCGGCGCAAAACGCTGTCTGATCGCCTTGGCGGGATTGCCGCCAACGATCGTATAAGCCGAAACGTCGGCAACCACGACCGATCGCGCAGAGACAATAGCGCCGTTCCCGATTTTCACGCCGGGCATGATGACCGCGTCGTAGCCGATCCAGACGTCGTTGCCGATGACAGTGTCGCCCTTGTACGGAAGATCGCCGGCTTCAGGCATGACCCTTTCCCATCCATTTCCGAATATCTGGAACGGGTACGTAGAAATGCCGGACAGTTTATGGTTCGCGCCATTCATGATGATTTTCACACCGCGAGCGATTGCGCAAAACTTCCCGATGATCAGTTTGTCGCCGATGAACGGGAAGTGATACAGGACATTGCGCTCGAAATTCTCCGAACCTTCCGGATCGTCGTAGTACGTGTAGTCCCCGATCACGATATCTGGATTCGTCACCGTGTTCTTTATGAAACAGACCTGGGGAAAGCCGTCCATCGGATGCTTGTTGTTCGGACTCGGACCTCGCAAGTGAATCTCCTTATTTAGCGGCCGCCGCGGCGTGCAAGAGTCCGTCATTCCCGCGAAAGCGGAAATCCATTTTCAGCGGCAGACGTCGACGGGGCCTGGTGCCACACGATATCTCACTCACTGGTTCCGTTTCGCCAGCAAGTCCGCAAACCAGTTGTCGACTTCCACGAGCCGAACAGCGCTGCTCTCGTTTTGACCGGGCTGGTCGATGAAGGCGAACCGTCCGTCGGGCATGACATCAAAAGCCTGATGGTACGCGATGTAGTTGAAGCGAATCGCATCGAAAAATGGCGTGAGCGTCGTCACGTGAAACGTTGGCGCCGTCGAGATCTGTGCCGCAATCAATCGGTTGGCTGCGTCCATGAAGTAGAGCTGCTTGCCATCGCTGGACCATGCCGGCGAGCCGCCACCGCCGTTGGAGATTTGCCAGCGGCTGCCGTCGCCGGTGGGGAACGGTCTGACATACACTTCATTGTGTCCGGCGTCGTTCGACACGTAGGCGACCCAGCGATCGTCTGGCGACATCGCCGGCTGCAGCTCGGTGAACGGGCTTGTCGCGATCGGGATTGCAGTGGAATCACCGGTGACACTAACGGCGACGATGTCACCGTTACCGGCCTGCGAGTTGTCGGTTCGTACCAGGAGCCAACGACCGTCGTGAGACCATGTGACTTCCTGAACTGCGCGGTCAAGATGCGTCATCCGACGGTCCGTGCCAGCGCCATCGGCGGAGCGTGCGTACACGTCAGCACCGGGGCCGTTCGCCTGGCCGCGTACGAACGCCACCTCTTGGCCGTCTGGTGACCATGCGGGTCGCCGATCGTGGCCACTGAATGTGAGACGCGTGAACGGGCCGTTATCGAGCTGCTTGATCCAGATGTCCAACCCTGTACCGGGGCCTGACACACCGACTGCCATTCGGCGCCCGTCCGGCGATATCGCGAAAGAATTGAACTGGCCTGTCCAGGTTGGATCCGCGGTCGTCGTCGCGCCGGAGCGATTGGCATATCGCAGCGTCACATTGTTACCGGAGCCGTTCGCATCTGCGTATATCAACCTGCCGGAACGCGACATGGTAAACATCATCCGGTTGCCAGTGGTCGTGACACGGACATTCTGCAAGACCGGAACTGCTGCGCCGTGGATCGCGGGGCCGGAAAGATCGAACGGCACCATTTCAGCCACGCCGTCGCGTCGAAGGTACAGCAGTTGGCCGTCGGGGAGATACCAGCCCATGCCGGCGTCCTGGACGAGAGTCTTCTCCTTGCCGATTTGGAGGTCAAGAACGTGAAGACTCATCGTCACGCAATTGGAACCGCAGGCCACGAACAACACGCCATGTGACTTTGGGAGCGGTGTCGCCAGCATCGGCGCGTCACCATGAAGTATGCTATCCGCCAGCACGACAGATACCGCGCCACCGTTTTCGGATACGCGGCGCAATCCGAGCAATCCCGCGTCGGTGTAGATGAGTGTTCCATCATCCATCCACGCGACGCCATACCCAGTCGCGGCCGAGTCTGCGAGCGTCGCGCTCGGGCCGCCGTCCACGCGCACTTTCTTGAGCTGATCGTTCGCCGTATACGCGACCCACTGACCGTTCGGCGAGAAAACGGGGTCACCTGCGTGCTCTGTCCCGGCGATCGGAGTTGGATCGAGAACATCGCGACGCTTGATCCAGATTTGGCCTAACGTGCCGCCAACGAACGCGAGTGTTGCGCCGTCAGGAGAAAGCGCGATGGCGGGACCGACCGCTTGATTGTCCTGCACCTCTACGCTATCACCTAGCGACACGTAGCGTCGTTCAACGGGTCGATCGCCAGTGTTTCGAGCTCGGATCCACGACCAGCCAGCGAAACCGATGGCAAGCACTGCCACCGCGCTCGCCAATTCGAACCGACGACGCCATGCTGAGTTGCGTGCCGCATACGTGGCGACGCTCACGCTTGCGTGAGAACTCATCGCGGGCGCGGGCCCCGCCAGCGCCTCGGCGAATTGCGCGGCGGTCGCAAAGCGGTCGGCGGGTAGCTTCTCCAGCGCGTGCATTACCGCGTCTTCCACAGCCGGCGGCACCGCCTTGCGCTGGACGCTGATTGCACGTGGTTCCTCGGTCACCAATCGCGCAACGATTGCCTGCACGCTGGGTCCCGTGAATGGCGGCTCACCCACGAGCATCTCGTACGTCACTGCACCGAGCGCGTAGATGTCGCTGCGGGCGTCGATGTTCTTCTCGCCCATGGCCTGCTCGGGACTCATGTACTGCGGTGTGCCGAGTGAAAGGCCGGTCTGCGTCATCCGTGCACCGCCGGCACTCTGTACTGCGAGCGCGATACCGAAATCTGCGACCAGTGCGTGGCCGTCCTGCAGGAGAATGTTTTCCGGCTTGATGTCGCGATGGATGACGTTGTGTCCGTGCGCGTAACTCAGTGCGTCGGCAACTTCGCGCGCGATCAGTACGGCATCTGAAACAGGCAACTGTCGTTCGCGGTCAAGTCGCGCGCGTAGCGTCTCACCGGTTACGAGCGGCATAACGTAATACAGCAGTCCGTTTGCCTCACCACTGTCGAGCAGCGGCAGTATGTGCGGATGCTGCAGGCGCGCCGTTGTGCGTATCTCGCTCAGGAAGCGATCGGCTCCGAGTGCTGCGCCGAGATCCGGATGCAACACCTTGATTGCGACATCGCGATCGTGCTTGATGTCGTGTGCGAGGTAAACTGTCGCCATTCCGCCGGCGCCGAGCTCGCGCTCGATCGTGTA
>JBDTAW010000109.1:0-7164 GCA_039924445.1 Gemmatimonadaceae bacterium
CGGCCTTCTTCTGCTGCAGCGGAGTCATCATGGCGAGAGCCTCCTTTCGAGCGTTGACATCAACGTCGTGCAGCTCGCCGAGAACGCCGGCGAGCGCTCTCCGTTGACTCATCAGGACTTTTCGTGCGGAGTCAGTCGTGTGCACGCCGGGATCCACCGGCATGTGACCCATTTCTGTCTTTACGGAGTCCACATCGCGTGTGAGCATGGCGCGGCGACTCGTGGCGGCCATGCGTATGTCGTTCAGCTTCACGAGTTGCGAGTCGCTGAGTTGAATCTCCGATCGCTTTGCGAACACCATGTCGGTGAAGCTCAGTTGCGGTCGAGACACGCCAGTCGCGGAGGTATCGCCTGCTGTGCGACCACCGCGCCCTTGGCGACCGCCGCCACCGCCGAAGCCACCACGCCCGCCCTGCGCAACGGCGAGAGTCGGTGCAAGCGCGCAACCGAACGTAAGGAGTAGCTGCAGGAATTTTCTCATGTTCATGGTGGACCGGTGCCGCGCGGTCTTTGTTGAGGGAGTATCGTGGGCATGCTCGTACACCAGCCGAAAAAAAATGACCACGCCGATGCCTCGACGTGGTCACAGAACGGAAAATGGGCCTGGGAGGAGTTGAACCTCCGACCTCTCGCTTATCAGGCGAGCGCTCTAACCACCTGAGCTACAGGCCCTCGATCCACTGAAGCAGCGTTGCATCGCCATGTATCAGAAATGATCGGGAGCCCTTGAAGATAAGAGGAGCGGCGGTCATCTACAAGCGAATCGACCACCTCCGAATGCCACAAATCCAGCTAAAGGCGGATTCGATCGCGACGGAGAATCCTCACCACCAGATCCCAGGCAGCATCGATATCGGCGCATAGCTGCTCCTCGGTCCGATCGCTGAGCGCAATCGGCGAGACGTCGTTGTTGGCCGCCGAGAGAAGGAGGTCCTGCGCGCCGCGGATCTGAGCGTCGGAGCAGCCAGCGACGCGTAGCCGATCGAGATAGCCGCTTAGGAGTGCACCTGCATGCTCCGGAAGCAAGCCTGCCACAGAATCCACTCGCGCGGTTACCGAACGCTCCTGGATCCGATCCGCTGCGCTGTGTGTGGCGCGCGCGGGGTAGTCGCCCCCAATCAGCCAGTCAGCAGTCACGCCAAGCACATCAGCGAGCGAACCGATTACGGCCGGATCCTTCGGGAGCATACCCCCGTTTTCCCAGCGGCTCACCGTGTTGCGCTCCACTCCCACTGCTTTTGCCAGGTCACTCTGGGTGAATTTGCGGCCGCCCGGGCGCAGCCGCTGCCTGGACGATCGCAGCCTATCGCCAAAAGTGTCCCGCACTCCAATCCGGCTACGTATCATAAATCTCTTGACTTGCTACGTGCGGGTATCATATTCTACACCGCATGAGTGCGTGATACTTCTAACCGTTAGAAATACAACGTCGAGGTAGCCAAGAATGGCGATGACGCCACTCGAACGCAAGGCGGCGTTCAGGGCGGCCGTGACTCTCCGTCAGATTACGATGGCCGAAGCAGCCGCAGAAATGGGGATCTCCTACAATCACCTGACCCTCGTCATCAAAGGCGAGCGGGTGGGCAGTGCGCGCCTCGAAGAAGCGATCTCGCACGCGATAAACCGTTCCGTAGCCGACGTGTTCGGTCGCACGGCGCGCCGTGCTTCGCACAAGCGGTGACCCCGACCCGGCAAGGGCAAAAAGAAAGGGCGACCCGTTGAGAGTCGCCCTTGTCCGTTTAACAGCGCCGCCGGAAGCTTGCCGGATCAGCGAGTCCGCCAAGCACCGCGATCAGAGATCGCTGTCCTCGCTGTCCTCGCTCTCGTCACTTGCGTCGATGTCGGCGTCTTCATCAAGATCGCCGTCTAAATCGTCGTCGTCATCATCATCGAGATCGTCATCGTCATCGAGGTCGTCATCGTCATCCGCATCATCGATGTCGTCGTCATCGTCCAGATCATCATCATCATCGTCGTCGAGATCGTCATCATCGTCGTCGAGATCGTCGTCGTCGTCGAAGTCGTCTTCAACTCCTTCGTCTTCGTCTTCGGCATCGTCGTCGTACGATTTCGCCAATTCGAATTCCATGACGTCAACCGGGAACGAGGCTGCGTGCAGGCCGGCCGTCGCAGGCACGCCGAGAGCTTCCAACAGCATGTCTTCCATCTCCATCTGAATTACACGGGGTTCACGGAAAGTTAATCTAGCAGCCGCACGCAATGTCAACACGTTATTACGCGCGAATCGCCATCCGCAACAGACGTACTACTCGTCAGCCCGCAACACGCTCACGCTTTGCCTCACGCGACATCTTTTTGCGATCGTTTGCGCTGAGATGCCGTTTCCTGAGCCGGATAGCCGCAGGAGTTATTTCGATCAACTCATCCTCTTCTATATACTCCAGCGCGCTTTCGAGGGTCATCACCCGAGGCGGCTCAAGCTGGATGTTCTCGTCGGTCGATTTGGACCGCATGTTGGACATCTTTTTTTCGCGAGTCGGGTTGACGTCCATGTCGCCGGGTCGCGAGTTCTCGCCGATGATCATCCCCTCGTAGACCCGATCGGTTGGCGACACGAAGAGGGTCGACCTCGCGGCCAGGTTGGCAAGCGCAAATGCAACGATCACGCCGGAGTCCATGGAAACCAGCGTTCCGCGGGACCTTCCAGCGAGCGGCCCGGCCCAGGCGCCGTACTCGAGGAACTGATGGTGCATGATTCCAGTGCCCCGCGTATCCGTCAGGAACTCCGATCGATAGCCGAACAACCCGCGCGCCGGAATACGATAGGTAAGACGCGTCATCCCCTGGCCCGGATTCTTCATTTCGATCATCTCACCGCGGCGCGGTCCGAGCTTTTCGATAACCGCGCCCAGATGCTCCTCGGGCACATCGATCGACAGCTCTTCGTATGGCTCCAGTCGCTCGCCGCCCGGCCCGTCGCGCGTGATCACGCGCGGGCGCGAAACCTGAAATTCGTAACCCTCGCGACGCATCGTCTCCATCAGGATCGTGAGATGCAACTCGCCGCGACCTGCCACAGTCCACGTGTCCGTTGCGGCCGTGTCCTCGACACGCAGCGCTACGTTCTTTTCGAGTTCCTTGTACAGCCGCTCGCGCAACTGACGCGACGTCACGTACTTCCCGTCCTCCCCAGCGAACGGCGAATTGTTGACGAGGAAGTCAACTGATATTGTTGGCTCCTCCACCGAAATTCCTTCCAGTCGCTCCGGATTGTTCACATCGGTAATCGTGAGTCCGATTTCAACACCTTCGAGCCCTGCAAGAGCGACGATGTTGCCAGCCGTCGAGTTCTGCACCTCGATGCGATCGAGACCGTCATACGTGAACAAACGCGTTACGCGAGAAGTAACGGTGGGAGCGTCCGGATCCATTGCGAGCAACGCAACGTTGTCGCCAACGTTTACGGTGCCGCGCTCGATACGGCCAATCGCCAGTCTGCCGAGATACGGGGAGTGGTCGATCGTCGACACGAGCATCTGGAACGGCCCTTCGTCATCCGTCGGCGGCTGCGGCACACTGTCCACAATCGTCTGAAATAACGGCACCAGATCGACCGGAGTTACATCCATGTCAAGCGTTGCGACGCCTTCGCGCGCAGACGCATAGACAACCGGCGCGTCGAGCTGTGCGGCATCTGCTTCGAGTTCGATGAAGAGATCAAGGATCTCGTCGTGGACGCGAAGCGGATCAGCACCTGGTCGATCGATCTTGTTGATGACGACGATCGGTGTACGCTTGAGTGCCAGTGCCTTTCCAAGCACAAAGCGAGTCTGCGGCATCGGACCATCGAACGCGTCTACAACGAGAAGGACGCCGTCGACCATGCGAAGAATCCGCTCGACTTCTCCACCGAAATCGGCGTGCCCTGGTGTATCAACGATGTTGATCTTGGTTCCGTGCCAACTGACCGCTGTATTCTTGGCAAGGATGGTAATTCCGCGCTCGCGCTCAAGCGGGTTGGAGTCCATTACCCGCTCGGCGACTACCTGATTATCGCGGAAGGCGCCGGCCTGGCGGAGCATCTTGTCTACAAGTGTCGTCTTGCCGTGATCGACGTGCGCAATGATGGCAATATTTCGGATTTGCTGCTTCTCTGACATAGCCCTGAAATTTAACAGGTTCGGGCTGTTAAAACGCGTACGGGAGATCACATGTTTCACCGGGCTCTCCGGGGGCGCCCTCTCAGCCGTCATGGCCGGCCGCGCCGGCTGCGCCGACAGGGCCGGCTGGGCGAGAGACCGGCCATCGCCGGGCGAAAACCGTCCGGAGCGGATCAGAATTAGGTATCTTTCATCCGTGTTGCTACGCATAGCGGCCGTTATCGGGCTGGTCCTGATCAACGCTTTTTTCGTGGCCGCGGAGTTCGCCCTCGTCCGATCCAGAAAGACGCGCCTTGAAGCAATGGCGCGTACCGGGGATGGGCTGGCCCGCGTCGCGCTCAAAGCCACCAAAAATCTCTCCGCGGCCCTCTCCGCGAGCCAGTTGGGTGTCACACTCACGAGCCTGCTGCTCGGGTGGATCTCCGAATCGCTCCTCGTAGAGTCGTTTGCGGAGTCATTCGCCAAGTTGCCGCTGGGAATCGCAGTGGTAACTCGAACGACTATCGCGACCGTTGTCGCGCTCGCGTTCGTCACATACATGACGGTGGTTTTCGGTGAGCTGACGCCGAAAACTTTCGCGCTCAATCAACCCGAACGATTGGCGCGGTATCTCACGCCTCCGCTCCTCGCGTTCGCGTGGATCGCTCGGCCGTTTACATGGCTGCTGAATCGCTCCGCGATAGGCGTAATGCGCATGCTCGGTCAGCGGCCAGTTCCGACGGCGGAGTCCGTCCACTCGCCCGAAGAACTGCGCATGCTCGTCGAGCAGAGCGAGGAGGGCGGCGCAATCGAGGAGACCGACGCGGCGCTGCTGGACGCAGTATTCGAATTCTCCGAAAAGAACGCTCGCGGGGTCATGACGCCGCGTACCGAGATTGTTGCGATCGACGCGACCGCTACGCTGGACGATATAATCGAGCTGGTCAGCGAGAGCGGCCTCTCGCGTTATCCAGTGTATGAAGAATCGATCGACGAGATTGTCGGGATAATTCTGTCAAAGGATCTCATCCCGATACTTGCCAACCTTTCTCGTGAATTCACTCTGCGGCCGCTCATGCGCCCGGCATACTTCATCCCGGGCTCACGCGAAGTGGAGGACGTGCTGGCTGACTTCAAACGCCGCAAGGAGCACATGGCGATCGTGCTGGATGAGTATGGCGGTACCGCCGGCATCGTAACGATGGAAGATCTACTTGAGGAAATAGTCGGCGAGATTCTCGACGAGTACGATGTTGGAGAGGAAGTCGATGTCCGCACCAGCACCACGGGCGAGACAGTTATTTCGGGCGCAACCAACATTTCCGAGTTCAACGAGCAATTCGGCACGACGATCTCCGAAGACGATTACACAACAGTTGGTGGCTTCGTGTTCGGCGCGCTCGGCCGTCTTCCCGTAGTCGGAGATCGGCTACAGTCCGGACCCGCGACTTTTATCGTTCAGGAGATGGATGGCCGAAAGATCGAGACACTCGGCGTCGAATTCGGCGCCGTTACGCCTTCCGACGACGCAGGACTATCTCAGCACACAGCCGCGTCGCGGCGATAAAGCTGGACGAATTGGCGATGCCGCGGCCAGCGATGTCGAGAGCGGTGCCATGATCGGGTGAAGTTCGCGGAAATGGTAATCCGAGCGTGACATTTACCGCGCTGCCGAACGATGCAACCTTGATGGCAGTCATCCCAACGTCATGATAGGGCGCAATGACCGCGTCGAACTCGCCCTTTATAGCGCGCACAAAGACTGTATCGGCCGGAAATGGACCGAGCAAACCCGACTCCCGCGCTGCAGGAGCAAGCAACACGTCATCTTCATCACCGAATCTGCCGTGGTCGCCCGCATGGGGGTTGAGCGCGCACAGCGCGATACGCGGCGATGCGATTCCAAACCATTCACGCAATCCACGCCGGGTGACCTGAGCCGCTGATTCAATCGCAGCGCGAGTAAGCATGCTCGGCACATCGCGTAGAGCTATGTGCGTGGTCGCGAGCACCACACGAAGCCGGTCTGAGGCGAGCATCATGGCCACGCGCGATTTGGTCAGATCTGCAAGCATCTCGGTGTGGCCTGGGTAATCGTAGCCACCGGAAAGCAGGGCAAACTTGTCTATCGGCGCGGTAACTATTCCATCCACCTCGGCGGCAAGAGCAAGTTGCACGGCACGCGCAATCGCATCACCACTCGCTCGGCCGGCCGCAGCTTCGGCCGCACCATCGGTCCAGGTGCCCGTGACAACGTCCACGGGAACTCCTGCGCCTTGGGGACCGACAATGACAAGGGTACAAACGTCGCGCAGCGCTGAATCATTCAGCGCTGCGCGGATTATCTCGGGACCGATGCCGCGCGGATCGCCAACGGTAACCGCGAGTCGCGGTCGGCGAGCGTTGCCGCTCGTCGTCACAACCTCAGAGATACGTAAGTCTCCGTGCGCAGCTTGTCGAGCAATGCGCGGACTTGTTTCTCGTCAGCAAGCTGCTCTCTGATCAACTCTCGTTCCTCGGACAACGAATATTGCCCCTCCGCCGTCCGATCGAGGATCCTGACAACCGCGTACTTGGTACCACCGCCTGGAGACGTCAGCGCAAACGGCGCCGTTACATCGTCCTTCTTGAGATCACCGAGCGCCGTTTTATACGCTGCTGGCAACGAGTCGATTGGATAAGGCCTGAGAACTCCCTTATCCTCTGCAGGGTCGTGGTACCTGGCCACCAGCGAATCGAAATTTGCGCCCTTCCGCCACTGGGTAGCCACGGTATCTGCTCTAAGCAGGGCGAGGTGAACGTCGTTCGAGTCGATCGCGGGCGCAATCAGAATGTGACGCGCCCTGACCTCGCCGGGCTGGACCCGGTCGACACGAATGATGTGATACCCATAGGACGTACGAACGAGCGGGCTCAATTCGCCAGGTCGAAGCGAAAACATCATTGCCTCGAAAGCTGGAACCAGTGCCGGCTGGCCCGGGCTTCCGCCGCGACGGTTCCAGCCGAGATCACCACCAACATCCTTCGTAGTAGGATCCATCGAGTACTTCTTCGCCATCTCGGC
>JBDTAW010000110.1:0-8697 GCA_039924445.1 Gemmatimonadaceae bacterium
TGGCAGTTTCAGCCCCATTTCGCAGTAACTGGATCGTTCGCCTGGGCACCGAGCTATGACAGGTCGCTCGCGACGAATAACAGGGTAGATATGTTCCAGTACGACCTCGGCGTGGAAGGCCGGCTCAATGATCTGATGTCGAACTCGGCGTGGTCCGTTCGCCCGTATGGACGGCTGGGAGCCGGTGCCCGGACATTCCGGTATCGTGACCTCACTGACGCCAGCGCTCAGACTGACTTCGTTGGACACGGCGCAATCGGAATCGATGTCGCGCCGAGTGGTACGAGCCGGATCGGTCTCCGTATCGAAGCGCGTGACAACGTCACCGCTTTCAAAGGCCTGCGTGGTGAGATGGACAGTCGGAGCGCACGTAACGACGTGCAGTTCACAACCGGCTTGACCTTCCGGATGTGAAGCGAGGCCATCACGGCTTGCGTGATGGCAGAACGGCGATTGGTTGATGGTCTGACACCTGCGTTGGGATCGATTCGGTCCTGACGCAGTTTTTGTTGGTGATGGCTGCACCAGCGCATGAGCTCGCGTCCGAGACCCGCCAAAGTCGACGTCGGCAGACCCTGAATCTGCCGGTGGAGCCTCCTTTCACGCGATTCCGTCGGGCTGGCTTTGCGCCACGTCCCGCTCCGACTCCGCCCCAGCCTCGCGCCGCTTGGCCCCGTGCCGGCTCTGCCAGCCGCGATATTGTATCAGAACCACGACCAGGGTTGTCACGCCGAACAGCAGTACAAAGGGAATCGTCCGTTTTTCGATCAATTCGTACAGGATCCCATGCAGGACAACGAGTACAGCGAGCCAGTACGTCCACCGCTGGAGTGTCTTCCACCGCTGAGTGCCGAGGTAACGGAGAGCAGCGTCACTCGATATTGCGAGTAGGACCGCGAGAATTACGGTCGCAAGGAGGCCGATGTAGTTTGTCGCGCCGAACGCATCATGTCGGATGCTCATGGTCCCGTCAGGCGCGCGGATTAGAAAGTATTTGACAGGATCATGCAGGTGGACTTGCAGGCCGATGACGACGTGTACAAGTCCGGTGATCGCCGCCCAGATGCCCAAGTCGCGCCGAAGATCTGTGGACACCGGGTTCGGTCGCTGGCGCACGACGTTCAGGGGACCGATACACATTGCCGCGGCAAGGAGGATCAGACTTACGAACGCCGTCGCAACGCTCCAAAGGCGCGGTGACTCCAGGCCAGTCAGTTTCGCGATACCGATCGTTCCGATGACGGAAGCGATGGCGAGCGGCACGTGGTGGCGGAACAGCCTTCGCCACATTCGTCTGGTCATTTATTGTCCCGGTTATATGTCGTCGCGAGCTAACTAATATGATGCGAGTCATCATCACGTGCTGCCTCAATTGCGCGCCGAGCTCGGATTCCCCGGCGCGTGCTTGGCCGCTCTGGCCGGATGCCTTCTGGGGCAGCATATTAGCCACACTTGCGAACAGGTAGATTCTCATCGCTCGATGGTCAAGCGACGCCATTACCCGCCCGCCCGTGATTGGCGGCGATGAGCGCGGCGCGGCATTAGCCGTCGTCGTAGCGTCGAACCGTAGCCTTGGCCTCCTTCGCGCCTGCCTGGGCTCGCTCGTTCCGCAATGCGAAGCGAACGACGCACTGCTGATCGTCGTGCGTGCTGTCGATGCCGAGTTCGAACAGTTGCGTGGGGACTTTCCGGGCGTCATGTGGATTGACGCGGGCGCAGGCGACGACATTCCGCGTCTGCGCGGGAGGGGGCTGGCTGCGTCGCGCGCGGTGTTGACCGCGCTCACTGAGGATCACTGTGTTGCAGCGCCCGATTGGCTCTCACGCGTCGCCTTGCATGCGGGCGATCACGTAGATGTCATCGGGGGCGGGATGGGTAACCTCAGGCCACGCGCGATTGATTGGGGTGCATATTTTTCGGAGTACGGATTCTTCGATGCGGCTCGACCCGACGCGGCGGGAACTGCGGACGGTGTGCCGCTACTCACCGGTGCCAACGTGACCTACCGCGATTCAGTGCGTGCAACAGTCGCGGAATGGATGCTCGCGGGAGCTTGGGAAAACACGGTCCACGGTCAGTTGATGGATAACGGATACCAACTCTCATTTGATCGGAGCATGATAGTATCGCAAAACAGAATGTACAGTTTCGGCGATTTCTGCAGGGACAGATTTGAGCACGGCTTCGACTACGCGAGAACCAGAACCCGCGACAGTTCGTTTGCAGCTCGAGCCGCTCGGGCCGCGGTTACTCCGCTGCTGCCACTCGTGCTGACTTGGCGTGTAGCCGCAGCGGCGGGCCGTGGGCACGCGCTGGATTTCACGAGAGCGCTGCCCGCAACGATTGCGTTTCTCACCGCCTGGTCCGTTGGTGAGGCGGCTGGATACCTCAGCGGCAACGCACCACAACGACAGATCTCATGACATATCCCGGCGGCTCGCGTACTGCACCGGCACTGACAGTCATAGTGCCGAGCGTCAACGGCGCTGGGGACCTGCTGCCGTGCTTGGAAGCGCTCGAGTTGCAGCGCGCCGACGCTGACATCGAAGTCATTGTAGTTGACCGACTCGGTGCACCGCTGCGTCAGGCGGTGGTAGGTCAATACCCATGGGTGCGGATCCTCGATGCACCCGCTGGCACCACGATTCCGGCCATGCGAATCATGGGATTCGACGCAGCTACTGGTGATTCAGTTGCTGTTATAGAGGATCACGTCCAGGTTCCGATCGGCTGGGCAGCAGCGCTTCTTGCGACTCAGGTCGACGGTCCGACCGTAGTAGGTGGCGGGGTCTTCAATAGCGCAACCGAAAGTACCGTGGACTGGGCAGCGTTTCTGTGCGAGTACAGTCACTGCATACCTCCGCTCACTGCGGGTCTGGTGGACTGGCTCACTGGTAACAACATCATTTACCCGCACAAGTTACTGGAGCAGTATCGGAAGGATCTCTCACCCGAAAAATGGGAGAACTATCTGCACGACCTCATGCGCCGCGATGGCGTGCCGTTAGTGTGTCATCCCGAGATAGTTGTCGCGCACAAGAAGCATTACACAGTCCGTGAATACACGACGCAGCGGTACTACTATGCTCGTTCCTACGCAGGCGCGCGGGTGGCGGGTGCGAGCGTCGCTCGGCGATTTGCGTTCGGCGCTGCGTCGCTCGCTCTTCCGCCAGTGCTGTATTACCGGGTCGTATCAAGAGTTTTGGCAAAGCACAGGCATCGCGCCGAGCTTGTGCGTTCGCTGCCACTGCTCGCGCTGTTCGTCACATCGTGGGCAGCGGGCGAGGTTATTGGATCGTGGTTCGGCCCCGGTGATTCGCTCTCACGGGTGTGTTGACGCCTCACGGAGCGGACAGCACCACGTGGGTGTCAACGCATCCTGCGGATCGCTTCGTATGCCCGCGTTGCCGCAACGCGCTGGACGCGACGTCCGAGCGCTTCCATTGTGCCGTGTGCCGCTCCGACTACCCAATCGTGCTTGGCATTCCTGATTTTCGACTCGAGGCCGACCCGTGGATTGACATGGAGGCGGACCGAGCCAAGGGGGAACGCCTTGCACGCGAAACCGAAGGCGCCGATTTCGAAACTGTCGTCCGCGCGTACTGGGCAATGACACCCGATACTCCCAAACCGCTCGCCGAGAAGTTCATTCGGCACGTGCTCAACTCGAAGGCACGTTCTGAAGAGTGGCTGACATGGATACTGGCTGAGGACGGCCCCGCGCCCACGGGCCGCTGGGTCGAGCTGGGCTGCGGGACAGGCGATCTGGTTGTCGCAGCACAGGCGCGCGGAACGGAACTGATCGGTATAGACATCGCATTCAGGTGGCTTGTTGTTGCATCGCGTCGGCCCGAATTGATGGGTAAAAATCAGCTACTGGTGTGTTGCAACGCTGAGCATCTGCCATTTGCGAATGCGTCCGTTGCACGCGTAGTTTCGGCGGGGACGCTCGAGCACTGCGAAGATGCTTCATCCGCCATTCGCGAAGCGAGGCGAGTACTGCAACCCGGTGCGCGACTTCGGATCCGGACGGTTAACAGGTACACGCTTCTGCGCGAGCCGCATGTCGGAGTGTGGGGAGTAGGCTTGATGCCGCGTCGCTGGGCAGATCGATATGTGCGACTACGCAACGGCCAGCGGTACCTGCACCACCGACCGCTTTCGAGCATGGAACTCAATCTACAGCTCCGTCGCGCTGGTTTTGCGCGGGTCCGCGTGCTCGGTGCGGACCTGCTTGCTTCGGAACGCTCGCGCCTTTCTTCTCGATTTCGCTGGACCGCAACTCTGTATTCGTGGGCACGCCGCACGATCGGAATTCGAACTGTGCTCGGCACGATCGCCCCCGCACTCGACGGAACGGGAGTGAAGCCATGACAGCTCCACGAATTTTCACCGCAGAGTACTACGAGCGGATGCGTTCGCTGGAGTCAGGTTCATGGTGGAACGCAGCGATGCGAGATGCTGCCGGACGGCTGCTCGAACATGCTACCCTGCCGCAAACGGGCCAGCTCATAGACATTGGCTGCGGATCCGGGCAGACAATGTCGTGGTGGGCGGCAATGTACCCCGAGTGGGAGTGTGTCGGGCTCGACGTTGCACCAGAAGGAGTCCAGGCGGCAGTTGCGGCTGGTCTTGATGCAATGGAAGGGTCTGCGCTCGCACTACCATTCCGTGACCATTCGAGTGATTTCGTAATAACGCTTGATGTAATACAGCACCTGCCACTCAACGGCGGAGACGAGATCGCGCTACGTGAGATGTATCGCGTGCTAAAACCCGGCGGTTACCTGTTGATCCGCACGAATGCGCAGGCGTTCCCGCGTGCGCCCGACGATCCTGAGTTCGATTTCCGAAAGTACGAACCGCGGGACTTGCGTGGAAAACTGGTGACGATCGGTTTCGAAATTGTGCGCCTCGGCCGAATCAATGCACTGTTGGGCTTGGCCGAGATCCCGCGCGAACTGCGCGCGCAACGTGAGCAGGCGCGAGACGGCTATCATGGAATACTCGCCCAGGGATCGCGGCGACCGGTTTTTGGGGATGCCCTGAAAAAGAGATGGCTCGGTGTCGAAGCGAGGGCCGTTGCTGCCGGCTGGCAGCTGCCGCTGGGCCGCACCATTCTGGCTCTGTGTCGCTCGCCTCTGCGCTGAATCGACGCGACTCCACAGTGCCTGCCTATCCGAGGGGCGTGGGTAAGCGTACATTGACGCACGGAACCATGGGCGGCATCGAGGATGCGCGCTTTCCTATCTCTTAATACTGATATGTCTCGATTTCGTGTCGCCGTCCTCGGCCTTGGCAATGCCGGTCACACCTTGCACCTGCCGGCCCTGAAGGGTCTGCCGGAACTCGCAGAAATTGTGGGTGCCTGCGACATCGACGCGGGGCGACGCGATCGCGCCGAACAAAGCTGGCACGTCCCCGTTTTCAGCGACTTCGACACCATGCTCACCGCGTCGCGGCCCGATATCGTCGTCGTGGGCACGCCGCCAGACAGTCACGCTTCGTATTGCATATCGTCACTCCGCGCCGGCGCCCATGTCATCTGTGAGAAGCCTTACGTATCAAGTCTCACCGAGGCCGATGAAATTGGGGCTGTCGCGGCGGCGATGGGCAGGCGCGTGGCGCTGAATCATGAGTTTCGCGAGATGCCGATCTTCCGCGCAGTCCGGGACGCCGCCGATGCAACAAGCGGCGGCGTAGTCTTCGCGCAGGTCTGGCAGCTGATGGACCTGCCCCCGTGGGCGGAGCCGGGTTGGCGAGGACAGATGCTTCAGCGCACGCTGTACGAAGCAGGTGTGCACCTGGTTGATTTCCTGATGGCGCTGTTCGGGGAGATGCCGGTGGCGGTTTCCGCGACAACTTCGACGTGCGGAGTGCGCGAGGGCGAGACCGACGCAGTCGCTCTCGTTACTCTTGAATTTTCGGGTGGACGACTCGCGCAGATTGTACAGAACCGGTTGTGCAAGGGCGAGACGCAGTACTTCGAGGTACGCGCGGAGACTCGTGCTGCATCGTTGCGCGCGTCATTCGGTGGCCGGGCTCGCCTTACCGCCGGGCTGCATCGCAGCACGCGACCACATCTACGCGTCGACTACGGAGTTTCGGGCCTCGCATGGGCCGAGGTCGGCAACAAGCGATCACTGCTCGCGAGAAATCCTAAAGACCCCGGCATGCTCGCTACGCGGCGTGTCTTCGAACTGACCCTTAAGTCGTTCCACGATGGCAGTGCGCCGCCAGCCAGTGCGCAGTGCGGACGGGACGTGATTGAGGTCATTGCCGCGTGCTATCGAGCAGCAACGACCGGACGACGGATTGTTCTCGACTCCGAGGACACGCTGGACCTTGCCAGCGTTCGGCTCGGTGAACCCCCGCAGGTCTAGCATCTGGCTGCCGTAGATGCGTAGCACCGTGCCGTTGGGTGCGATGATAATTGGCGCGGGCCTGATGGGCCGTTGGCACGCCGATGCGGTAGCGCGGTCGGGGAATCGCGTGCTCGCCGTAGTCGATCCAGACCTGGCTCGCGGAACCATTCTGGCGAGACGGGTGGGCACGCGAGTCGTGGCGCAATCCGTCGAGGAGTTGCCTGCAAAGTTGCACATCGACGTGGCGCATGTTTGCACACCGCTCGCGACCCATGACGCAATTGCGCGTGTGGTCGTTTCGCGCGGTTGCCACGCTCTCGTCGAGAAACCGCTTGCGCGCACAGCAGCCGAAACCGCTGCGCTGCTCCAACTCGGCGCCGCGACGAATCGGATGATTGTTCCGGTACACCAGTTTCTCTTTCAAGCTGGCGTTCTGGATGTCGCCGAAATTGTACGTGCAGATCGCGGTTCACTGTTACATCTGGACATTGTCGCGTGTACCGCAGGAGCTGTCGATCGCGATGGTGCAGGTCGTGACGAGATCGCTCTCAGTATTCTCCCACACGGACTCGGGATTGCTCGTCGGCTTGCTGACACATCGGTCGGTGACGCGAACTGGACCGTGTTGCGAGCGTCGTCTGGTGAGATCCGGTGTGTCACCAATCTTGGTGGAGTAACCGTCTCGCTTCTGGTCTCGACCAGCGGGCGGCCACCGGTAAACATGCTTCAGGTCGTCATGCGTGATCGCACGGTTGCGGTGGATCTCTTTCACGGGTATTCGATCAGCATTCGCGGCGGGACCGGCAGAGCGTACAAACTACTTCGGCCATTTTCCGTCTCGACTCGCACCGCGTTGGCCGCGGCAAAAAATGGAGCACGCCGCGCGATGCATCGCGAGATGGCGTATCCGGGACTTCGCGAGTTGGTGAGCAGGTTCTACACCGCAGCTGCCACAGGAGGAGCCCCTCCGATCAGCGCCGAAGAGACTCTTGATGTCGCGACCGCGCGCGACAGAATCGAGATCGGTGCACTCGGTGCCGCTTCTGGAATATCCGGATGAGCGAACCTGGTATCGAAGCGGGTACCGAGCCGGGTAGCGATCGGGCGAACGACGAGATTGAAGTTTCAGTTGTCCTTGCAGTCACGGGTGATGATGATGACGTGAGCCGACCGCTCCAGGCCCTGCGCGTCGCGGCCGCGGGGGCGGGGTGTGCGACGGAGGTCATTGTCGTCTCGCACGTCGACGTGCAGCATGTAATTACTCCCGCGGAGACCGGAGACTTCCGAGTGATCGTCGAAAGCGCCCCGGCGGGTGCGTTGACGCCATGTCTCTGGGCGGCAGGTTACCGGCGCGCCTCGGGTCGCATCATTGCTTTTACCACAACGCAGTGCGTCGTGCCGTCATCGTGGATCGAAGCCATTCGCGCAGGGCTTTCCGGACGCGATGCCGGCGTGGGCGGACCGATTGGACTTGCAGGTGACGCGTCGGCTACGGATTGGGCAGTATTTCACCTGCGATATAGTGCATTTCTGAGTGTGCCGCCGAACGACGGCTTGGCCAGGGAGATTCCGGGGGACAATGCGGCTTACCTGCGCGCGTTGCTTGCACGCCATGAAAGCACGGTGCGTGACGGTTTCTGGGAAGTAGAGTTGCATCACTTGCTCCGTGCAGAGGGCGGCACGCTTCGATTGTTACCGGGGATGGCAGTCGTGTTTGCCCATGCTCCCACCGTCTGGAGCATCGCAGGTCAGCGTTTCGAGCACGGCAAGCAATCGGGCTGGTGGCGGGTTCGGAGCGGCGCGCGGAAGCGCTGGCAAGTCGTGTGTGCAGCTCCGTTGGTTCCGCTCGTGTTGCTCGCAAGAATAATGCGCGCGGTCCGCGGTACTGGCCGTAAAATCCGGATCGGCGCCGTGCCGGCTCTCCTGATCCTGGCTTGCGCGTGGGCTGTCGGCGAGGCCGTCGGTGCCGTTCGGCGTCGGGCGTGGTCGCGGTGCCCCGCCGGTTGAAAATCAGCCCCGTTGAATCGGCCTTGTTGCATCAGTGCAACAGGTTTTGAAGTCGCACCACATGCCGCGGCGCCGCGTGCGATCTTTTGAACCATCTGTTTTCGGTTTTGCTCCTTGCCTAAGCTGTTTAACTGTCGGAACTTAGACGACCACTGTGGGCGCAACGATCCATAGCGGGTGGTTGGTACGTTCGGTGCGAAAGTTTGCAGTCGTTGATTCTTGTCCAGCATATATCCGGAGTCTCCGGAGTCCGCTATCGTCGTGGGCGCCGCTACCTGGCGCCAACCCCCCCCCCAAAAAAAAACCAAAACCGTTAATGCCCTGC
>JBDTAW010000111.1:0-4232 GCA_039924445.1 Gemmatimonadaceae bacterium
TTGCCGGCCTGCGGGAAAGTCACCGCCAGCGCAAAGCCAGTGGCAACCGCCGCGTCCACCGCATTCCCGCCGGCACGCATGATCTCGACCCCCGCCTGGCTCGCAAGTGCACTGTTGCTGACAACCATGCCGTGCGCGGCCATTGTTGCCTGCTTCCCGACACCGACAGTCCAGTCAGCCGGAAACCCCATCGCGTTCGTTGTTGCGGACGCGCTGGTCGTATCCGCAGCCACCGCCGCAGTCTTGTTGCAGCTGACAGCCGCGAACAAAGTCGCGGCTGTGGCTGCTAGAACTACCCCGTTATCGAGTCTCAAAAATTCACCGTTACGCGTCCGTAGTAGAAGGCGCCATCGTACCCGAACGGCGAGATTCCACTGTAAACGAAGATGCCGCCACTCGAATTCGCGGCCTTTGTCTTGTCAGGGTACACATTAAAGATATTATCCGCCCCACCGGTGAGCGTTACTCCGTGCCTCCCCGCCCAGATCGCGAGAAACACATCCTGGACAACCTCTTCGGCCAGCGCCGGCGACTGAGTAACGCGCGTGGCAGATCTCAGTAGCTCTCCACGGTAAGCGGTGAAGATGATCTCGAGCGCCAGCGCATCTCCGGCGCAAACACGCTCGACGGCTAACTGTTCGTCGCGTCGAGCGGCAAGGTCGAGCCCGCTTGAAGGACTGGAGGAAGAGGAGGAGGAGGAAAGCAGGCCCATTGTTGCGGATGCGGCTTTGGATGTGGCCACGCACAAGTCACTGGCAGCCGCGTCGACCAGCGGCCGCCAGTGCTGCGTAACTCAGCCCAGGCCCGGTACCCCTACTGCTGGTGAGGGGATGAACATCCGACCGACCGCACCAACAACCACGAACAGCACGATCGCGCAGATGATTACCACTACGGTGTAACCCATCGCCTTTTCCTTCGGAGATTTCATCAGCGTCGGAAGACCGAGGTACAATAAATAGAAGGAGTACAGTCCCAATATCCCGAGGAGCCGCAACCCTGGTATCAACGCAAAAATACCAGCGAGCCAGCCGGCGGTGTAAGAGTACGCCGAGACCTTCAACGCCTGTATGATATTCTTCTGACCACCGAATGTCGGAGCGAGTGCGTCGATTATCAGCGCAAGTACATAAACCCCAATCAGGCCCAGAATGTATTGCGTGATCGCACTCGTTATCGCGGATCCCATCGGTACTCTGTACCGGCCGACAAACGGAATGGAAATGCCGAACACCGAGTAACCGATAAACGCCGCGATTGGCGGGATCGCCGACAGAATAGCGATGTATCCCGCGTAAAGTTGCCCAACAGAAGTGGATTCCGCGTCTATCACAGGCCATTCCGATTTCGGCGAGACCAGAATTCCCTTCACTCGTGCGATCATTGCCTGTTTATCCGGACCGTGCGTGTCGATCGAGCCGTCGAGTCCAGTCATTGGTTCCTCGGTTTTGGGGGGTTAGTCGGCACGATGATTCTACCACCTCAGCCAGAAGTCGCAAGCAAACGCCACTCCCGCTCAACGACCGTCCCCGAAACAATCGTTTACTCTGGTGAGCGCGGCAACGATTCCCGGGCTGCAATTGACATATTATACGGGACCGAGACTATCGCAGGCTTCCCGCAGGGACGGAGAGCGCGCTATCCGTGAGTTCCACCTCTTAGATCCTTCAGGAGCGACACATGATAATCGACATCCTTGCAGGCGCTGTCCTGGTCGGAGTTGGCGGCTGGGCCTGGAAAAAGCTCATCCACCGCTGGGCTGAAACCGGGAAGCGGTTCTAGACCGCGCAAGTTCGCTCCTGACTACGGCGTCGCGGTCCGCGCCGGCGACTGGAGATCCCCAAAGCGCCATGCCCTGACGGGAAGCGGGACCGAAGTCGCGGCGGCAGCGAAATATCCTCTGGGCGCCACCAACTCCCGAAGCGCCCAAATCGCGCCCCGCTCATCGGACGTCGGTACACTCACATCTGTGTCGTCGAGCGTTACACTAAACCCAGACACGTCCCCGCTGATACCGCGGCCTGCCGCCTTCAGACACGCTTCCTTGCGTACCCATACCCTGGTGAACGCCTCAGCGCGCGCGTCGACGTCAATCCCCGCCAGGAGCCGCTGCTCAGCCGCAGAGAAAAACTGCTCCGCAACTCCCACGACTACATCTGGCGACTGAATCTGTTCGATGTCAACGCCGACGTCGCAATCGCTTGCGATTGCGCACAATGCAACGGCGCCGGAGTGCGAGAGATTGAATCTGATCTTCGTACCCGGAACTCCGCATAACGCCGGTTTGCCATAACGGCCGATCTCAAACACGATCGCGCTCGGGCTGACTCCGACATACATGCTCAAAATCTGTCGCAATGCCGAATGCGCGACGACGAAGCACCGTCGATCACGTTCCGAAACAAATCTCACTGCGCGCAGCTTTTCCTCACTCGATAACGTTTCATCGAGCGGCGGATTCGGATCGCCATGTCCCTCCAGTTCAATGAGCCAGACGTGGAGTTCCTCATCGACTGTCAGTAACGTCATCAAAGTCGCGGAATCTGCGCCCGCAGCAATTCGCCCAACCCGGCAATATCAGACGTGACAATGCTCATATGCGTGCCCGGAATGACAAATTCGTTGACTTGCTTGGCGATCGATCTCCAGTTGTGCAGATGATCCATCGATGCATCCTCTCTGCCGTCGGTCGCACCGATTACGGTGATGGTACTGTCGTACTGATGTGGGATGTAACTGAACATCGCACGGCTTAGATACTGACTGTTGGCGACGCGACGCCTATCCTCATGGCGAAGCTGCTCGCGTTGCACCACGCAACTCGCCTCCTCCGATCGCCCGGAACTCCGTTTCCCGGTCACCGCACGCCACACTCTCCGAATCACACGCCTCGTGACAAGCGATATCAGCGCCGCAGTGAAGATCGCACGCTCACCCAGCCCCGATGACGCGTCTATCGGCGGCAACTCTGTGTCCAGGAAACGAAGGGCCGGCTCACGCAACAGCATGAACGTATCCAGTTGCCGACGCTGATCGAATCCGAGAAGGCCACCGACCCGATTAAGCAGAGCATAAAAAGACGCGAGCTGCACGTTACGAGCTCCAACATCGATTACGCTGAGAAACTCGACACGTTCTCCACACCCCCGGAGTTGCGCCGCAACCTCGAGCGCGACGACACCGCCGTTGCAATATCCAGCAAGAAGGTAAGGACCATGTTGCTGAATCCCCCGGATATAGGGCAACAAATCTGCGGCCATGCTCTCTATCGTTTCAGGGCCGCCGGCCTCGTGCGGCGCAATTACATACACGGGCATTTCGGCGTCCAGATACTTCACGAGCTTGCGGCAGTAAAGGCCGCCTCCAATGTAATCGCCGTGAAAAAAGAAAAATGGCGTCCGCTCCGCAACGCCGCGCTGAATACATACCGCCCCCGGTTCCACGAACGCTGCGTCTTTCATCAGCGAGTTGGCGATATGTCGAATCGTTGGTTCTTCGAAGAGCACCGAAAGCGGCGGGCTCCTGTCAAAAATCGCCGCGACACGCTCCATCATCGCCGCCGCAAGTAACGAATGACCACCCAGATCGAAGAAATCGTCGTCAATTCCCACGGTAGGCACGTGCAACATCTCCTTCCACAATCTCACGAGCTCAAAGTGCACTGGCCCCTTTGCATAACCCTTGCTGGCGGGAACTGCGCCGTCGAATCGCGGGGACGGGAGAGCTCGGCGGTCCGTCTTGCCATTGGGCGTCAACGGAAGAGAGTCTATGAACGTGAACGATGACACGTTCATGTAAGCCGGCAAGCGTCCCCTGAGCAACGTTCGGAGTTCGTCGACCGTCGGCACCGCTGCGCGCGCGACGATGTAAGCCGCAAGCTGCCGCTCGCCGTCCGCACCAGTCGGCGCCGTTACAACACAGTCGCTCACAAGAGGATGGCGCCCCAACGTCGCTTCGATCTCCGCCAGTTCCACGCGGAATCCACGGATCTTGACCTGAGCGTCCACACGACCGACCGCGACAACATCGCCTTGCGGGTCGTACCGGCCAAGATCACCGGTCCTGTAACAGATGTCTCCGACCTCATGCGTAATCGGATTCACAACGAAACGCTCGGATGTCAGTCGGTCATCGCCGAAATATGATTTTGCAAGGTGCGGGCTCCGCACATGGATCTCACCCAGCTCCCCAACGCCGGCGAGCTTCCCCGCCGGCGTAATGACGAGTAACTG
>JBDTAW010000112.1:0-4430 GCA_039924445.1 Gemmatimonadaceae bacterium
AGTGTCTTCCACGATGATCTCAATATCGTCAAAGCGCATCTGACCGACTACGCCTACCCGCCCGCCAGCTTCCGTGAACTTCACAGCATTGCCAACGAGATTGGCAATCGCCTGGACAAGGCGAGCGGCGTCTGCTTCAACTGTTGGAAGACTGTCCTCCACCGTGAACTTCAAATCGACGCCGCGCTCCGCAGCAATGGGCGCGAACAGTTCAGCAACCTGGGCAAAAATTGCGGTGATCTCTACTGTACCGGGAACAATGGATAGCGCACCGACCTCGATCGCTGATACGTCCAGCAGGTCCTGGATCATTCGCGACATCCACACAGTGGAATCCTGGATCGTCTTCGCAAGCTCACGCCTGGCGTCGACATCCGCCGGTGGTTCTTCGAAGAGGACCCGTGCGCACATGGTGATCGCGCTTAGCGGATTCCGCAGATCGTGTGACACCACTCCGAGAACCTCGTCTCTGAATCGCGTCGCCCGCCTGGATTCGTTATAGAGCCGTGCATTATCAATCGCCAGAGCAGCTCGCGCACCAAAATTGTCGGCGATAACACGATCACCACGATCGAACTTTCGGGATGACCCGAATTTCAGGAGAGTCAGTGTGCCAACGACCTCTCCGCGCGCAACCAGTCGTATGACTTCAGCCGCTGACACAAGACCACCTGAATCAGCGTCAATGTCCGGGCGTTGAAATGTCACCCGCATCGTCTGCCCTTCATCGTCAAGTACTTCCAGCACGCACGCGTCTGCAAGCGGTGGAACCGGCAATCGAACCACTGACGCGAGCGTCGCCTCGTAATCCAGCGACTTGCTCAGCGCCGCGCTGACATCAGCAAGAAAGCGCTGCTGCAATTCCATGCGCTTGCGGTCGGTTACATCTCGAACGAGCGCCGTGTACAACCTGCGGCCATCCGGCGCGTCCAGCTTCAGAATCGATGCTTCCGCCGGAAACGTCGAACCGTCTTTCCGCTGACCAAACACCTCACGCCTGTGCCCCATGAGTCGAGCGGTTTCGGCGGATCGGCCGAACGTTTCGACATAACTCGCGTGACTCGCACGGAATTCGTTGGGTAACAGGCAATCCAGATTCCTGCCCAACACGTCCGACTTCTGATACCCGAATATCTGTTCGGCACCGTGGTTGAACTGCACTATCTGCTGCGCATCATCGATCGTGATGATCGCGTCAGCCGCGGCCTCGACAATACGCTCGAACATCCCGGATGATGGCGCACGCGGTACTCCATGCGTCTCGCCGTCTACACCCTCTTCCGGATGGCCGCTGGCATGGCTCGCCTTACTCATTGACATAAAAATACCGTCACATCACTCCGGACTATAAGTATTAATACCTGCTTTTCAACGACCGCGCTGACGTCGTGTCGGCTATCCGGTAGCCGGACTCAGCGTGGAACCGAAGTACTCCATACTCGCAGGATCCTTCACCTACAACGGTCGCACCCAGATGTTGCGATAGCTGATCGGCGCGCTCTTATCTCCGTGCGCCTGCAGCAGAATTGGAGCGGCTCCGTGCGCCTTGTAGAAGGGCGTCCCTTCGTTCAACGTGAAGCCCTTGAGTGCAACGTGATTCTGCACCAGAATTCCATTGTGAAACGCAGTGACATACGCTGGTGTCGCAAGTGAACCATCCGACTTGAACGTCGGAGCGGTCCAGACTACGTCGTAAGCCTGCCACTCGCCCGGCTTCCGTGCGGCATTAACGAGCGGTGCATACTGCTTGTAAACGCTCCCGGCCTGACCATTTACATACGTCTTGTTGTTGTACGAATCGACAACCTGCAACTCGTATCCACCAGAAGGTGTGATTGCCAGATACACTCCGCTGTTCCCACGCTCCTGACCTTCACCCGTAATACCTGTCGGGATCCTCCATTCTACATGCAGCTGATAGCTCCCGAAACTTCGCCTGGTCTCAATGTCGCCCGACGGCTTGTTGACGGTCACTATCCCGTTCGCGACAACCCACTTCGCTGCCGACTTGTCGCTGGCGGTCACCCACTGATCCAGGTTCCTGCCGTCGAAGAGCACGATGGCATCAGAGGGTGGCTGCGCATTCGTCGCGCCAGGCGTCACTATCGGCGGTACTGGCGTCCAGACTTCTGTGTCCTGGGGTCGTGGATGCGCAACGTTGGTGGTCTGGCCAGGAAGCGACGCAGAGCTTGCGACTGTGCCGATCGTCGCGACGAGCATCAGCACTCGAGTCGGAGGCATACATCCGTTCATTTGTCTTGATTGGTTGTTGTGAATGACATGAAGAAGCTACATCCTTATGGCAGTCTTTCAACTGGAAAGGAGTCGACCGTGCTGAGCGTACGTAACAGGCGTACCATTCGATTCGCCGCGGTTATCGGAGTCGCAACTCTCGCGCCGGGTGCTGCGCCCTCCGCGCAGTCTGCTGCGTCGCTCCAGTACACAATCAGGATTCCGGCCCCGGACACCCACCTCGCCGAGGTGTCGGCCACGATCCCGACCGGCGGCAAACCTTCCGTGGATTTGATGATGGCGGTCTGGTCGCCGGGCTACTACGTCGAGGAGAACTACGCTGCCAACGTCTCCAACTTCTCGGCGCATACGCCCGACGGACGCGTTCTCAGCGTGGGGAGGCCCCAACCCAATCGCTGGACTGTCTCGACTGGTGGCGCAGCAGGAATCGTTATTTCCTACACTCTGGTCTGCGCCCACCATTCGGTTACTGGCAACTGGATCGACACGACGATGGCGATCCTGAACGGTCCGGCAACGTACATCACACTCGCCGATCAGGGGAAACGCGAGCATGACGTAAAACTCGAACTTCCACCCCAGTGGAAACAATCAGCAACGTCGCTCGCTGCCGCCGCTGACGGCCTGCCGAACCACTACCAGGCAACGAGTTATGATGAACTGGCCGACTCTCCCATCATAGCGGGCAACATCTCGTTCCACGAATTCGAAGTAGCTGGTGCCAAACACTACCTCGCCGATATAGGCGAGATACCACCAGAATGGGACGGCGCCCTCGCGGCCCGGAACCTCAAGAAGTTCGTCACCGCGAATTACGATTTCTGGGGATTCCTGCCGTTCAAAAAGTACGTCTTTCTTAACGTGTTTCGTCGCGGCGCCGGTGGACTGGAACATCTCAACTCAACACTTCTTACATCCAGCCCAAATTCCACCGGCGGAGGTGACATGCGCTGGTTGCAGTATGTAAGCCATGAATACTTCCACGCTTTCAACGTCAAGCGACTTCGGCCAGTTCAACTCGGACCATTCGACTACGAACACGCACCAACCACTCCCAGTCTCTGGATTTCCGAAGGCCTCACAACATATTACGGTAACCTGATGGCCTGTCGCGGCGGCCTGGGCACGCAGCAGGACGTGCTCAATTCGCTTTCGAAAGCCATCACGTCGATCCAGACATCACCCGGCCGCCACGTACAGACGCTCGAACAGGCCTCGCTTGACATCTTCTCGACTGGCGGCTCCGGCGAGGGCGGTAATCGCAGCACGACGGTCAGCTATTACGACAAGGGCCTGATTGTTGGACTGCTGCTCGATGCACGGATCGAACATGCAACAAAAGGACAAAAAAGTCTGGACGACTTGATGCGCCTGGCGTACAAGCGGTACGGTGGTGCGCACGGATTCACGCCGGCGGAATGGGTGCAAACCGCATCCGAAGTGGCCGGCACCGATCTCACCGGCTTCTTCCATACGCTATTGCAAACGACCGATGAGATGGACTACTCCGAAGCTCTCAACTGGTTTGGGCTTCGCTTCGCCCCAGCGACCGATCCGGCCAAGGCCTGGACTCTCGAAATTCGACCGGACGCTACGCCAGCACAATCCGCTCATCTCAATCGGCTCACACAACAGTACAAATCGTAGCCATTGATTACCGCGTCGTGAATCCAGTCGACACAAAAAGTGGCGTCCGGCATGGACGCCACTTTTTGTTTACGTACTCAGTACATAATCAGTACGTGATCAATATCCAACCGCGCCGCCGTGCGAACGCGGCTCGAACATCCCGCTCCACCCGTTGGCTGTGCGAAGAATGTCGTTTGAATTCGCAAGGTGACCGACAGTCTGCAACTTGTAACCCATCTTGCCAAGTGAATCGACTACTGCCTGGGATAACCCACCCTTTTCATACACCAGGACGTCGGGCCATGTCTGTTCGTGAACCCTCGGCGCCGACATGGCATGGGCAAGATCCATCTTGTTATCGACGACGTTCAGAATGATCTGCACGACAGTCGTTGTGATCGTCGGACCGCCAGCTGCGCCCACGACAAGTAGCACCTTGCCAGTGGAATCAAGCACGATTGTCGGTGTCATCGAACTCAGCATGCGCTTGCCTGCAACTATAGCGTTCGCCTCGCCCTGAACCAGACCGAACATATTCGGCTTGCCCG
>JBDTAW010000113.1:0-3543 GCA_039924445.1 Gemmatimonadaceae bacterium
GGCCGCGTGCTTTCTTGATTCGCTCTCCACGCTGGATATACCGGTGATTGGCTACGGTCTGCGTTACGAGTTCGGTATCTTCCGCCAGAAAATCATGGATGGGTGGCAGGTGGAGAAGTCGGATAAATGGCTACAGTTTGGCAATCCATGGGAGATTCAGGCCTCCATTTCCATGGAGGTAGGACTGTTTGGGTACACCGAGACGTACACCGATGACACGGGCGCAATCCGACATAGATGGGTGCCGGGCCACAAGGTGAAGGGCATTCCTTTCGATACGCCGATCCCGGGCTACAAGACCCACACGGTTAACCGTCTGAGGCTCTGGAAGTCAGAAGCTGTGGATTCGTTCGATTTAGGCATATTCAATAGCGGAGATTATGCGGGTGCTGTGCGCGCGAAGATGGAATCGGAGACCATCAGCAAGGTACTGTATCCGCCGGACGAAAAGATTGAAGGCAAGCGCCTGAGGCTGACGCAGCAATATTTCTTTACGTCCTGCTCATTGCAGGACATGGTGCGGCTGCACATTGAGCTCGGAAAACCGCTCATAGAATTTGATAAGAAATGGACGGTGCAGTTGAATGACACGCACCCGTCGATTGGCATTGCGGAGTTGATGCGCCTGCTGATGGACGAGCATGCGATGGGGTGGGAGGATGCGTGGCGCGTGACGCAGTCCACCTTTGGTTACACCAACCACACGCTTCTGCCCGAGGCGCTGGAGCGCTGGCCATTGGACATGTTTGCGAATCTGCTTCCGCGGCATCTTGAGATCATCTTTGAGATCAATCGACGGTTTCTGGATGATATGCGCTCCCGCTTTCCCAACGACGAGGCGCGGATGCGGCGTATGAGCATCATCGGAGAAGACGGTGAACGAAGCGTGCAGATGGCGCATCTCGCCGTTGTTGGCAGCAAGGCAATCAATGGCGTTGCGGAACTGCATACTGAGTTGCTGGAAAAAACTACTCTGCGTGACTACTACGAAGCCTTTCCAGGACGCTTCAGTAACAAGACCAACGGTGTTACACCCCGCCGCTGGTTGATGCTCTCCGATCCGGAACTTACCGGGCTGATCAACGAGACTATCGGCACAGGATGGCACAAGGACCTGTATGGCTTGAAGTCGCTGGAACCCTTCGCCACGGATAGAGGTTTTCTGGATCGCTGGCGAAAGACGCAGGAAGCCT
Organism: Gemmatimonadaceae bacterium; assembly: GCA_039924445.1. Classification (GTDB taxonomy): domain Bacteria; phylum Gemmatimonadota; class Gemmatimonadetes; order Gemmatimonadales; family Gemmatimonadaceae; genus Fen-1247. Next base: position 1,194 of record JBDTAW010000113.1, read on the forward strand.
CAAAGCGTCGGCTTGCCGCTTACATCAAGGAGACAATGTCCATCGATGTGGATCCGACGTCGTTGTTTGATGTGCAGGTAAAACGGCTGCACGAGTACAAGCGCCAACACTTGAACGCGCTGCATATTCTTTCGCTGTACTGTCAGATAAAGAGCGGTGTGATTCGAAATCTGGTGCCGCGTACGTTTCTGTTTGGAGGGAAAGCTGCGCCCAGTTATACGATGGCGAAACTCATCATCAAACTTATCTGCCAGGTAGGGGAGTTGGTCAACAACGATCCGCAGGTAAAAGATATTTTGAAAGTTATCTTCCTTCCGAACTACTCGGTTTCGCTGGGTCAGCGCATCTATCCTGCTGCGGATCTCTCCGAACAAATCTCTACCGCTGGCTTCGAAGCAAGTGGCACAGGATGCATGAAGTTCATGATGAATGGAGCCGTCACGATCGGCACATTGGACGGCGCGAACATTGAAATCCGCAAAGAAGCTGGGGAGCAGAACTTCTTTCTTTTCGGGTTGACTGCGCCGGAAATCAGCAATCTGCAACAGGCCGGTTACAACCCGCGCCACTACTATGACAAGAGCCCGCTGCTGCGTGAGGTGCTGGATGGCTTGCGGGACGGGAGGTTCTCAAGCGGCGATCGCGAATTGTTTGCCCCGCTGGTGAATGATCTGATGAATTACGACCGCTATTTCGTGCTCGCTGATTTCGATGCGTACGCGGCGGCACAGCAGGAAGCTGGCAAAGCCTACGTCGACATTTCTCGCTGGGGGACCATGTCGCTGATGAATACCGCACGTTCAGGCAAGTTCTCATCCGACCGCACAATCCGCCAATACTGTGAAGACATTTGGAAGCTACCGGTCAGAGACCGCTAGCCGCGGCCAAAGGCTGCTCTCAAGGCGGAGCGTGACATTCGCAAAGTAACGATGGGGCAAGAGGAAGCTGCTCCATTGCTACTTCTTTGCAGTTCTCACTCCTCAGGATTTTCAATCACGCATTGACCGGTCATCATAAGAACAATCGAACGAGATTGAACTTCGTATGCGGTCCGAGGTCGCGCCTCAGCTTCCTGCTCCAGAGAGATTGGTGATGCATCCTGAAACGTGTCGATGAGCCGGCGCCATGGTCCACAGCCGTCTGGAATAGGAGGCAAAGAGAAGTTCAGAGGCTCCCAATATGAGTTGACCATCAAGTGGAATCCGCCTTCATGCTCAATGTAAGCAGTTGCGGCCAGGCTGTGGGAGTCTCTTGAAAGATCGGGCGCATCCAGTTGCACGCCGTCCCACTGGATCTTTGCCCGCTCGAGGAAGTCAGCAAGCGAAAGAAAACTCCCTCTTGGGTTAGCGGCGAAACGCAGCCGCAGTTGGATCAGGAGTTGAACGAATCTGTGAAGATCGGCATGCTTCTCGCAGAGGCTCCAGTCGAGCCAACTCAACTCATTATTCTGGCAATACGCATTGTTATTGCCAAGCTGCGTCCTTCGCACTTCGTCTCCCATCAGAAGTAGCGGGGTGCCAACCGAGAGTAGAGTGAGGGCCAGGGCGTTACGGATCTGGCGCGCACGCAGGTGCTCAATCTCCGGGTCATCAGTGTGGCCTTCCACTCCGCAGTTCCATGAGTGGTTGTCGGAGCTTCCATCGCGATTGTTTTCCCCATTCGCTTCATTGTGTTTTTCATTGAAGGAGAAAACGTCGTTGAGAGTAAAGCCGTCGTGACAGGTCACGAAATTGACGCTTTGCTCCGGCGGATGGCGCTGCTTCATATAGATGTCGGGACTTCCGACGAGTCTCTGTCTGAGATTGAGGACGGTGTCTCGATCAGACTTGAGAAAGCATCGGACATCATCACGAAAACGCCCGTTCCACTCCTTCCAGCGGTCTCCACCGAATGATCCCACCAGATAAAGTCCCCCCGCATCCCACGCCTCTGCAATCAGCTTCCGGCCTGCAAGTACAGGATCGGAATCAATGTCCCAGAGGATAGGAGCATTATTGTTTGGCATTCCATGTTCGTCTCGAGTCAGCACCGCAGCCAGATCGAATCGGAACCCGTCTATATGCATCTCGGAAACCCAGTATCGAAGGCTGTCGCCGATCATGCGGCGGACGACTGCAAAGTTGCTGTTGAGGGTATTGCCTGTGCCGGTATAGTCCGCGTATTGCGAGAAGTCATCCGATAAAAGGTAGTAGAACCGATTGTCTAGTCCTTTGAAAGAAAACGTGGGTCCCCCAGCACCCCCTTCAGCGGTATGGTTGTACACCACATCGAGAATCACCTCGATGCCGGCCTTGTGAAGAGCCTTCACCATGTCCCGGAATTCGTCGAGGCACCCTAACGGTTCCGCTCG
>JBDTAW010000114.1:0-47548 GCA_039924445.1 Gemmatimonadaceae bacterium
TATCCATGTCTAGTTTTACCATCTGTTCGCCGATACTGACACCTATGCGAAGAACTTGGGCCAGTTACACGCTGGCTGACGGAAGTCAGGAAAGATACGCGTGTTCGTAATCATTGGTTTGGTAGTCGTATTCGGAAGCATCCTTGGCGGGTTCATAATGGAGCATGGCAAAGTTGCTGCCCTGATCCAGGTATCTGAATTCGTCGTAATTGGAGGCGCCGCGTTCGGGTCAATGATCGTCGGCAATCCGCCGGCGCTCATCAAACGCATATTCGGGTCGGTATTCGGGCTTCTCAAGCCGAGCCCGTATACGGAGAAGGCGTATGGTGAGCTGCTGCAGCTGTTGTACGATGTATTTCAGAAGGCGCGCAAGGAAGGTCTGATAGGCCTTGAAGCACATATCGAAGATCCGGAGAAGTCCGACATCTTCAATAAATACCCGTCAGTCGCGAAGAACCATCACGCCGTCGCGTTTCTCACCGACACGTTGAAGGTGCTTCTCACCGGCGCCGTCGAAGATCATCACCTCGCCGAAATTCTGGATCTCGACCTCGAGCGTCAGCATGAGGAGGCGATGCTCATACCCGCTGCGCTGAACAAAGTAGGCGACGCGATGCCAGGATTCGGAATCGTTGCTGCCGTACTCGGCGTCGTCATAACGATGGGCAGTATTGGCGGGGCGGCCTCCGAGATTGGCGAGAAGGTTGCGGCCGCGCTTGTTGGCACCTTTCTCGGAATTCTTCTGTCGTACGGAGTTGTTGGTCCAATCGCTTCGGCGGTCGAGACCCGCATTCGCGCGGAAGAGGCGTACATGATGTCGATCCGCACTGCGCTGCTTGCGTTCGCGCGCGGTGATTCGCCGATGACCGCAGTCGAGTTCGCACGTCGCAACATAGAGCCAGGCGATCGTCCAAGTTTCTCGGAGCTTGAGAACCTGACTCGTCGCCGCGCAGCTTGATCAAGCCGTGGCCATGCCGGGGAAGGAAAAACAGATCATCGTCATCGTCAAGAAAAAGCGAGGACATGCGGCCCACCATGGCGGAAGCTGGAAAGTCGCATACGCTGATTTCGTAACCGCCATGATGGCGTTCTTCATGGTCATGTGGTTGCTCAGCATGGATCAGAAGATGAAGGACGCGATCGAAGGTTACTTCTCCAACCCTGTCGGGTTCAAGAAAGGCTTCTCTGCTGGCACGAACATTATCTCGAGCGGCAATTCACCGGCCGGTGCAATCAAGCCGCCGCTCAGAATTCTGATTCGGACATCAGAGGAAAAGAAATTTGGAGACCTGGCGAAGGATCTTCGCAATCGACTCAATAGCTCTCCCGATCTCCGCGCACTCGGCGCGCATATCGAAGCGGTGAAGACAAAAAGCGGCCTTCGCATAGAGCTTATCGAGACTAAGAGTGGTCAGACATTCTTCCGGAATGGCTCTGCACAGATGCTTCCGATTACTGTCGCAGCACTCCAATTGATCGGCACTGAGTTGAGCGAGCTACAGACGCCAATCATCATTGAGGGGCATACAGACTCCCAGCAGTTCGGCAGTTCCGCAACCTACACCAACTGGGAACTGTCTTCTGATCGAGCGAACGCAGCGCGGCGGATGATTGAAGCATCGGGGGTGGATCCATCGCGCATTGTTGAGGTGCGCGGGATGGCCGATCGGGATCTGCGCGTGCCAAGTAATCCGCTGGACCCTGCAAACCGCCGAATATCAATCCTGCTGCCGTTCACCGTGCTTCCGGATGAACCTGACGTATCCGAACCAGTGTCGGGTGACGCGTCGATCGTCAAGCGATCCAGCTAGAGCACGCGTCTTCCGGCCACCGGCCATGCGTGCGATCCCTACTTGCCCTGACGTGATTCCGCAGTTGCATCCAGACTGCGCCACAGATACCACGACGCAACCGTACGATACGGCGCCCATTTTGCGCCGATTTCCGCCACGCGCTTGGGAGTAGGTAACGTGCGCATGCGGAATGCGCGTTGAATCCCCTTCTGGATTCCAAGATCGAGATCGGGGAGAACGTCTGGGCGCCCGAGCCGAAACATCAGGAACATCTGCGCAGTCCATCGGCCTATTCCCTTGACGGATACCAACGCCGCAATGACTTCATCGTCCGACAGCTGGTCGAGCGAATCAATGGGTACTTCGCCGGAAATTACGCGCGCGGCGAGGTCGCGGAGGTATCCAGCCTTCTGGCGTGAGAGACCCACAGCCCGCAGTTGATCATCTGTCAGACTGGCGAGACCGAGCGCAGTCGGCGTGGCGTCCGGGAACAGATTGGCGAAACGATTGTAAATTGTAGTTGCGGCCTTCCCCGACAACTGTTGGAAGACGATCGATCGTGATATCGCGGTGAAGTGGGCAAGGTGTTCCGCCGGAGCGAATGTGCAGCTCCCGACCGCGTCGATGATTGTTGCGAGGCGGGGATCGACCCGCCTTAGATGAAGAATTGCGCGTCTGTTCGACATAGCAGAAAATATTCGATCTACTGAGAATCCGCCGGTCCGCGACTATATCATGAATGTGATATTGTCGGGCTCGGACGGGTGACTTTTACGAGGATGGCTAGCTAGCTTTCCAGATTCATCTGAAACCAGGAGTAGCAGGACCATGACAATCTCATTGCGCAGTGCCATTCCGGCGCTCCTGTGCGTTGTTGGCGTTGTTGGCGTTGCTGGCGTTGCTGGCGCCCAGGGAACGACGCCGGCTGCCGCAACTGCGGCTCCAGCATGTGATCCGGGGGTTAGCCAGGCAGTCGCGAAGGCAACTTTGTACCTCCAGCAGGCTGCGACGAGTGTCAAGGCAAAGCAGGATGCTTCGAAGCCGCTCAAGCTTGCTATCACCGCCCTTACATCGCCAGCGAAGGACAGCAAGGAAACTGCTGACTCGGTCGGGCGTGCATACTATCTTGGCCAGGCATACATCCTCCTGCTCGAGCAGCCCGGGGTCACCATCAGCGGGCCACGTTCAAGTTACGGAATCGCCACCGATCCGTCGGCCCACATTGATCTCCTGGCAGCCGCGGATACGGCATTCAATCTCGTTGAAGCCGCGCAGCCAGGTTGCAACAAGGAGATCTCCGAGTGGCGTGAGCAGAAGCCATGGCTCGACGCTGTCCGGGCAGCGATTGATGCGGTCAACTCCCAGCAATACGATTCAGCTTCAGTTCTTGCCAACCGGGCACTCTCGATAGATCGGCGCGCACCATATGCGTATACCGTTCTCGCGTCGGTTGCGTCAAGCAAGAACGACTATCCGGCAGCGATCGCAATGATGCGCAAGGCGCTTGCGGCAGCGAGTGCTGACACGATCTATGAAGACGCGCGACAAAACTCGATGTACGATCTTGCGAATACTCTATTCACGCAATACGACGCGGCAAGTGCGGCTGATAAGGAATCAATCGGCCGACAGTCGATCGAGGCGTGGAAAACGTATATTGCACAGGGGAAGAATGATGCGCGTATCGCACGCGGTGAACTCGTGGCATCGCAGATCGCGCTCGCGCTGAAGGACACTGCCGAGTATCCCAAGATTTACGCGCCGGTAATTGCTGACCCGGCAAAGTACGGAGATCACTCAGTCCTCAATGCAGGGGTAATCGCAACGCAGGCAAATCGGACTGCCGATGCGGTCACGCTCTTCTCGGCGGTTGCTACTCGCAATCCGTACCAGCGCGACGCATTGAAGAGTCTGGCGGCGAGCTATGTCGGCGAAAAGCAGCCGGAGAAGGTTGCCCCCGTTGTTGACAAGCTCGTGTTACTGGATCCAAACAATGCCTCGAACTGGCTGCTGTACGCGTATGGTTATAGCGGATTGCTGAAGTCCACGAAGGACAAGGCTCTTACAAAGGCCTACACGGATTCGCTGATCAAGTACAATACTAAGTCCGAGAAGATGACTCCAAATCTCGAGGTGACGGAGTTTACGGTTGATTCGACTGCGAAGACTGCGGTGCTTGCGGGAACCATCGAAAATCGTGGTGCCGCGGCCAAGTCTTACACAATCAACGTGGAATTCCTGGACAAGACTGGTGCTGTAGTTGGAAGCCAGTCGGTGACTGTTGGACCGGTTGCGCCGAAGGCCAGCATGCCATTCAAGGCTACGGCAACGGCGACTGGTGTCGCCGGCTACAGGTATCAGCCAATCGTTTAGTCGAGCAACTGACAGGTCGACAACACCCACGTGTTTTCGTACGGCGATATTTTAAGAGGGCTCACGCGACGCTGGTGAGCCCTCTTTGAATTACCGCGCATTTTCCCGCGTCAATCCGCCAAACCCCGCTGCGCCAAAGTTTGGGCGTTCCACTGCTGATGAGAGCAACATCATGACCGTGTCTCCGATGTTCAAGAAGCTGAATCTCAAGGATCAGGCCGAGATTGTCGTCATGAATGCGCCTGAATCGTTCGAGACAGAACTCGTACGACTCGCGCCTGTAAGCGTTTTCCGCGACGCCGCGGAAGTGAAACGCGTTGACTTCGCGATCGCGTTTGCCGCGACCAGCGCGGAACTGGACGAGGCATCAAAGGCCCTCATGGACAAGGCAGATGAGGATCCCGTGTTGTGGATCGCTTATCCGAAGAAGAGTTCAAAGCGATACAGATGCGAGTTCAATCGAGATTCTGGATGGGACGTATTGCGAGCTGCAGGATTCGATAGCGTCCGCATGGTTGCAATAGACGACGACTGGTCCGCGCTGAGGTTCCGTCGCACCAGGTACATCAAGCAAGCAAAGTGAACTGGACGGTGACTCGGTCGAGCTTGACTCACCCGGATTGGGATGATCGACTCACCACTAATACTTGAGGTTACAGAAACGTGGCAACTACAGAATGGTGGCAACGGGGGCCGATCGACGGAGTACCGGCACTCCTGCAACCGGTCGCGCACATCCTGCTCCAGGTTCGCGAGAGCGTAGGCGAACTCGTCGAGAATCTCACCGAGTCGGAATGGAATGCGCGACCCGCAAACGTGGCATCGTCAGCCTTTCATGTGCGACACATCACAGGTGTCATCGATCGACTGTTTACATATGCTCGTGGCGAAGCGTTGTCGCCGGACCAGCTTGCGAGTATCCCGCTGGAAGGTGCACACCTTGCAATTTCGGACGTCGACGCGACGCTCGACGCGTTGAGTGCTCGCGTAGGCGACGCGATCGATGAGTTGAGGAAAGTAGACATCTCGACTCTCAATGACTTCCGCGGCGTCGGCCGCGCGCAATTGCCGTCGTCAGTCATTGGGTGCCTGGTACATGGTGCGGAACACTCGATGCGGCACGTGGGACAGTTATCCGTCACCAGCAGAATCGTCCGGTCGGTTTAGCAATCAGCTGGTATGGCGAGCGGGTCCGGCGGGCGACGAAACCCGGATGGCAGCCAGCCGCTGACCCAGGTAGTAGCCCCCCGGTTGGTACGGAAGCGGATGGTGACAAGCCGACCGTCACACCGCGCTGGCTTAATACGTTGGCGAACGGCGTCCGGCTGGTACAACATGTGCGGCGACTCGACGGTACATTTGTACGACACTCAATTCATTGCTTGCCAGAAGTCATTAGTTCGCCCCAGTCTCTCGTCATTGTGAAAACGTCTACGGTATCCAGACGGTCAGGCGCCAGGTTCCTCGCCGCCTGCGTCACTTCTCTGGCAGCAGCGGCGCTGTCGGCTCAGAATCCTCAACCAGTCCCCCACGATTACACGGCTGCAGATGCCGCTTTTGTGCAGGGCATGATCGTGCACCATGCCCAGGCGGTGGTAATGTCGGACTGGGCGCCCTCCCGCGCGGATCAATCCAACTTCCTAACTATCTGTAAGCGCATAGCGCTTTCACAGCGTGACGAGATCACGTTGATGCAGAACTGGCTGCAGGCCCGTCACCTGGCTGTACCTGATCCGCTGCACATGCTCGACGGGCAAGAGGGTCCGGTACACGACTCAAGTCCCATGTCCATGCCTGGTATGGACATGGGCGGCCATCCGATGATGATGACCGGTATGCTCACGGCCGCTCAGATGCAACAACTTGAGGCATCGAAGGGGAAGACGTTTGAGCGGCTTTATCTCTCCGGAATGATCAGACATCATCAGGGCGCGCTCGACATGGTTGCGGCGCTTTTCAATGCCCCCGGATCCGGCCAGCAGTCAGAACTTTTTAACTTCGCCACGGACATTGACGCCGGTCAACGTGCAGAGATGGCACGCATGCAGTCCATGTTGAACACCCTTACCACGAGTGAAAAAAGATGAAACCTTGGCTCTCCTCCTTTGGTGCGCGCGCAGCAGTTCGGGCCGTGGTATTCGCGGCCGCGTCGCTGTCAGCAGCGTTGCCCATGCAGGCACAATCGAGCACGACAGATCCGCGCGTCGGCCTCAAACCAGGGCTCTATGATGCGGGTGTGGCGTCTAAAGGTCTTGAACTCGTCGCTCATCGCAGCAAGCCGGAAATATTCAAGCCCAATGCGCCAGGTGGCTTGACGTATGCCAACTCCGACATGGCGTTCGGAGGCCACTATCTCTATCAGGGAAACTTCAGCGGCTTCCAGATCTGGGATATTGCCAATCCGATGAGCCCGAAGATCACGCAAGCATATGCGTGCTTCACCGAACAGGGCGATGTCTCGATTTACGGCCACCTGCTTTTCGTTTCTGCAGAAAATACAGGCAATCGACTCGACTGCAGCAGCCAGGGGATCAAGGATAGCGTTAGCAAGGAACGTATGCTGGGCATCAGAATATTCGATGTTGCCGATCCGATGCACCCCAGGCAAGTCGCTGATGTTCAGACATGCCGTGGATCGCACACGCACACGCTGGTGCCCGATCCCCTCGACAAGGGAGTCGTCTACGTCTACGTGTCCGGTCTCGCCCGTGTACGATCGAGCAGCGAGATGGCGAGCTGTCTCAGTGGTGATGTGACAGATCCCAACAGCGCACTGTTTCGTATCGAGGTAATTCGAGTACCGCTGGCTCATCCCGAGCAAGCCAGGATAGTAAGCACCCCGCGCATCTTTAATGATCTGACGGCACCGCCAACACACGGTGAGGCGTACGCTGACACTGCGGGCGGCGCCGCAGTGAAGGCTGCCCGTGGCTTTCTGGGAAGACTGGGCCTTCCATCAACGGCGACCGCAGCCGATTCCAATCACGCCGCAGAACTGCTTGTAGACCTTCAGGAACATCGCAGCGATACGGCTCGCAGCCGCGTCGCCGTAGACGCGTTGGAAGCATTAGGTGTACACGTCCGTGGAATCTTTGGCGGTAGTGGTGGCTCCGGCGGACCCTCGCAGTGTCATGACATCACTGTGTATCCTGCCGCCGGACTTGCTGCTGGTGCCTGCTCTGGATACGGACTCCTTCTCAACATCAAGGATCCGCTTCATCCGGTGCGCCTGCAGGCGGTCGCCGATTCCAACTTCGCGTTCTGGCATTCTGCGACGTTCAGCAACGATGCATCAAAGCTCATCTATACCGACGAGTGGGGTGGTGGTACACAGCCAAAGTGCCGCGCCACCGATCCAATCGATTGGGGTGCAGACGCAATCTTCACCCTACGCAACAACCATCTTACGCACGTCGGCTATTTCAAGATGCCAGCCGCGCAGACTCCGACTGAAAATTGTGTCGCGCATAATGGCGGTCTGATCCCCGTTCCAGGTCGCGATATCATGGTCCAGGGATGGTATCAGGGTGGTATGTCAGTATTCGACTTCACCAATCCCGCCCATCCAAAGGAGATCGCGTACTTCGATCGCGGGCCGATTGATGCTTCCAAGCTGGTGATCGGTGGTTACTGGGGCGGGTACTACTACAACGGGTACATCTACGGGTCCGAGATCGCCCGTGGACTCGACGTTTTCAAGCTGACACCTACTCCCGATCTTACGCAGAACGAGATTGATGCGGCAAAGCTGGTTCGTTTCAGCCAGCTCAATCCGCAAATGCAGCCGAAGCTGGTGTGGCCAGCAGCGTTCCCTGTCGCGCGCGCCTACGTTGATCAGCTCGTACGCGACAACGGACTCCCGACATCACGGACAACTGCTATCACGAACGCCCTCAAGAGCGCTGAGAAGATGAGTGGTGCTGCGCGCGCCGCCGCTCTCAAGACACTCGGTACCGAGTTGGATCGGGACGCGTCCGGGGCGAGCGACGCGACACGTGTCCGTGCCCTCGCGACGGTCGTGAAAGGATTGGAAAGCGCAAAGTAGAGCGTCGTCTCGATAAATGACGCCGAGGAATTACAGCCGTATTTCGACGGGCGTGCCGCAAGGCGCGCCCGTCTTCGCATTCGCACAAGAAAAGGCGCCCTTCGCTTCGACTGACAAAGATCCAACCGAATCAGCATCCACCGTTTCCATCAACTGATGAACGCAATAATTCGACTTGCAACACCTGCCGATGGTCCGTCTCTCGCCGAGATATATCGACCCGCGGTCACAGAATCAGCAACATCATTCGAATTGGAACCGCCGGACAGTGCGACAATGGCGGAACGTGTCGAACCTGTGTTGAAGCGCACACCCTGGCTCGTCTGGGAGCGAGGTGGTACGGTACTGGGGTACGCGTACGCGAGTGCGCACCGTGAACGAGCGGCCTACCAGTGGTCGGTAGAAGTTTCTGCCTATGTGCATCGCAACGCCAGGCGCAATGGAGTAGCTAGATCACTATACGCCACACTGTTTCCAACGCTCTCGGCACAGGGCTTCCATAACGCTTACGCTGGTGTCACGCTCCCAAACGCCGCAAGCATCGGCCTTCACACATCCATGGGATTTACACCGATCGGAGTGTACCACGGTGTAGGATACAAGAACGGCGCTTGGCACGATGTAGGATGGTTCGAAAAGAGCTTGAAACCGGGAGATGACAACCCGGGTCCCATCGTCGCTTATGACACTCAAGCCACAGTTTCTGTCAGCTGTACATGACTACAGCACGTTCTCCTAACCGACTATTGGAGGCCCGAACCAGACGCTCGCCGCAATGATTATGTACAGTCCGATAAGTGCGAGCCCTTCGACATAATTCGATTCGCCGTCGAAGATGATCAGGGCTCCCAGGATCGAGGCAAGGGCCAGCGCCGCGACCAGGAGCGTCGGCGCGACAAGCGTCAACATGGGCCCACCGAGTACCATACTCAAAAGAACGAGTACCGGTATGAGGAACAATGCAATCTGAAGGCTGCTGTTCAGTATCAGGCTGACGGCCAGATCAGCCTCATTGCGTGCAGCCGCCGTTATCCCGACCACGTTTTCGACGGCGTTACCCGCTATCGCGACTATCACGAGTCCAACGAATTCCTCGGAGAGTTGAAGGGTCTGCATTGCTGGTCTCAATGCTTCTACAAACCAATCCGAAACAACGGCAGCGCCGACCCCGGCAACTGCTAGCACCGCTATGGACGTCGCAAGCGACCAGCTTTTTGCGGGATCGCGATGCTGACGCACTGGACCGATGGAGCCTCGAAGGGTCATAGGAATGCTGCCAGCAAAGACCATCAGCAACACAACCGCGACCACGATGCTGAGACTACTCGCGTGACCAAAATCCGGTGACCCCGGAGCCGTACCCAGCGTCGGTATCGCAAGCGATGCGACCGAAAGCACCAGAAGCATGGCAGTCATGCGGCTCGTAGGGAGCGAGAACTGTTGCGGTCCGTGCCGCAAGCCACCGACCAGAAACGCCAAGCCGAGTACCAAAAGACTGTTGGCGAGAATGGAGCCGATGAGTGCGGTCTGGACGACGACAACCAGGCCGGCGCGAAGTGCAAATATACTTATGAAGAGTTCTGGCAAGTTGCCCAGCGCAGACTGGATGACCCCGGTCGCACCGGCACCGAGTCGGGTACCAAGCTGGTCTGTCCCCTCGCTTACGACCGATGCAAGAGCGGCGAGCGCTATCGCCGTTGCGATGAAGATCGATATATCGCCGCCGGAAGTCATTCGCAATAGCGCACTGACGCCAGTGGCAAGAAGCGCCGCCAATCCGACGATCAGAGTCCGCGAACCAACCCGATCAAGAATATGTGACATCATTGAAATCGAGTCTGGCTTTCCGTTGGGCGTATGTCAAAGGCCGAACCGCCCGGACTTTTCGGATCAACGCTCGTAAAAGGGTGGTGGCTCGAGTCCAAGTGAGCGGATGTACACGTACCCCTGGCCGCGGTGATGTATCTCGTTGTCGATTGCATACAGAAACATTGCATAACCCGACATCTTCCACTGCCCGAAGGCAGTGTCAATTTCCTGAAATCGGTGCGGGGGAATGTCCGGCCACATCCTGGTTATGTCGGCTGTGGCGTCATCCCAAAGTCGCAGCAGTTCGGATTTTGTGGTCGGGTCTACCAGATCAGACGATCGCCACTCACCTGTGATCTCTCCACGGAGAATCGGTACGCCCATTTTTATGATCTCCATCGCCAGGACAGAGAACGGGCGCATCCCGCCGAGCGAATACGTGAAAAGAGATTCCTCCGGAAAGACCTCTATTACGCGACGTGTGAGCCTTCGATGTCCCTGCCAGTGTTCCAGGAGCTGTTCCGGGCTGATCACTAGGGTAGCGCTGGATGAAATGGACATGGCAACCTGAGTTGAGGGGTTACTTCAAAACTACAGGATATGGACCCCACCGTTGGCGCTTGCGGCAAGCCGGAACAGCCTCGGCGCTCCGGTCCCACGAACTCGACAATCCGCTTACCGTCAACGCATCCCGGAGGTATACCGACTGTTTACGACGTAGATACCCGCGATTACGAGTGCGCCGCCGATTACCTGACTCGCGATTAGTGGCTCACCGAGCAATGGGATAGCCAGTAGCGCTGTAAGGGGTGCCTGGCCAAGCATTCCGACGGAAGTCACAGTGGCCGGCAGGTGCCCAAGGGCGTATGTAAGAGCGAGATATCCGCCGACCTGGGACACCAGTCCGAGACCGATCAACGATAGCCATGCGTGCGAGGAATATCCGACAAGCGGCACCCGGGCGACGAGACACACGAGCAGCAGAGTGACGCTACTGGCTGTCACAGCCAGCGTAGTGAGCGTGAGCGTGTCCATTTGCGTGCGTACGCGCTCAATGGTCAGCATATACGCCGCAAAGAACGCGGATGCGCTGATCGCCATCGCGTCTCCTGCTCCGAAACTCGTATGACCAAGAGCGTCATGGCCGATGATGAACCCACTTCCGACGAGGGCGAGCGCGAGTCCCACCCAGAAGATCGCGCGCGGCGGTTTGCGAAAGATCAGCCAACTGCCGAGGCCTACAACTATCGGGGCGTTATTTCCGAGGAGCGTCGCGTTTGCAGCTGATGTGTCGAGGACCGCAGTGTTGAACAGCGCGAGATCGAAGGCAAAGAAGACACCCGCGAGCGCGCCCAGCAGCGCCGGCCTGAGTCGTAGGGTATTTCTGCGTCCGCGGAGGAGCCAGACGGGAACCAGAACGACCGTCGCTACGAGAACACGGTAGAACGCAGATGCGGGCCCTGATACCGCGGCCCATCGTACGAACAGGGCTGACCACGCAACGCAGATGACGGCGCTGGCGAGAACAGAATATGCGAACCATGGGCGTGCTGGTTCAGTTGCGGTTGTTGGCGATGCTGCGACCAACGAAGTCACAGCGCTCCGCGTAACCGTCGCGACGCAAGCTCGATCAGCAACGACGCGATCAGGATGCCAAACAGCACCGACGTCGGTACCGCATCGCCCAACGGTGAACCGGTATCGGCCAAAGCTGAACGGCGTCCGAGTCTCGCAACCATATCGGCGAGGGGAGCCGGATCCGCCAGCGAGTCAGCGGAGGCGGCAATACGTGGAGCAAGGGCAACCGATGCGACGATGTCCGCAAGCAGCTCGCGATGCGCGGCTACGGGGTCATCTACGCTATCCGCGTCTGCCATTCTCCGTCGCCAGAGGTCCTTGTAACTCACCTGCATGGCCCTCCCGTTTCCCAAGCGCATTGCACGGATGTCGCCGGCCGCTCCTTTCTCGAGAACGACTGACCTGACCCCGCGGGGTCCTATCGTGCCGGCGTCGCTGAGCGTCACAAGGCCGCCGCCGTTGCGAACGAATGCGTCAGCGCCGCGTCTGACGAGCGCGGCAGTACTATCCACCGCGATCACGGCGGCGTAGCGAGACGTATCCGGTAGCGCAGGGGTACCCTCGAGTACATCGACACCCGGTGCGACGTGGGTGAGAGCATCAACCGACCAGCCGCGCTCTGTCAACGCCTTGATTGTGAACTTTGTCTCCCAGCTTGCCGCACCTTCGACGAGCAACTTCCTGAATACGACCGAGTCCGGTTTGGCGGCTACTGCTTTTGTCCCTCCCACAGACACGGTCATATTGCTCGCACTTCCGGGGATTAGAAGGCGCGCGCCGTTCGTACCGGCGGTTACAGTATCAATCCCTCCGACCGGCGTTCGAATTTCAATAACACTCTTGGCGGGCGCGGACACGTCGAGTTCAGATATTCCGACTGGATCGACGACACGTGTGAGAGCTGCTGCCAGCGGGACGATGTCAGGCGCATCCCAAGTCACTACACTTCCGGAGTGTGCGATTGCGGCAATCCAATCGCGATCCAGCGGCCGCAGCGTAGAGTCCAGCGAAAGATGAATTCTAGCAGGTGACGTAATGCTCCAGTGTAGCAGAGAGCTTCCCACGGCCTCGCCGGTTGCAGACTCGGCATGCGTAGAGCGTTCAACAGGGGACCACGCGCGCACGAGCAACACGATAAGGACCGCGAAACTCAGTACACGCAGCACCCACTCGCCGATGCGCCGCATGTTAACGGGTGAGGGCATAGACTATGATGTTCACACCGAATTTGGTATTGTCGATCGCGTTGAAGCGCTTACTCTCCGGGTGATAATTCCACTCGGAGCTATAGTCCTTGCTGCTGTAGAGGAGTGCGATACGCTCGTCGCGCATGACACCCTGAAGGTTCTTGTGAACGAGATTATCGCCCCAACCGTTCAACTCCTGACTGGTTGTTGGAGGCCCATTTTCGAATTTGAAGAAGGCGCGATACAGCTCATGGTTGTTCGGAATGTCCGCCGGTTTGGAAAGAGCTATAGTTATCTCCTCCATAGCTGTCTTATGGAACACACCATCAACATCATGATTATGGTCGTCGACGAATATCATTCCACCGCGATCGACAAGCTTCCGGATGTTACCGCGTTCCGCCACCGAAAAACGCACCGGAAGATGTCCCGTGACATACACCAGCGGATACTCCAGAATCGCATCGGACGCCAGCGGCACATTCACGCCGCTCGGTGCGATCGAAATGCTGGTGTATTGCGCTACCGAGTCAATGAGATTCGGTGGCACTAGCGGAGCGGAGTCCCAATCGCCGGAATCGTACTGGCCAGTACAGAATACAAATCGAGTCATCTATGACGACCCCATGCGCCATTCCACGGCAACGAAGGATCTCCGTCACGCGGCGCACCAAGCAACGCACGACGCGCCCGCACCAGCGCAGCGGTGGCATCCTTACCGGCGCGCAACGCATCGACAGCCTCACCAAGCGACGTTGCGAAGGCGGGATTCCCCGCTGTGGATTGTACGCGAAGGCGGGTGAGCGCGTCGATAAAATGCGTAGGATCCGACGCGGCTATCGCAAGTGCTGCATCCAGCGACCGGTTCAGCTGAACCGAAGCCGTGTCTGCACGCGGACGTTGTCCCGCAGCGGTGTTCTGCTGCCCTTTATCCTTGCCAGTCAGCCGTACCTTCTCGATGTTCACGACGACACGCGGCGTCCGACCGCGCAAATACAGCCGATTAGCGAGGCGGGCGCGATCCAGCGCACTTGCCGCTTTTTTCATGAACGGGAGCGCGATGTTGATCTCGCCGATGTTCAATGATCGCTCGGCATCCCACATCGCGTCGTACGCCTGCTTCAAATCGCGGTTCAGTACGAGTTGAGGATCAAGCTCCTCATCGTCGCCCTCTACTCCGCCGTCTCCACCCGCTTCATCCTGCTCATAGAGAATATTGTACACCCTCTTCCGGAGATCCGCTTGATCCGCCCCGATCCGCCCGGATGAAGCCACGTAAACCTTTGAGGCCAGCGTTGGTCGCTTCGTCAGGAGGGACTCGGCAGAAACAATGAGCATTCGCTGAGTAAGGAGCGACCGTTCTGTTGGTGGCGGTGGTGCCGCCTCAACGGCGAGCGAGTCATACTCATCGGCACGCGCAACCCGGAACGTACGAGTGTCGGACGTTGATGTCGATGGCCCTGTCAGGGTGTTGTTATCCGAAACAACGGCGCGAACCGAAAGGATTGCTCCTTCCGTCAGAGCCAGTTTTTGCAATGCAAGCGACGCGTGAAGCTGGCCCGATGTCGAATTGCCGAAACCGATTCCGCTGAGCGAATTCGTGCGAGACTTGAAAATTTCGCCTGAGCCGGTCGTGACAGTGTACTCGATATGACCAGACGATAGGCCAACGTCGTCTGTCGCGCGGGCGGTAAAGTTGATCGAACCTGCCGGAACGTGACGCCAGACGGTATCGCGAGTCGGCTCGGTCAACACCACGGCGGGCGGGCGATCCACGACCGGAATTATGGCAAGTACACGGTCGTAGCTTCGATCAGTCAGCGAGATCGTCGTGGCTCCGTCGGGCACGGTGAATTGTGCGGTCCACTTTCGGCCGATTTCATTCACTTCCAGGTTTCGATCGCCAAGCCGCGCGACGATCCCGCCCGATGTGCCATTGCCGATGAGTGTGACGTTGCTTCCAATGAGCGCCGTTACGGATGAGGGATCGTCGAGATTCGAAATCCTTCGACCCGCGTACGCCGGTGGCTTGATGCGAACCGACAGACCCAACAATCGATTCGCAATTGGAGTGGAAACTCCCATTTTCTGGAGAGCATCATGAACTACGGGGTCGCTCCGTCCGGAGGCAAGCGTCAACGCCGCAGCGAATGCACCTGCCATTACCGATAGAGCTACCCCGCCATAAATAACGGGCGTGAGCACAGCGGGGCGAATAAAGGTATCGATGTTCGATCGATCAATTTCGGATTCCAGAAGCCTCTTGTCGACGGTGACGAGCGGATCGCTCGCCGTCACGAGTGCGTATTGCAGCCGCGGATGCCGTTCCTCCATCCATAGTGCAACCCGCTGTTTTGACGACACATGTCTTCCGCGCCACAGAACCCAGCAACCGGACAACACGCCGATGGCGAGCGCGATATTCCAATTCCACCCAACGAAACCGGCAGTGTGGCTCCACGCGCCGACGACCAGTTCAATTGCAAGGACTGCCAGCAGAGCCGCGCCCATCCAGAGAATAGTCGATGCGAAGAGAACCACACTCAACTGCTTCTGTGTGCGCGCGACGCGCTGTTCCGCCGTCACAGCCCGTCCCCGGTTTTAGAGTCTCCGCGACGAAAAAGCATCTCCATTATTGCCAGTATGATCGCGAGCGCGATCAGCCATCGACTGACGGGTGACGCGGAGTCTATCGCGGCCGGAAAATCGGCCGTGTTGGCCAGTTTCCCACTGCCTCCCGAAATGATCGACGCCAGCGCCGCATCGGGAGTAGAGAGTGCGCGTTGACATGGACGGGACAGAGACGCGCGCATCTTCACAAAACCGGGTCGCAGAAGCATGTCGCCGGTACTATCAAGTGGAATCAAAATCGACCTTCGACACGCCTCACCAGTCTCCCGCTCGATCGCGGCGACATCGCCGTCAACCCATCGCGCGAGTACTATCGCGTTCCGCAGCGAGTCGTCTGTGAAGCGCCACCGCCGCTCGAACGCCCCAACTACGACGTTCCCATCCGCGATGACGGCACCCACTGTATCGACACGATTCCGCCGCACTGCAAACTCCGGACGCACAGAGCCCAGAAAGACGACATCGGCTGCACCACGACTGCTCGCGTCGGGCGGCGCAGCACGAACGCGTACGAGTCGTGCCCGACCTGGCCATTGCTTCCGTATCATCGCGGTCGCGCGATCGCGCTCGGCAATAGCAAATGGTGACACAACTACAAGCTCGATTGAATCCGCGCCAGCTCGGACCCGCTGACCCGATCGCAGCGCGGCTACCATGCCCGCGGAGAGTGAACCAGCATACCGCAAACCACCGCGGTTGGACAACGAATCGACCGATCGTACAGCCCAAGCACTTGTGTCGAATGCAATCAATTCGTCACCCGGCCGCAGCAGCGCTCGCGCACTATCCCGGACCTCGGCAATATCAGCAACCGCTCCGGACACATCAACGACAATCACACGTACGATCTTTTCTCGCGCAGGCGTCAGAACAGGTCGGGCCAGAGCAATGCCGACGAGCATGATGGCGAGTACACGGAGCGTGAGCAGGAGCAAGTCGGAAAGCCGGAGAACTCGCTGTCTCGCAGCGACCGGTGCGTCTGGTACGAATCGCGCGGTAGGAAAGGGCACGGATCGGGGTCGCCGCGTAACAATGAAGTGCAGCGCTACCACACCACACGCCGTTGCAACGGCAGCCAGCAGGAAACCCGGGGCGAGGAAGGTCACAGCTGCGCGATCCCAGCCAATTCAGCCTGCCCGGGATGCGACGGGCTCGTCGCGTACGATACGACGCACTACGTTACTCACGGGTTCCTTCCCGGTAACTATCTCTCTATACGCCGCTCCACTCGCGAGCCATCGTGCTGCCACGTCGTCGCGCCACGCACCAAACGCGCGCGTGTATTCCCTGCGCGTCTCAGCTGAAAGAGATCTATGAACTGTGTCGATTTCCGGATCCGTTACAACCGAGATAGTTGCTGGAGGGTCTATCTCTTCTGCAGCAATTATATGGAGTGCATACACATCGCGACCTGATGCAATGAGCTGCCTGGCCGTCTGCAGTGTTTCATCCAGATCGCCAAGGAAGTCGCTGATGATCGCTACTCGTGACGCCGCGCGCGCGGCTACGGCGACCGTCGGCGCGATGGGTACTGCGCCAGTCACACTGACATTTTGCAGCATGTGGCTGACTTCTGCTACGACACCGTGTCGCGTACGCGGCTGAACGGTGGCGCGAGGGTTTCCGGCCACGATTACACCCGCCGGATCTCCACTCGCATGCGCGACTGCAGTGAGTGCGACCGTGAGTTGCTGCACCAGAGACCATTTGGACGCCGCCCCATCGGGAAAGGACATCGATGCGCTGGCATCGACGACGATATACGTCGGCGTTACAGCTCGTTCTTCGGAGATGCGAACATGCGCGCGATCGCTGCGGGCAAACAGCTTCCAGTCGATGCGCCTCAGATCATCACCCTGACGATAGGCTCGATATTCCGTGAACTCGGCTGATGAGCCGCGAACGCGGGACGGATGTATCCCCGGGACGGCAATGCGCGATGCTCGACGGGCACGCCATCTCAGACCTCGTACGGCGTCGAGCAGCGTACTATGCATCAATCTGTCACTGCCACCGTCGTGCGGCATGCGCCGCATCGTTACACCCTTATGTCGCTCTTCGGCGCCGGTACGTGCTCAAGGAGGTCATCCACAATTTGTTCTGCGGATATTCCCTCAGCCTCGGCGGCGAAGTTGAGCAGGACTCGGTGCCTCAGTACCGGATGTGCGACGCGACGCACATCCGCGGGCGATACCGCATGCCGTCCCGCAAGCAGCGCATGCGCCTTTGCGCCAAGTACCAGTGCCTGGCCCGCACGCGGGCCGGCCCCCCAGCGCGCGAACTGCTTGACGATTCGTGTTGCATCCTTCTCATCCGGGCGCGTTGCGCGAACAAGCCGCGCGACGTACTGGAGAACGACGTCGGCGACAGGCACATCCCGCACCATTCGCTGAAGCGCAATGGTCTGCTCCGCATCGATCACAGGCTCGAGCGGCGCATACTCCCGACCGGTGGTGTTACGCAGGATTGCGATCTCTGCATCCTCGTCGGGATAGGAAACCCGAATGTCAAACAGGAACCGGTCCAGTTGTGCTTCCGGAAGTGGGTAGGTTCCCTCTTGTTCGATTGGGTTCTGTGTAGCGAGGACGAAGAACGGCGCTGGCAGCGACATGGTCTCGCCGGCTACCGTTACACTGTGCTCCTGCATCGCCTCGAGCAGCGCGGCCTGCGTACGCGGAGGAGCGCGATTGATCTCGTCAGCAAGCAGGATGTTCGCGAATACCGGACCCTGAACGAAACGAAACAGGCGCGAGTGTGAGGTCGCGTCCTCCTCCATTACCTCGGTCCCGGTAATATCAGAGGGTACAAGATCCGGTGTGAATTGAATGCGTCGAAATCCCAGACGCATCGCTTCCGAAACCGATCTGATCATCAGCGTCTTCGCCAAACCAGGCACGCCAACAAGCAGCGCATGACCACCGGCAAGCAGCGCCATGAGAATTTCGTCGAGCACATTCTCCTGTCCGACGATCCGGCTCGCGACCTCCGCACGCAGACGTGCGGCGATCTCCAACAATTCGATACGCTCGTGTGGAACTGGCGATCCGTGCTTGACACTAGGCGATGCAGTCATTGAGAGCAATACGACAAGATTGGAGTGGTCGTTGAGCAAACGGCGCAATCAACGCACACGCGTTTGCGCGTCATGCAAGTGTCGGCAGTCTTACTTTCGGCAGAGTGGATCGAACTGGAATTATCCAGAAGCAGTCACCGTCGAACCAGAATGCAGCGAGCTGACGGTAACGGTCTGCAAGGTCGACCACCGATTGCACGTCCAGAGCAATCGCCACGCTCTTCTCGCAGTGACTCCCATCCGGGCTGCACGCGTTCACCCTCACGTGCGCCAAACCCGCTGCCGCCAATTCCTGATGTAAGCTAGCAGCGAGACGCGCGTTCTCGGACGCAATTTGGCGTGTGCCCATTGGGTCCTGCGCCGAAACGATGCCGAACGATCGTCCGAAGCCGATATCCTTGAAGAATTGTCGACTTCCGGAGCTCACTACGTCCCTGAGATCGATAGTACGAGGAGGGATCGATTCAAAATGGAGCAGAGTGAGGGCAAAGGTTCCCCACTTGTCGAGATCTTCAGTCGAACGGGCGCTACTCAATCTTTTTGACAGGATCAGGACCAACGGGGACTTCAAGGGGCAACGAGACTGTAAAGGCACTTCCCTCGCCTACCTTGCTCGAGACGGTTACGTCGCCCCCGAGGAGCCGCGCCAGCCGCCGAGTCACGCTCAGTCCCAGGCCAGTCCCACCCACCCGACGGGTGCTGGGCTGCTCGACCTGCCAGAAGGCGTCGAAGATCTGGTCGCTGTGCTCTGCAGCGATCCCAATGCCGGTGTCTCGAATGACGTACCGAACCACTGGCCCGTCGTGCTGAACGATCAGCGTAACTCGGCCCGCGGGAGTGAACTTGACCGCATTGGAGAGCAGATTCACCAGGATTTGCCGCACCTTGCCACTGTCGGTTGACATCGGGAGTGGATAGCCCGTCTCCACAACCTCCAGGGGAAGCGATCGCTCTCGGGCCAGCGGTTCCAGCAGAATCGCGGCATCCCGCGCAATTTCATTCGCGTCCACGTCTTCCGCAGAAACCACTTCGCGACCGGCGTCGACTCGTGAATATGAGAGTATCTGATCAATGAGATGGAGCAGATGCTGCGCGCTGGCCTTCATACGACCCAGCTGATGCTTCTGGGCCTCGTTAACCGGGCCGGTTATCCCGTCAGCCAGGAGTTCCTCGTAGCCTATGATAGCAGAAAGCGGAGTTCGCAATTCATGTGACATTACCGCGAGAAAGTTGCTCTTCGCGGTGTTTGCGCCCTCGGCTACTTCGCGAGCTTTTTGCTCACCTGCCAGCAGTTCCTCGCGCACGCGGTCGCTCTCGAAGGCCATTCGGGAGGCCCAACTCACAAGCCACACGAAAATGACAACCGTCGCGAGCACATAGAGCGAGACGCCGAACGGGGTATCGTAGAAGCCATTCTTCTCGCCAAGGAGACGCGCCCATCCGAGGAGGAACGGCACAACCACGGCCGCCGGAATCAGACGCCTCGCCACGGTGCCTGCGGCGCCGGGGTCCACCAGAAGCTTCGGCAATCCCGCTGTGCGCCTCGCAAAGATGATTCCAAGGGCGAGCACGAACAGACAGACCGCCGTGCTGACAGCCATCCCGGAGTACTCGCCAAGGGAGTACAACCGGGTCACACCGAACGCATACCCGATCAACCCGAGAAAGCCGATGGTCCCGCTCAGCAGACCTATCCAGTGGGATGTGCTCTTCCCAGTTCGATCGTCGACGTGAAGCGAGACTACCCCTATCCCAGTCAGCAGTAGACCGACAGTCGTGTTGAGGGCCATGCGACCTGGCGGGTTCCACTGAGCACGGCGCAGCTGATCACCGAATATGATCAGATCGAGACCTAGATCCCGACCTTCGATCCACGCCGCCAGTTCTATGAGTGCAACGAGGATCACCAGGCAGGCGAGTACGATCGACGCAACACGGATGGCGAACGGTCGCTTTCGCGTAGTCGCAAACGCCAGCGCGACTCCAACCATCCCGAACTCCAGACACGCGAGCGGCACCATCGCCACGCCACCTGGAAAGAAGCCGGTGGTTGGATTCAGACCGCCATACCATCCGAGCAGCATCCCGACCGACACCAGGACAACGAAGATGGCCGCCGCGAGCGGGAGCTGCTCGAAGAAGCGAATTACGCGGGCCTGGCCGCTCGACTGATTCATTCGGATTGCGAAGGGTGCACGAATGATGGAAAGCTGTCCTCAATTTTCTGAGACTGCAACCACCTGGAAACACTTGTCGAGGCCGGACCACCTGCACCAGTCGTTCCATAAGGGCGAGTGAGCGATCCTGAAGTTGAGCATCTCCACTCCGAGCTTGGAATCTACGTCCATTCCAGCCAGGCCTTCATCACGATTATCATGCGTGTAGTATCGCTGTATCAGCAGGTTCCCCCGCGTACTCCGGATCAACAGCTACTGGGCCTGGTCCTTGCCCAAATTCAAACCATGTCGAATCATTCTGATTCCGCTTTTCGGAACATTATCTGCGAAAAGCTCACCGAAGCCCGGGTGCGTACTCTTCTGCTGGTGAGTTCGCTGTCGGAGGACGACCTCCGTCGTCAGCATGATCCCTTGATGAGCCCGATTCTGTGGGATCTTGGCCACATCATTCACTTTGAGGAATTGTGGCTCACGCGAAACGTTTCCGGCCCTGTCGAATTCTCCGAAATGCCCGGGATGTACAACCCGTTCGAACATCCGCGCTCAACGCGTGCCGCGCTCCCGCTTCCGACCCTGGTAGATGTAATTACAACGGCCGCAGAGATTCGTTCGGATGTACTCGAGACGCTTCGCCACGTGGCATTTGGAACCGATCATCCATTACTCGCGGAGGCATACGTCTACAGCATGGTCCTGCAGCATGAATATCAGCACAACGAAACCATCCTGCAGACTCTTCAATTAAAGACGGGATCGCCGTATGCACCGCCCCGCGTTGCAACGCAACCTCGCGCACCACAGGCCAAGTTTGACCGGATGATCCACATCGACAAGGGCGAGTATGCGATTGGCACGGATGACAGGGGCGACGCCTATGACAATGAGAGACCGCGCCACACAATTCGCAGCTCTGCGTTCGAGATTGACGCCGTGCCGGTCACGAACTCTGCTTACGCGGAATTCATTGCGGACAATGGATATGGACGGAAAGAGCTATGGTCCGAAGCTGGTATCGCGTGGCTCACCGACTCGGGAGTCACATCACCGAAATACTGGCAACGAAACGACAACGGCTGGAGCGTGCGAACAATGGATAACACTGGCCCGATCGCTCCGAACGACCCGGTTTGCCATGTGTGCTATTACGAGGCCGATGCGTTCGCCCACTGGGCAGGGAAACGCCTCCCGACAGAGTACGAGTGGGAGATTGCCGCGTCGTGGAACCCCCAAACCAAATGTGCGCAGCGGTTCCCATGGGGCGAGGCGGAGCCAAACGGACTGCTTGCAAACATAGATCAACTGGGTTTCAGTACGGCGCCGATCGGAGCATTCGAGCAAAATGTATCTCCGCTCGGTTGTTACGGTATGATCGGCGACGTCTGGGAGTGGACCTCAAGCGACTTCAACGGTTACCCTGGTTTCGTGGCGTTCCCGTATCCAGAATACTCCGAGACATTCTTCGGGAGTGAATACAAAGTCCTTCGTGGCGGGTCCTGGGCAACTCGCGCCGGAGCGGTACGGAATACGTTCCGTAATTGGGATTATCCCGTACGGCGTCAGATATTCAGCGGCTTCCGTTGTGCCCGTGATGTTTGACAAGGTGCGCATGGCGCGCGATTTACGCGAGGGGCTATCCGAGCAACCGCGGCGCATTCCGCCCAAATATTTCTACAACGAGCACGGTTCGCGCCTGTTCGACGAAATAACCCGGTTGCCTGAATACTATCCGACCCGTGCGGAGCGAGAGCTGCTGATTCGCTGGAGCACGAAGATCGTCGAAATTGCCAAGCCGCGGACGCTCGTGGAACTAGGTGCCGGAAGCTCAGACAAGACGCGAACCATCCTGGACGCCATGCTAAGCGCTGCGCAACGCGAGGTGACGTACATACCCGTCGATGTAAGCGCCGACTTTCTGGCGCGGTCCGCGGCGCAACTACAGAACGAGTATCCTTCGCTCTGCATCACACCGGTCGCTGCCGACTTTTCCACGCATTTTGCTCTTCCGGAGCACCCGACACCTGCCCTTCACGCATTCCTGGGGAGTACGATCGGTAATTTCACGCCGGATGATGCTGTTGGGCTATTGTCGAGCGTGCGCGAACGAATGGGACCACACGATTACTTTTTGCTCGGCGTAGATCTTCGAAAGGACTCCGAATTAATCGAAAGTGCATACAACGACAGTCGCGGGATAACTGCTCAGTTCAACCGGAACATGCTGGCCGTCATCAACGAATGTCTCGGCGCGAATTTTAATCTCTCAGCGTTCAGCCATTCCGCCATATACAACGAACGAGAGCACCGCATCGAGATGCGACTCATTGCGCGCGGAGATCAAGCTGTTGTCATCCCCGATGTCGGCGAGTTCTTCTTTGCGGACGGAGACTGGATCCTGACAGAGCTCAGCTACAAGTACGATCGCTCTCTCGCGAGCGGTATACTCGAGCGAAGCGGTCTCATTCTGCGGGACTGGTTCACCGATGAAACTGGTTTGTTTGCCCTGGCGCTTTCAAGTCGCTGAACGATGGCCACGGCACGTGAGACCTTACCGACCCTGGTAGGGCGACTGTTTCAACCCGCGGCAAAAGCGCGACCCGACGGAGCAATGGGCGCGGAGCTCGAGGTGATACCAATCCGTAATCAGACGCGGCGACGTGTTCCAATCAACGTAACTCCGGACGGTCCCGGGAGTGCCGACGTCGTACGCGAGGCAGCGCGTATGGAAGGCTGGCAGGAGGACATCGACGACTACGGCGCACCAAGCTGGAATATGCCAGATGGCGGCCGCGTCTGCTACGAACCCGGTGGTCAGCTCGAGATAGTCTCGCCTGTATTTCCGTCAGCCGTTGAGCTTTCAACCCATCTGCGTGGTGTACTTCGTATCCTGCGCGCGTCGGCTGCGAGTGCGGACATGCATTTACTCGCACTCGGCATCGACCCCTACAACAAGATCGAATCGGTGGCGCTCGAACTGCACGCGCCACGTTACGACGCCATGACGGAGTATTTCAATGGGATCGGTGAGTCTGGCGTGCGCATGATGCGTCAGACGGCATCGCTGCATGTCAGCGTGGAACTCGGACCCGATGTCATGAAAAGGTGGGAGCTTCTGAATTCACTCGCGCCCTATCTCGTAGCCATGTTTGCGAACTCCAGCAGGTACGCAGACAAACCGGCGGGTTATGCGAGCTACAGGGCGCACTTGTGGCAGACACTCGACCCAACGCGCACAGGCTTGCCGTTTGATGCGGCTGACCCGATCGGTGCCTACAGCCGGTTCGCGAGGAATGCGGGCCGCATCCTGACTGAAGATATCGCGCATCTCACAACGTTATTCCCCGAAATCCGGCCCCGTGGATATTTCGAGATCCGATCGCTTGACGCGATGGAGCCTGACCGGTTTGAGCAGGCCTTGCAATTCATCTCGACGCTCGTTCACGATGCGGATACTGCGGCGGCAGCAATGCAAATAATCGGACCACCCGATGCGTCACTGCTTGTCCGCGCCGCGCTGAACGGGAGAGCCGACTCGCTCCTCAATGCGCGGATTACGCGGCTCGAGCAACTGGCAACCGAAGCATCCGGAATGAATCCGTAGCAATGCACGAAACCATAACAAATCTGCTCGAATCGTACGGCTACATCTTTCTGTTTATTGTGGTCGGCGCCGAAAGCCTCGGCATCCCGCTCCCGGGCGAGACTGTGCTGGTTACAGCCGCGGCGTACGCTGCCCTGGGACATCTTGACATCTATGTCGTGATTTGCGTTGCCGCTGCCGCTGCAATCGTCGGAGACAATGGCGGTTACTGGATTGGCTTCCGCGGTGGTATTGCGGTGATTCAGCGTTGGGGAAGGATTCTGCATATAAACGAGTCGCATATTGGGTGGGCACATTCTTTTTTTGAGCGCCACGGTGGGAAAACAGTCTTCTTCGGGCGTTTCATAGCGATTCTTCGAACATGGGCCGCTGTACTTGCAGGCGTTGCTCGAATGCCGTATCGCAACTTTCTGATTTACAACGCAACCGGCGCAATCATCTGGGCTGGCCTGTTCGGGACACTCGGCTATTTGTTTGGCAAGAACATCCCGAAACTCGATCACCTGATCGGCCAGACAAGTCTGGCGGTCGTTCTGCTCGTTGCACTGTTTGTGATGTTAGTAATCGTATTCCGGTGGTTTCGCAGCAATAGCGAGGGTCTTGCGGAGAGATCCGCCACCTCATGGCATCGAAGGGTTCACAGTAACAGACTCGACAAGTACGGGAGCAGATACCCACGCGTCTGGAATTTCGTTTCGGATAGATTTGCGCGTGGTGAGTATCTCGGCCTTCACCTCACGATCGGGCTGCTGATCAGCCTCGGTGCGCTCTGGCTGTTTGGCGGGATTACCGAGGACGTAATTCACCACGATCCACTGACGCAGCTCGATGTCCTCATTTTCTATCAACTCCGCGACCACGCGACGACGTTTGGAGACACGTTCATGTCAGCCGTCTCCTTCGTAGGCTCACCAGCAGTTGTGGCGTTGATTGCCATCGCCGTGGGCCTGTTCCTCATCGGCCAACGGAAATGGATAGTGCTCGGAGGCTGGATAGCTGCCTTCGCAGGTGGCGCGGTCCTTGACTGGACGCTCAAGAGGATTATCCAGCGCCCACGCCCACCTGGCGCATTGATTTTCATGCATCGCTTCAGCTACAGCTTCCCGAGTGAGCATGCAATGGGATCATTCGTCGGTTACGGCATGCTGGCATACCTGCTCATCACGTTCTGGGCGACGAAGAATACGACGCGGGTTCTGATTGCCGTTGCCAGCATTGTGCTGGTAGTCGCCGTCGGCTTCAGCCGACTGTATCTCGGACTTCACTACTTCAGCGATGTCATCGGAGGCTACGCGGCCGGCGCCGTCTGGCTGGTAGCGTGTATATCCGGCGTCGAGATCGCCCGGCGCCAACCGCGGCTTTCAGGCGACTGAGACTGCCGGGGTGCCAGCTCGGAGGCGCTCTTCTGCAACCTCGAAATCTTCGCGGCGCACGTGCAACGAGGTAGGTATGTCTGGAAGGCGCACCAGTCTGTCGGTGAGACCAAAGGCGGTTTCCGTCGCGCCCAGGAACAGATACCCGCCCGGCATAAGCGATGAAGCCAGACGATCAAGGACGTCCTTCTTGGTCGTGGTGTCGAAATAGATCAGCACGTTACGGCACAACACGATGTCGAACTGGCCCAGGGACCGAAACGATTCAAGCAGATTCAATTCACGGAATGCGACGCGGCGCCGGATGTCATCAGCGAGCCGATACCCGTCCGGTGTATTGATGAAAAACTGCCGCAGATATCGCTCAGGAAGCCCGCGCTGAACCTCAATCTGCGTGAAGAGTCCACGCCGCGCTCGATTCAAAGCGTGCGTTGCAAAGTCGGTTGCAACCACTTCCACGTTCACGCCGCTCATCTGCACACCCATGTCGGAGAGCAACATTGCGATGGAGTACGCTTCCTGGCCGGTTGATGCGGCTGAGCTCCAGATCCGTAGCGAACGGCCGGCGCGTCGACAGCGGTCCGCCAATTCCGGCAGAATCGTTGTTCGCAGGAGGTCGAATGGAATCGTGTCGCGAAAGAAGAACGTCTCGCCTGTCGTCATCGCATCGCAGACTGCCTTGACGAGGTCCCGGTGGGGCCCGGACCTGAGCGTGGCAACCAACTCGACTACGGTGGAAAACCCGTACGCCTTTGCGACAGGAGGTAGCCGGCTCTCCAGCAGATATTCCTTGCCTGGGCCGAGTGCGAGACCGCTTCTCGTGCGGAGAAGAGCACTCAGATATGAATAATCGTCAGAGGTAATCACGACCGTACAGAACAGAGTGAAACGACGTGCGAAGAAATCGAATGCAGCGGCACTATCGAACAGGCGATGCCGGACGCAACAACGCTGCCGGGCATTCCCCAGACGACGCTCGATCGCTCATCCTGAACGATCACTCGGCCACCCGAGGAGGCGACGGCACCGCAGCCTTCGCGGCCGTCCTCGCCCATACCGGTGAGAACGACGGCCAGTACGCTGCGTGGAAATGCCTGTGCAGCACTTCTAAACATCGGATTGGCTGCAGGTCTGCAGTGGTGCTCTGGCGGGTCGGACGTGATGTGGATGGCCGCGATGCGCGCGACTCCCTGTCCAAGTACGGTCAAATGATGATCACCGGGAGCGACGTAAACACGACCCGGCCTCAATGCCTCGCCATCCTGCGCTTCGGCGCAAGGAAGCGTGCCCTCACGCGCAAGGCGCTGGGCAAACATAGTCGTGAAGAGTGGAGGCATGTGTTGCGTGACGAGCACGGGGAGCGGGAAGTCACGCGGCAGTCCTCGCAAAATCGTCGCGATTGCGTTCGGTCCGCCAGTGCTCGCCGCGATCGCGAGCAGTCGTGGCTCGAAATCACCGGCCGGCATGGCTGAATAGTCCGTCTTTGCGTGGCCCGCTTCAGCGGCGGCGAAATCGTCGTCACCCCGTTCGCCGTCTTTGGGCGCGGGAGCGATGGCTCTGATCTTGGCAACGACGCTGACCGCTGCTGCCTCAACCCCAAGAACTCCTGTACCGCGCGCAGACGGCTTGTGCACGTAATCGACTGCACCGAGCGCCAGCGCTCGCATGGTGATTGTAGCACCCTGGTGGGTCAACGCGCTCGTCACAAGCACCCTGGTGGCTGGAAAGCGCTGGCAAATGAGCGGCAATGCTGTCAGCCCGTCCATTACGGGCATCTCAATATCGAGCAAGACAACGTCGATTGGCTGCAGCCGGAGCGCGTCGAGCGCGTCGCTGCCATTGGTCGCAGTCGTCACGACACGCATGTCGGGCTGCGCGTCTACAATGCGACCCAGCACGCCGCGCACGACCGCCGAATCATCCACGACGAGTACGCGGATAGGGGTGGCGCGTTGCCTGTTCACCGGTGCGGCCGGTTAGCGAGACGCAGTCGTTCGCGCGAGTTAAATGCCGGCGCGGAGCTTGCCGAGGAAGCTGTCAACCGCGCCACCAAGTCGGATTGCCTCCGCATTGAGGGCGGCTGCCGCGCCGTTCAGCGTCTCCGCCGTATGACCCGACTCTCCAGCAGCGACAGTCACGCCTGCAATATTGAGGGTGACATCTGCCGTACCACGCGCCGCTTCTGTGACATTCCGCGAGATCTCACCAGTGGCCGCATTCTGTTCCTCCACAGCCGCCGCGATGGTCCCGGAGATCTGATTGATCGTGCCGATCACGGACGATATCTCACCAATATCGTGCACGGCGTGCGTCGCATCTTCCTGAACGCTGGCAATCTTGCGTTCAATTTCCTCAGTCGCGCGCGCGGTTTGCCTCGCCAGCTCCTTAACCTCGTTTGCGACAACCGCGAAACCCTTGCCAGCCTCTCCGGCTCGCGCCGCTTCAATCGTAGCGTTCAGCGCGAGAAGATTGGTCTGCTGTGCAATGGATGTGATGACCTTGATGACCTGGCCAATTTCCTTGCTGCTCTGACCTAGTTGGACCATGGTGCTGCTAGCGCTCGACGCCTGACTGACAGCATGCTGCGCCACTGTTGACGCTTCCTGAACGAGCCCTGCGATTTCACGCACACTTACAGAGAGTTCCTCCGCCGAACTCGCAACTGTCTGCACGTTACGCGTCGCCTGCTCAGACGACGCGGCCACCGCCTGCGCCTGACATGCGGTCTCCTCGGCCGATGCGGCCATGCCCTGTGCGCTCGTCTCGACTTCCGCAGCCGAAACGGTCAGCATCTGGACCACGCTCTTCACGTCGCGTTCAAATTCGTTCGCGAGCCCGACCTGCTCTGCGGCGCTGCTTACCATTCGCGAGACGTCCCGCAACATGGTCAGTCGATGTTCAGATGGACGCAACTCTTCGGCCGTGAAAAACTCCATCACACCGATCACGCGACCCTTCGCCATCACCGGGAAGGCAATTCCGCTACGAATGTTGGCACGCTTTGCCATGGGCGAACGCACGAGATCGCCCTGTTCCGTCATGTTCCCACCGAAGACCAGATCGTGACTCGCCCACGCGCGACCAGCGAGACCATCTCCCTGTTCAAAGGCGCAATCGTGCGTGGCACGCCTGAAATCCTCGTCCACACTTCCGGATTCGACGCAATAGCGAAGCGTGTTCGCCTTGTTGTCGAGAACCCAGTAGGTCGCGTAGGACCATTTCATCGAACTACGAACCAGATCCAACGTGACTTTGGCGATCTCGTCAACACAATTACGTCCGGCGTTGGCGCGGAGTACGGTGACGAGTACTTCCATATCCTCTTCCGCTTCAAGACGAGTCGCGCGCTCACGCATCCGTTCCAGTGCGGAGGACACTAACTCAGCAACACGGCGCAATACGTCGATGCGCTCATCGGACAGAGCCAATGGCTCCATTACAAAGAAATCGAGCGCACCAACAACCTCGCCGCCCACACTTAGCGGAAGGGCGATAGCAGCGGTGCAACCGGCGGCCTGCGCAACTTCTCCACGGCGGTCCTGCAGATACTGCAGATCATCCACAATGAAGACGTCGCGATACCGCCATGCCTTGCCGACCAGACCGTCCGCTTCAGCATACGAAGCGCTGACGGTTACTCGGTGAAATTCATTGTTAACTGCACCCGATTCGAGATTGAACTGTAGATGTTCAGCCTGAGTGTCAACTGTCCAGTGAGAGCCGTACGGCCATGCGAAGCCGGCGCGAACAGCTTCGAGCGCGCCTCGAGCCGCCTCGCCTTCGTTCCCCGCACGGGCCGTTGCTCCCGCCACGTGCATGATCACGCGCGCGTGCGTTTGCGCTTCGAGAACCTTGGTCTCGAGTTCATCGACTTCCTGTCGGTCGCGCAATGCTCCTGAGCGTCTGTCGGACTTGCGTCGCTCCGGCTTTGCCGCGCCATTGCCATTCTTTCCTGGCGCTGCAGACGGGACGGTGAGTTCGTCAAGGTCGATTCGGGTCGTCATACTGCGTATCTCGGTTTATGGGCGAGTGCTTGATTCATCCAGCAGACGGGCTACGTCAATGAGAGCGAGTAACCCTTTATCCATTCGTGCGACACCGGTACAGATCCGCGCCCACAGACTATCGAGACTGGCTGGGAGACGCTCGAGAGTTTGAGGGGGAACGGCTACGACATCGCCAATTTCGTCAACCACGAGGGCAAATAATTCCCCGCCATCGCAAACAACGACATCCATTAAAGATTCGGACGCATCCAGCGGAATCTCCATTCGATCATGCATGTCGATTGCCGTCACGACCTGGCCACGGAGATTCAGAAGTCCGGCAACGCACGACCTGGCCAGCGGAACACGAGCGGTCTTTTGATGGCCAATTACTTCCTGGACGGCAATGACCGGCAGGCCAAACCATTGTTTGCCAACGCGGAATGTCACGACCTCATCCGTGCTTTCTGCCATTGCTATCATGAGACAATCCCGCCACGCGCCCGATTCATATAATAAGAAACATCCAGTACCTCAGTCGCCGCACCGGCGATGATTGCCGTCCCAAGAACACCTGGACGCGCCGCAACGAGTTCGAGATTCAGTACTTCATCTACAATGTCACGGATGTCGTTCACCGCGATGCCGAATGAACTGCTCCCTTCGTTGAACACGATGACGGAACTCGGGCGACCAGACGTGAACGTCACCGAAGGACCAGCTGCGACGAGCGGTAGCAACGACCCACGATACTGCACGACCAGATTTCCTCCTGCGGTTTCAATTCGTTCCGCTGGAATCTCCTCGAGGCGAGCGACGAGTGAGAGTGGCACGGCCTGCACCGCGTCGTCTCCGATTCCAAACAGCAGCAGACTGTCATGCTTCATGACGGGGGCTACGGACGCTTCGGCGTCAACCTGCGCGAGAGTTGTTGTATCGGTGCCCGAACGAATTGCAAGCGCGGCTGGGTCTATGATCATGACGACGTTGCCGTCGCCGAGGATCGTACAACCCGCGTAGCATCGCACCGATCGCGTAAGTCGACCAATTGGCTTGACTACAATTTCCTGACTATCTACGACCTCGTCGACGATGATGCCGAAACGTGCGCTGCCAGCCTGGCAAACAACAAGTGTGCGGATCTCATCCGGTTGCGGCTCCGAGAGGCGGAGCGCGTCAGCAAGATCTATTACTGGAACGAGACCATCGCGGAGCCTGAACAGTCGAACGTTCCGTAAAGTGTCGAATCCGGACGTTTGGTCGGGCGTAAGGCGAATGAGTTCCAACACACTCGCCTGCGGGAAGGCAAACAGTTCACCACTCGCGCTGACTATGAGGGAGGAGATGATCGCGAGGGTCAATGGTAGCCGGATACGCACTGTGCATCCAACGCCAGGGACCGATGCGATGTCCACAGCGCCACCGACGTGCTCTATGTTGCTGCGAACGACGTCCATTCCAACACCGCGTCCGCTGATATGCGTAACCTCGGTGGCTGTCGAGAAGCCAGGTTCAAAGATCAGGCGTAATGCCTGACAATCGCTCATCGTCTCCGCAACTTCGCGGGTTATCAGACCACGCTCCACCGCGATGTGGCGTACTTCTGCAACGTCGATGCCCTTGCCGTCGTCCCGAATCTCGACGATGACATGGCCACCTTCGTGATACGCATTCAGAACGATTTTCCCAGTTGCAGGCTTCCCCTGGGCACGCCGAACGGCTGCCGTTTCAATTCCATGATCAGCCGAGTTGCGAACCATGTGGGTCAGCGGATCCTGAAGTGCCTGCACGAGCTGGCGGTCCATCTCGGTGGCAGCGCCCTTCATATCGAGCTCTATTTTTTTGCCGGTTTCTCGAGCGATGTCACGCACGATGCGTGGCAGCTTGCCCCAGGCCGATCCGACAGGTTGCATTCGCGTCTTCATTATCGCGCTCTGCAACTCGGCAGTGATTCGATTCAACTGCTGCACCGGCATCGCGAGCGCGGAATCATCTTCTCTCGATGTTATCTCGAGGAGCTGATTGCGATTCAGCACAAGCTCTCCAGCAAGAGTCATGAGCGAATCCAGTAACGCGATATTGACCCGAAGTGACGACTGGACGGCCGAACGCTGGTCGGGAAGAAAGGGCGACGCGAGAAGGTTGACTGCAGTCGGGGAGCGAACCGACGGCTCGACCGCCGTGGTTTTCTGATCCTCGATTGGCGCGAGCCACTGCTCAAGCAGTGCGACGAGGAGCGAATCGTCTCCGGCTGGTTCCACACGGTGCGATTCCAATTCGGACAGAATGAACTTGATCAGATCGACCGCGCGAAGTATGTCAGAGATTACTTCTGGCTCAGCCTTCAGGGCGCCGTTCCGGAGTTGGTCCAGAACCGACTCAGTGGTATGCGAGACGTTTTCGAGTCGCGCAAGGCCCAGAAAGCCGCAGGTGCCCTTGATCGTGTGGACCGCGCGAAAGATCGAATTCAGGAGCGAGGCGTTGGACGGATCGCGCTCCAACTCAACCAGGTTACGGTCGAGCTGGGCGAGGTTTTCAGCGCTTTCAGCGAGAAAATCTTTAAGAAGATCGTCCAAACCAGAGTCTCCAAATCGGGAAGTAAGCGACGGTCTTCCTGACGAACTCGCTTACTCCTCAATAGTCGGCGTCGCACTGCGAAACTTGACGGTCGCGAGTGCGATCCGGCGCTTATAGCCTTCACCCTGAAAAGAGCCTGTTGTTCGGAGGCCAAAGGCTCAAGTTTGACCCGGAGGCACCCGATATTCGACCGAGT
The DNA here is from genome assembly GCA_039924445.1 of Gemmatimonadaceae bacterium. GTDB lineage: Bacteria > Gemmatimonadota > Gemmatimonadetes > Gemmatimonadales > Gemmatimonadaceae > Fen-1247. The sequence goes on from JBDTAW010000114.1 coordinate 32,397, forward strand.
GTCCCTTACCCGCGCTTTGACCGCCCCGTCTCAATGATTGAAAGACTCACTGAGCAAGTCTCGACACGCATCGACGAGATCGCTGCGTCGCTAACATCCAAGGAGCGGACGAGCGATACCGTACGGTTCCTGCAGGGTGTCAAGGACTCACAGGCTAGCAGCATCAAACAGGCACCGCAGGCTGCGCAGCGCGCGCTAGCCAAGACGAAGAATCCAGAAATCGGAATGGCTGAGCTGGTGCGTGTTGTGGAAGAAGATCCAACTCTTGGCCAGGCGCTGCTCCGATACGCGAATTCTGCATATTACAATACCGGTTCGGCGGTCGTGTCTCTACGACATGCTGCACAGCGCGTCGGTTCGACCGGCGTTCACAACGTCGTACTCGGTGTAATGCTGGAAGGGATGCTGTGCAAACCCGGTGGCGAATATCAGAAGATGGTCATTCAGGTACGTGACCACCTCGTACGTACGGCGCCCATTGCGCGCGCGATCGGGCGGAGTTTCGGGCTGGTTCCAGATGAATGCTTTTCGCTCGCGCTGCTTCACGATGCCGGCAAGTTGATCATCTTTGACGTCATTGGAACTCTGCGACATGAGACGCGGCGAGATGTTGATGTTCCAAGAAGCGTGGTATCTCGAGTACTACGTGATGTTCACGAGCCGCTCGGGGGCGTAGCGGTCATTCACTGGGGACTCGGAGACGCAGTCGCGACTTCGATAGCAGCGCATCACCGGAGGCCGATTCCCTCCGCCGTCGACCGGATGAGCGAGGTTCTGTTCGTCGCGGAGCGCGCGGATCATGCTCTTTCGGGTGTGATTCCCCGAGACGTTGCAGCGTGGTGGGAAGAAGGCGCCATATACGGCGACCCCGCTCGCGTGGAAGAGTTGATTTCAGCCTATACGCAGCGCGAACTTGCTGCCTGAGCAGCATTCAGTAAAAAATGAATCAACCGGTTTAGGACGGGTCCCTGAAGTATCCATCGTCATAAGCCTCGACGAACTCGAGATAGTGCCGGAGAGTATTGTCGGCGGCGGCTCGAGCAATCTCAAGGACAGGCTCACGCCAGGAAGATTCGCGTCCGAATGCGGATAGCTGCTCGGTTGGCGCAGAACTCAACCAACCGCCGCCACGTAGATGCATCCACGCAGCCACAGCCGCCATGAGTACAATCGCCTCGGCGATCTTTTTGGGTTGTTTTTCCCAATCGTGGAGTCGGACCCGATCGTCGTCGGGCTGAAGTTCACGAACGCAGTAACTCCGTTCTTCCCATTCCGAAGAAAAGAGAAGCGCAGGAGCAACGATCGCCGAGTGGCGTTGGACAGATACAATCCGCTCTGCGTCGCTCCTCCATGGTGCCTGTTCTTGCGGGCGCAGGACGGCAATCGCTGATGGATGCGCCAGTTTAACGTCCAGTAGCACGTTACGATCAGGTGAGCCACGTCCCTCAATGAGAACCATGTATCTCGGAAGCGCGAGGCTTCCGATCCCGGCAGCTCGTCGTGCAACATCTACCACGCGAAAATAATCCGTGTCGTGCGCTGTTTCGGCAATATTGGACAGCATCCGCTCGACGCCTCCACGTTCCATTGATGCAACAGGCAGAAGATGTTGACCGTCGAGGACAAGGCGGCGACGCTTGTTCTTTTTGGTGGAATACCTGCCGAGCAGCTCGGAGCGCGACCGTCCGGCAACCTGGGCGAACAACCGCTTGACCGTGCCCTTCGCGCTTTCCCGCTCGATCCACGATGGCTTGCCGACCCCGAGTTCGGTGGAATACGCGACGAGCGATCGCTGAACCAGGCTGTCGATCCCATCGGAGGCCACTCCCCACTCCCCCGCTCCGACGCGGATGCTCGCCAGAAAGCGGATGAGATCCAGGGTCAGCGGACCCCGAGCTGCCTGATCGAAGTCGGTCACGTCGAAGTATGTGAGCCGATTATCGCCCTTATACGTGCCGAAGTTTTCGACGTGCAAATCGCCGCACAGCCAGACAGGCGGTGCCCCGGAGACGGTCGTCGCAGCCGGAAGCGACGAATAGAAAAGTTGGCACGCGCCCCGCATATAGCAAAATGGACTGCGGCGCATAGCGGCATATTTCATGGCCAGCATTGCGGGATCCAGGCCGCGATGCAGCGTGGTTAGATACGCGATACTCTCGGGCGGAGATTCGTCGATCGGGTGATTGGCAATCATTTATATAATCGTACCGGCAGGCGAGCGAAGCAGGAATGTTACTTGATGTAACGGGTTTTCCAAATCATTAAAGCCGCAGATGCGGCCGGATAACGAGCCATGGCGAAACAGGTCGAGCATGTCGGCAGCGTTCCCACGACGGCGGTCCCAAACGGTGCGGTAAGAAACACTGGAGCGGCGGCGTTTCTGCGTAAGCTCGGACCCGGGCTGATAACGGGGGCTGCCGACGACGACCCCTCCGGGATTGCTACATACTCTCAAGCAGGAGCTGCTTTCGGCTACGGATTGCTCTGGACAGCGCTGGTCAGCCTCCCCCTGATGATCGCGGTCCAGTTGATGTGCGCGCGGGTCGGCGTCGTGGCAAAATCGGGGCTCGCAAGTACGTTGCGCACGCACTATTCGCGAAGTGTGTTGTGGTTCGCGTGTGTCCTGTTGATTATCGCCAACACGCTCAACATAGCGGCGGATCTTGATGGCATGGCTGCGTCGGCACAGTTGCTGACGGGCATTCCGCGCGGAATACTGGTTCCGGTATTTGCGTTGTTGATTCTCGCGCTGCTGGTATTTGCATCGTACGAAGCCATGGCGCGGGTTCTCAAGTGGTTTGCCCTCGCGCTCTTCGCATACATCGGGGCCGGACTCCTGGCCCACCCGAGCATCATCGGCGTCCTCAAGGGCACTTTCATTCCGTCAATCCAGTGGGACAAGGAGTACCTGCTGACCTTCGTCGCCATACTTGGAACGACCATATCACCCTATCTGTTTTTCTGGCAGGCATCTCAGGTGGCAGAACAGGAGGAGCATATCCGCGCGCGATTTCCCATGCGTAGAAGAAGGGGCCAGATGCGCCGGACTGGGCGCGAGTTGCATGATGCCGCCCTCGACACAGAGTCGGGCATGCTGGTGTCACAGGTGATCATGTTCTTCATTGTATTGACTGCAGGCGCCACGCTGCATAAGGCCGGGATCACTGGTGTGCAAACGGCGGATCAAGCAGCAATGGCGCTTCGCCCGCTCGCGGGTCCACTTGCATACTGGCTTTTCGCGCTCGGTCTCATCGGTACCGGAATGCTCGGCGTGCCTGTACTTGCTGGTTCCGCCGCCTACGCGATCGCCGAAGCTGGCGCGTTCAAGGGCGGCATGGACGAAAAGCCTGACGGTGCAGTCGTGTTCTATGGCGTAATGGCGACAGCGATGGTGGTTGGGACGATACTCGCGCTCACCAACGCGGACTCGATGAAAATGCTCCTCTGGTCTGCCGTGGTGAATGGCGTCCTGGCTCCGCCACTGATCGTGATCATTCTGCTCGTATGCAACAACGAGAAGATCATGGGCAAGTACAAGAACGGCCGACTGTTGAATGTGCTTGGTTGGAGCGCGGCCGGATTAATGGGTATTGCGGCGATCGCGATGATCGTTTCTTTCTTTATCTGAGTTGTGGTCGGGGCGACGCATGAGTTGGGGCGACGCATGAGTTGGGGCGACGCATGTTGGGGCGACGCATGCGTCGCCCCAACAATCGTCTAGAGCGCTGTGCGGTTTCCCGTGATCAGCCGGACGATCCATACCAGGATGATGGCACCTATAATCGCGACGATGATGGACCAGATGAGACCGCCGGCTCCGAAGCCGAGCATACCCATAAGCCAACCACCAAGTACAGCACCGATGATTCCCAGAACTATGTCCATGAGCGGGCCATAGCCCGACCCCTTCATGATGCGCCCAGTCGCCCAGCCGGCGATGAGGCCAACGATGATCCACCAGATCAAACCCGACATATCGCATATCTCCGTTCACATCGTGGCCGGGACCGCACCTCCAAACCGCGACCAGTCCCGTTGCAAGGGTACAGGGCAAGAGGCGCGCCGTGGCGAGCGTCAAGTTGGCAAGTTTTGGCACCACTCCGGCAGCTATCTCGGCGGTAGCCGCTCGATGACCACTATGCTGCCGCGTCCGCCGGACGCCAATGCAGATCCGTCACCGCGCGACCTGATCGCATTCAACGAGAGACGATCCATACGTTTCCACGTCCGGCCGAAGTCCGTCGAAAAAGCGGTGCCTTCCGTACCAACTGCCAGCAAGCCACCGGGGTTGGCGCGAGTACTCAGATAGCTGACTCCAGACAGGAACGCCGTTGCAGAATCAGGTTTCGAAGCCGACCATGTCGCCCCTCCGTCATCACTGACTGCGACGGTAACTCGACTCGGATCCGGTTTGCTGTAATTGCCGCCGACGGCGATTAGATGTTTGGAGTCGCGACATGCGAGCGAGAATATCCCAGCGGATGCAAGACGAGCGCTGATCGGGGTAACTGCGACAGTCCAATTTCGCCCTGCATCTGAAGAGTGGTAGACTCTCGCGGTCGCTGCGCCGCCAGTGCCGAGCCAGATGTCATTGGGCCCGCAAGTGATAAGTGACGTGCCGCTTGCCGCGAAGGCGCCATCTCCTGGCAGCGATGGTGGGAGGCCGGACGCCGGAATTCGCGTCCAGTGCTGGCCGCCGTCACGAGTCTCGAGGAGTACGAAGCGGCCATCCATCGGATCGCCGACCACAAAGCCATGGTGTGAATCAAAGAAGGCCATTCCGTCCAGAAACACCCCTTTCGCCAGATTTCGGTACTGGACGTTCCACGTCTTGCCACGGTCTGTCGTTCGGTAGATGAGACCAGTGTCCTGCGCGGAAACCATGAGGATCGCGGTATCCAGTGAGAATGCCTGGACCGCGCGAAAGTCGAAGGATGCTGCATCCGGTACAGTGCCGGCTTGCCAAGTCTTTCCACCATCACTCGTCGACTCGAAGGTCCCGCCTGTTCCGCTAATCCACGCGACGTCCCGGTTCACGACGCTCATTCCACGAAAAGAGGCGTTGGTTCCGGACTGGAGTTGAGTCCACTGGGCTCCAGCGTCGGGCGCGAGCGCGGCGAGCGCGGCGAAGGCGATGAGCAGGGCGCCGAGTCGCGCAGTCGGTGGCATCGCAAAGAATTTAGGGATCATGGCCAATAATTTACGACTTCAACTGGTCGAGAACATTGCGATCTTCGGTGTGCGTTCGGGATACTAGTACCGATGCAGCGAACCAGTCGATCAAATCGCCAACTCCCGTTATTCCCGCCGGCTGTGGAGCGATCGTTCGAGTTGCTCCCGTCTTTGGGCGAGCAGGGTGACATTCGCTATTTCGCGACGCGAGCGCGATCGGTGATGAACGCGCCGGAGGCGACCGGGATGAACTTCTGGTCGATCAACCCTTACGTGGGCTGCGCGTTTGGCTGCACGTACTGCTACGCGCGATATGCACACAGATACGTGATGGAGCGAGCTGCCGATCGGGATCGGCTTGAGGATCGGCTCTCTGCGGAGTTCGAGACCATGGAACCGTGGCTGGCGTTCGAGCGGCGAATCTTCGTCAAGCGTGACGCGCCTGAGATTCTTGCACGCGCTTTACGGACAGGCGGCGAGCGTTATCTGGGGTTGATTCACGGCGACACAATTCTGATAGGTTCTGCGACTGATCCGTATCAGCCTGCGGAGCGACGGTTTCGAGTGACCCGAGGGATTCTTGAGGTACTCGCCGAGCATCCAGGATTGAAGATCGTGATCATCACCAAGAGTCCGCTCATAACACGTGACGTGGATTTGTTGAGCAGAGTTGCGCGACACTCGGACCTTCGCGTGCAGATCTCGCTCATCACCGTGGATCGCGAGCTGGCTCGACGTATCGAGCCACGATCGCCAACGCCACACGCACGCCTGGTGGCGCTCGCGAGGCTGCGTGACGCTGGAATCGAGACAGGTGTCAACTGCATGCCCATACTCCCGGGAATCACCGACGAGCCTGCGGCGCTTGACGAGTTGGTACGGCAGGTAGCGGCGGCGGGGGCTACACGAATTGGTGCGTGCGCTCTCCGGCTCGACCGGAGCGCGAGGCTGCGATACCTGCCGTTCATCGAGCAGGAATTTCCGGAGCTCGCGTCACGTTACAAGGCGAGTTACTCGCGCGGGCGAAACGTGGGCGAGAAGTATCGTGAAGGTCTGACTCAGCGATTCAACTCCCTGCGCGCCAAGTACGGTATGGGCGACGGAGATCGTAGCTAGACAATCCCGCGCACTCATGCACACTCATCCACACTCATGCACACTCATGCACACTCATGCACACTCACGCGCGTTCGAGTCCAACGAGGCTCGATGCATTGCCAGCCGGTATGTAGCAGTGGAGTCCGCACGGAATGAGGCCGGCGCGTTTGATGATTCGCAAGTATGTGGCGCGCGACTCAGTGTGCCAGTCAATTGTATCGCCTTCAACCTCATCTTCGCTGGCGAATATTTCCAGATATGCCAGGCCACCGGTGCGTTCTGCTATGCGATGGATTGCGCGAATCATTGATTCGCGTGGCAGATAGTTTATCACACTGCAAGAAATGACGAGATCGAACTGACGTAGCGGGAACAGCATGGGAAGGTCGTCGAGTGTTCCTTGCACAATGTTGCGTCGCTTGCCGAAGCGTTTCGTCACATAATCGCTGGGATCGACTCCGTGGTATCGCGCCGCCGGTCGGAGTTTCCTGATCACCGGGAACCAGCGGCCCTCACCTGCGCCGGCATCGAGCACTGTTCGAATTGGCCGTGCGACCACGTATTCCGCTGCTGCCACTGCGAAGCGAACCATTCGCGCGAGATCCGTTGTGGTTCCGATGCGATGCTCGGGGTGGCGATACCACTTATCGAAATAACTGTTATCGAAGCGCTTGTGGCTCATGCTGGGGTCGTGATCATTCGTCGGTGTTGCTTCGGCGTACTCGCTTCTTGTCCGATGTTCTGCGTTTGTCATCGAGTCTCGCTTGCTTCGCGGCTCGACTTGGTCGCGTCTTCTTGCGCGGTTTCGGAACAACCAGCGCGCGCCGCACCAGATCTGCGAGACGCGCCTCGGCTAATTCACGGTTCTGCAACTGGCTGCGCGTATCGCTGGCGACAACGCGCAGCTCGCCGTCGTCACTCAGCCGCGACGAAAGTCGCGCCGAGATGCGAGCACGGTCAGCATCATCAAGCGCCTGAGACGCAAGAACGTTCCAGGTGATCTCCACGCGTGTCGACGTCTTGTTTACGTGTTGGCCGCCCGCACCCGATGCACGCGTTGCTCGCACAACCAGCTCATCGCGGGGAATGGCGAGCCGATTGTTCACGCGAAGCGCGCGTTTCTCTCCGGGACTAGCAGCGGAAGATCTTGTCGCCATCGAAGCGGCCGTTCTCAATAAAGATTCCCGATGTGAAACGACCTGCGACGATGCTGCCAGCCATGTAGATGCCGGGCACGTTGCTCTCCAGTGTATCGGGATTTACCGTGGCCCGCTCGGTATCGGGTTCAAGTTCGATACCGAGTTTGCGGAACAATGCGAAATCAGCTCGGAAGCCTGTAAGTGCGTACACCCTGTCCGCGTGTAGTTTTTCCTCGACGTCCTGGGCGTTGCGAATTACCACTGCTCCCGGCTCTATGCGAAGCACGTTAGCGCCCAGCCGTGACGAGATTTCCTTTGCAGCGATGCGGTTTTCGATGTCCGGCTTGACCCAGTACTTGACACTCGGTTGGAATGCGGTTCCGCGATATACAAGCGTGACTCTTGCGCCGGCACGAAACAGTTCCAGCGCGGCCTCGACCGCGGAGTTGCGTCCGCCGATCACCACGACATCGAGGCCGAAACTGAGGTGCGGTTCGTCGAAATAGTGATGGACGAATGGAAGTGATTCACCAGGAACATCCATCAGGTTTGGCTCACCGAAATAGCCGGTCGCGAGCACGAGGCGTTTGCAATCGATAGTTGACTCGCCGGATGCTGTTTGCAGCGTACAGGTGATTACATCGCCGTTGCGGCTAGCATTGAGCAACCGCGTGTACGTTTGCACCCTCAACCCGTCGGCGCGGACGACGCCCCTGTAGTACTTGAGAGCTTCCTCGCGCGTTGGCTTCTGGCCGACAGAGACAAAAGGGTGTCCGCCGATTTCAAGCAGTTCAGGAGTGGTGAAGAATCCCATTCCGATTGGATAACGGACAATGGACTCAGCGATCGCTCCTGCCTCAACGATGAGCGGGTCGATTCCGCACCGGCGCGCAGACAGGGCACAAGCCAGTCCGATCGGGCCGCCGCCAGCGATTATTGTGTCTTCAAATTTGTTCAACATGGGCGTCAGTTAAGCTACAATGGTACCAGAAGTGCTGCTATCATCCATCATGCAGTTTAACCGTTGATTCAATGAGGTTGCAATGAACATCGCGAAGGCTCGGGTACTCGTAACTGGAGGATCCAGCGGCATCGGCAAGGCCACCGCGTTCGCGCTGGCGGAGAGCGGCGCCCGGGTGGCCATCTGCGGACGGGATACGGCCGCTATCCAGAAGGCGGCCGGCGAGATTGGCGCTACGCCCTTCACTGCCGACGTAAGTCGCGAATCAGATGTCGTTGCGCTCATCCCGGCGGTGATCAAGGCCCTCGGCGGCTATGACGTCCTGATCAACAATGCCGGATTCGGTCGCTTCGCGGCGCTGGTCGACACTACGGCCGATGATATGCGCGCTGTCTGGGAGACGAATGTGCTCGGCGCAACACTGGTCGCTCGTGAGTCGGCAAGGCATTTCATCAAGCAGTCGTACGGTAACATCATCAACGTTGCGTCAACATCGGCGTCCCACGGAGGAGCGAACGGATCCGCGTATTCCTCATCAAAGTTTGCCGTCAGCTCACTCACCGAGTGCTGGAGAGCGGAACTCAGGAAGCACAACATTCGCGTGATGCAGATTAATCCCAGTGAGGTGCTAACCGACTTTGCTCATCGTGCGCGCGGTGCTGAGCATGTTGACAATCCGAGCAAGTTGCTAGGCGCGGACATCGCAGCTGCAATTTCCGGGATGCTTGCTCAGAATGATCGCGCCATGGTTACCGAAATGACCGTCTGGGCCACCAATCCGCAGTGATGCCTGCAGCTGAATCCCGGGCGTAACTTGAGTCAGAGACCGAGTGCTTCAGCAGAACGCTGCATTGCACCTATGACGAAGGTGATGTGTTCATCCAGATCGACTCCGAGTTCTTTCGCACCTTCGGTGACATCTTCGCGACTCACGCCGCGTGCGAACGCCTTGTCCTTCATCTTCTTGCGTACCGATCGCGCTTCCACGTCGCGAACTGCGCGTGACGGCTTGACGAGCGCAGTTGCGGTGATGAGGCCGGAGAGTTCATCCACGGCGAACAGCGTTCGAGACATTAGTGTTACGCGAGGGGTTCCGGTGTACGCGGCGTGTCCCATGATTGCATCCAGTACGTCCTCGGGATAACCACGTCCCCGCAGGATCCGCACGCCCTCGCTGGGGTGTTCGTCGGTGGCAGACCGGGTCGCATTGGGAAAGCGCTCGTAGTCGAAGTCATGCATCAGGCCGGCAAGTCCCCAGCGTTCGACATCCTCACCATAGTGTTCCGCGTACGCACGCATGGCTGCCTCGACGCCAAGCATGTGCTTCCGCAATGAGTCGGAATGGGTGTACTCCTGCATTAACGCGAGCGCTGAGTCGCGTGGTGGTAGAGCTGCGTCAGTCATGAGCCTGGGGAGAGACGGGTGGTACGAAGGAATATACAGGCGCGATCTCCTCGCGAAGCACGACGGGCGATCGTCGATGGATTCGCCCGGGTAACGTCAGCCTGCGGGAATCCTGAGCGTCACGATATCGCCACGATGCACGAGGATTGTGCTGCTGGCAGACGTACGCACTCGTCCAACCGGATCTGCGAAGAACTTTAACGAAGCAGCACCGCTGACCATGATGCTATCCGGAATCGTCAACTTTGTTGTCACGCTCCCCGGTGCCACGCCGAGGTGAAGAAGCGCTGAAGTTGAGTTGCCGCTCATATAGACATCCATGTCTGGAAGTCCCTGGTTGACGACGTCGAGGGTAGTGACGGGAACCGGAACAGCGGCAGCGGGCTGCGACCGGTTACACGCCGTTGCAGCACTGAAGAACGAAAGCGTGAGGATGAGTGCAATGGATTTCAACCGCATGAACCTCCCGGGTATTGCAAGCTGTTTTGCCGAGTGTTGCCCACGCTCACTGCAGCCGCAAGAATCACGCACCCAACTTGCGCTGGATACTTTCACTCTCATAGGTAACATCTTTTGCCTTCTTGTCTTCGCGAACTCCGAGGAATATGGGCTGTCGGAGCCGACCGTCCGCAGTCCATTCGCTGAATTTCACTTGAACAACAATGCTCGGACGCACCCATGTTGCCGGCTGATTCGTGTGAAAATCGTACTCAAAGGGCGACGTCTTCCGCGTCAGGCCATCCAGTGTGTGCCGCATCTCTCTCAGACCAGCGCGTGTGAATCCACCGCCAGTGTGGCCTACGTACACGAGTCTCCTGTTCGCATTGAAGTAGCCAAGCAGAAGCGCCCCGAGTCCCTCTCGCGACTTTCGCGGGGCGGTGAACCCTCCAACCACGAATTCCTGTTCGAAATCTATTTTGAGCTTCAGCCAGGTGTCGGAGCGAACACCCGGTCGATACGGCGCGTCAGTTCGCTTTGCGATGATTCCTTCCCAACCCTGTGCCCGGGCGCGACTCAACATCGCAGCGCCGCCTCGTCTCGTTGGAGAAAGCCGGAGATGGTGCGCAACAGAATCCCGGGCGCGCCCATGCTTCGTACTCGCGAGGTCGCTCATGATCCCCTCAAGCACCTCACGTCGCTCTGTCCATGGTTGACCGGTGATATCGCGACGATCATAGCTGACTGCATCAAAAACGATGAACGCTGCGGGCATGTGCTCCGCCGCGATCGCGATTTCATTACTTCCCTTCATGTGCATCCTTCCCTGCAGCGCCTGAAAGCGAGCAACATCATCACCGATCACGGCAACGATCTCACCGTCGACCGTAAACGATTTACCGAGTCGTATTCCCAGCTCGGCGAGCGCAGTGGTTATCTCCGGGAATTGAAGAGCCTTGTCGTTACCGTTTCGCGTGACCAGCCGGACGCCGCGGGAATTTACGTATGCGAGTGCACGGATTCCGTCATACTTTGGCTCGAATGTCCAGTTGCGGCCGACGGGAATCTCGTGACCGACACTGGCATACATCGGCTCAATCTCGCCTTTCGAGTCGCGCGCTGTCCGAGTCATTTCCAGCTGCGCTCTACATGAACGGGTTGGACTGCCATGAACCGTACATCGGGTTGGGCAGTGCAAAGTACGAGTCCCCGAATCGTGCGAACGCGGCGTCTGATCCATCGCGAATGGACTGCTTGAGATGCGGGAAGTCCTGGATGTTGTCTCCAACCCATTCGAGGATCGTCAGAGCTGGGAAGCCTGCTGCCGCGCCACCGTTTTGCACAGCGTCGAACCGAGGATTCTTGTCGTCGGTAGTCGTCTTGCAGAGAACCAGATCTGCGCGGATTGACACCTGATCGAGGTTGCTCCGCGTTATGGGGCACTCGGCGTCGTTCCTATTTGTGACAATGACCACCTTGCCGCCGAGTTCGCGGACGCGGCTCGTGAAGGCGACAGCGCCGGGAAGCGCCGGCGCGCGGCCTTCCATCACCCATTTTGTCCACGCCGGAGCATCGAAGGAACCCCCGAAAGGTACCCGACCGAGTTCGTATTCCGAGTTATCGAGGACCGTTTCGTCTGCGTCGAGAATCACTCCCCATGTGGCCGGTTGGTGTCCCGCCGAGAGCGTCGCGAGGCGTTCGGCGGCGGCGCGGTAGGTCCCTATGAAGATCGCGCGGTACTCTGCCGAAGTCCGACTCCACTTGACGTCGTTCGCCGATGGCGGGAGGCCGGCGACAGACGCGGGTGTCGCAGCGACTCGGGGCGTTGGCGCACATGCGAGAGAAAAGACTGCGGACAGGGCGAGAACAACGCGGAGAGTCTGGTTGGTCGGCTTCACTGGCATCCTGCTTTGAAATGGTTAATCGAACAAATGAACCAACCCCGTGCACAGACGCAAGGAAGCGCGGCCGGCCCGGTTTGACACCGGGCACCCGTCTTGCCTCCCTTCTGCATTGCAAATCCTGGACTTCAATTTGGGGAGCGACGTTATGGCGAGTGTCTGGAAGGGTTCGTTGAGCTTTGGTCTCGTCAGCATCCCGGTCGAATTACGTCCGGCGGTCCGCCAGGACCATGTCAGCTTTCGGCTGTTGTATAAAAAAGATCTCTCCCCAGTGAAGTATGAGCGCTTTTCCGCCAAGGGAGCCGGTCCCCTGGAGTGGGAGGACATTGTAAAGGGCTACGAAATCGAGAAGGGCAAATATGTGGTGCTGACGGACGCCGATTTTCGAGAGGCTGCGCTCGGCAAATCCTCGGCGATCGACATCCTTGATTTCGTACAGCGGGATGAGATTGACCCTCGCTACTTCGAGACTCCATACTACGTCGCACCGACCAAGGGGGGCGAGAAGGCGTACGCTCTGCTTCGGACGGCCATTCGAAAGGCAGATGTGGTTGGAATCGGGAAAATCGTGATGCGGAATACACAGCATCTGGTTGGTGTCAAAGCCACGGGCGACGCACTCACGCTCGAGATAATGCGTTTTCAGAATGAACTCGTTCCGATCGACGAGATTCATTTTCCGGCTTCCGCGAGCGTGCGCCCACAGGAACTTGAAATGGCGGAGCAGCTCGTCGAGAATCTTGCAGCAAAGTTCGATCCAGAGAAATACACAGACGAATATCGCGCCAATCTGATGAAACTGATCAGGGCGAAGACGCAAGGGAAAAAGCTGAAGAGTGCTCCGGCGGACAAGGATACTGGCGACGATGGGAAGGTGGTGGACCTGATGGCTCGACTACGCCAGAGTCTGGCGGAAGGGAAGTCGACGAAGGCGAGAGCCAAAAGCCGGGGGCGCAAGAAGCCGGCGACGGGGACGACGACTCGTAGCGCGGCGCGTAAGAAGAAGACAGCCTAACGGGTTCACTCGTGGCTGACGCGCGCGTATGCTTCGTTGGTGCTGTACTTCCCAGCTCTTCTTCGCCGCAGGCTCGTACTGCTGGCCCTTGCCAGCATTGGCTCGGTGACGACACTCAACGCCCAGCGAGTGAAATATCCTCCGTCGATTCGTGACACTGTCACTGACAATTACTTCGGCACATCCGTAGCTGATCCGTACCGATGGCTGGAAGACCTGAACAGTTCCCGGACACACGCGTGGATCAAGATTCAGAATCAGTTCACCAATTCATATCTCGCCCAATTCCCCTTACGCGACAGTCTTCGCGCGCGACTGACGGAGTTATTCGACTATCCGCGCGTCACGTTGCCGGAGCGCGTGCAGGGGAAGCGACTCTTCTACAGAGCGAATACCGGGCTTCAGAACCAGTCGGCGCTGTACACGCGGGACAGCCTGAATGGCGCGGCAGTGATGGTTCTAGATCCGAATTCCTTATCGCCGGACGGTTCCATAGCATTTGAAGATTGGTCGCCTTCGCCGGACGGACGTTACCTCGCGTACTCGTTAGCTCAGGGTGGATCTGACTGGCATACAGTGCATATCCGAGACCTCGGCTCGATGGCGGACGTCGCCGACAGTTTGAAATGGGTTCGGTTTTCCGGGATTTCCTGGACACGCGACGGACGTGGGTTTTTCTACGCACGTTATCCCGAACCGCCGGCTGGACTTGCGCTTTCGTCGGCGTTGTCTGGCCACGCCGTCTACTATCACATTGTTGGGACGGACCAGTCCAAGGACCAACCGATCCTGGGCAATGGCGAGCTGCAGAGCTATTTCGTAGGCTGTGCGGTCGAGGAAGATGGTCGCTATGTGTTCTGCACGGCGAGCCCTGGCGCGGACAACCGGAATCGCCTCTACTTCGCGGACCTCGGTGATCCGATGCATCCCAAGGTCACGGCGCCGCTGACGTCGATTGTGGCGGAAGACATTGCCCAGTTTCAGGTGATCGGAAACGTCGGCTCCACGGCGTACCTGCTTACCGACGACGACTCGCCGAAGAGGCGAGTAGTTGCATTGGATCTGGCGACTCCCGATCGCGCACACATGCGCACGGTGGTACCCGAATCGCATGCCTCGATCGAAACGGCGACAATGGCAGGCGGCCGCATCGTAGTCCAGTACCTGGAAGACGTGAAGAGCATCGTGCGCGTGTTCGATACTCGTGGGCTACCGCTCGGCGCCGTTCCACTTCCCGGTGTGGGGACCGTGAGCGGCATCAGCGCGCGCAATGACACAACAGAAATGTTCTACGCTTTCACCTCGCCACTCGTGCCGGAGAGCGTTTACGCATACAATGTTGAAACGCGGGTAACAATTCCCTTCACGCAGGCAAAACCAACGTTCGACGCCAGTCTTTACGAGACGGTGCAGGTATTCGCGGCGTCTCGCGATGGCACAAAAATCCCGCTATTCATAACTATGAAGAAGGGAACAGTGCTTGACGGATCACACCCGACAATGCTTTACGCGTACGGTGGGTTTGACATAAGCGTTCAGCCTGCATTCTCTCCCACTATTCCGGCGTGGCTGGAACACGGTGGGATTTACGTAACCGCGAATATTCGTGGCGGCGGCGAGTATGGTGAAGCCTGGCATGAGGCCGGCATGCTCGCAAACAAGCAGAACGGCTTCGACGACTTCATATCAGCAGCCGAATACCTGATCGCACAGCGATATACGTCAGCGAGCAAACTTGTAATTCAGGGGGGTTCGAATGGCGGCCTGCTGATTGGAGCAGTGTCGATTCAGCGACCGGATCTATTCGCCGTAGCGCTCCCCTCAGTGGGAGTCATGGACATGTTGCGCTACGACAAGTTCACCGGTGGCGCAGCATGGACCACGGAATACGGATCGTCGTCTGACAAAACCATGTTCCCCGTGTTGCTCAAGTACTCGCCGTTGCAGAACATCAAACCGGAGAGTTGCTATCCAGCGACGCTGGCAACAACAGCTGATCACGATGACAGGGTGGTTCCCAGCCA